>JBEPYG010000392.1:0-4162 GCA_041641515.1 Roseiflexus sp.
TAGCAACTGGCGCTCTGGTTCACCCGGATCGAGTGACGCAGGGTCGTCCGCCAGTCGCTCGACCAGGGTGTGCCCATCGTCAAAGTTGTAGTCGAATGCCAGCCAGGTCAGAAAGCGTTCGGCGCCGCGATCTTCCAGATCGTCGAGTTCAGCAAGTTGATCGGGTGTGTACTTACCGTTCCAGAAGCGTTGCAGAGCATCGGGAATCACTTCTGGCGCGGCGCGCGCTGCCTCGATCACTTTGGGCAGCAGCGTATCGACGGCGCGCCGTAAGCGCAGTTGCTCGGCGCGCGCAGCTTCTTCGATGGGCAAATGACAATGTTTGTATTTCTTGCCGCTGCCACAGTGGCAGGGGTCATTCCGTCCAATTGCTGGCATAGACATCTCCTGGTTCCATGTTCATGCTTTTTCCGGGTGCGTGGGTATCTCACCTGCACGCACCTGGATAGCGTCTGCGCTTCCAGACCGGCGCATAAGCGTGCCTCTGGATGGTGTACGGATTATCGCACATTCCATTCGCGCAGTACCGATTCGGTATGCTCGCCGTGCTGCGGCGCCGATGCGTTGGGAGGAACTCCGCCAGCAGCGAATGGCAGCGGTGCATATGCACGCGCTTCTGCCAGCGTCGCCACCACAGCGCACGGTACATCGGCGGCGCGCAGCAATGCTTCCCATTCGTATGCCGGACGTTCCGCTATTAACGTGGCAATCTCGGCAGACAGCGCTTCCTGATCGATCTCGGCAAAACGGGAGCGCCAGGCGCTGCGCCCGATGGCATCGCAGAAAGCATTCCAGAACTTTTCTTCGAGCGCCGCCAGCGCCAGATGACGACCGTCGCGACATCGGTACAACTGGTACCCGGCGCGACCACCGCGCAGCATATCACCAAACCGGAACGGCATCTCCATCTCGGCGCGTTCCAGCACCAGCATGGCGCCTATGCTCTCTTCGAGCGTGACCGGAACGTGCCGTCCCTCGCCGCTAGCGCTGCGCGCCGCCAGCGCCGCGACAATGCCAAGCGCAGCAAACAACCCGCCCGCCAGATCGGCCAGCGGAAGCGCCGGCAGAGTCGGTGGCGCATCGGTCAGACCGAGGGCGCCAGCCACCGCCTGATACGTCAGATCGTGCCCTGGCGCACTCGCCAGCGGGCCATCGGCAGCATATCCCGCCAGCGAACAGGTAATCAGGCGCGGATTGTCGCGGCGCAGCGACTCAAGCTCGACATCGAAGCGCTCCAGGACTCCAGGACGAAAGCTTTCAACCAGCACATCGGCGCGTTTTGCCAGTTCACGCAGGATGCGTCGTCCTGCTCCATCGTTCAGATCGATGATGATACTGCGTTTGCCCCGGTTCAACGCAGTAAAAACCGGATTCATCCCATCCGGTCCGTGAGGCGGCAGCAGGCGCAGGTAGTCGCCCATGCCCGGCGGCTCGACTTTGATGACCTGCGCACCGAGATGGGCGAGCAGGAGCGTTGCATACGGTCCGGGAATCAGACGCGAAAGATCGAGGACGGTTATTCCGGCGAGCGGCGCATCACGCATAGAACATCTCCTGAGAATGGCGCTTCACATCAGACGATACAACGCCTCGGCGCATGCGATCGCTTCTTCCCAGCCGTGCCCATGATCTTCGTATGACCACCAGGCGGACAGCACGGCCTGCGCCAGTCCCCACCCCGCCACACGCTCACGCTCGAAGCCGAGTGCTTCTGTGATCAGATCGACCCGCCGCGTCATAATGCGCACAAGTTCGTTCTGCGTGCGCCAGGTTGGTGGGTTGCGCAGCAGCGCCCCTGCCTCATATGCCGGTTCGCCAACCACCCCCTTTGGGTCGATCGCCAGCCATGGGGCGCGGTGCGCCGCCAGGATATTCTCCTGGTGCAGATCGCCATGCAGCACGACCAGCGCGGCGCCCGATGCGTCGAGTTCGGCGTACCATCGCTCCGCTACGTCCGTCAATGCCCGTGGAAACGGGCCACTGCCGCCATCGAAGGCGCGTCGCATGCGCATAAACCCTTCCCCCCATGTCGCGGTCGTTGGGAACGGATGGGCATCAGGCGCCGGGCGCCAGATCTGCTGCATGACCTCGACAGCAACAAGAACCGTCCGATCGTCCGGCTCGAGGGTGCGCAGTGGTGTTCCGGGCAGCAAACGTTCGATCAGGAACGCACCACGCGCCTCATCGGTTTCAATCAGTCGGGCGCAGCCTCGTCCGTCGAAGAAGCGCAGGGCCGCAATCTCGGCAGTCAGTTCCGGGTTGGGAACGCCAGCTTTCAGAGTCACCGGCTCACCATCGGCCCGGATCGCGGGCGCAACATAATTGTACGTTAGATTGGGAAACGGCGGCAGAAGAGTGAGTGACCATAACTCTGCCAGGGTGTCGAGGAGCGATGGCAGCCGACTCAGCCAGATACTGCCCGACTCGCCGTAGATCTCGATGATGGTGCGACGGAAGGTGTCGGGGTATGACGCGTGCATGTTGATCAACACCATCAGAGCTGTGCCCCATTAACCGACGCTTCTTCGGCAGACGTCGGGGAAGCGCGCTTGCCGGCGCTCTGATCGCACAGTGCACAGGCGATGACATCCATCATATGATCGACATAGACAAAGTTCAGCCGGCGTTTCACATGCGCCGGGACTTCTTCGAGGTCAACGGAGTTGCGTCGCGGTAGAATGATCGTGAGAATGCCAGCGCGATGCGCGCCCAGCACTTTTTCTTTGATCCCCCCGACGGGCAGCACCCGTCCGCGCAGCGTAATCTCCCCCGTCATCGCCACATCGCGGCGCACCGGTCGCCCGGTAAACGCCGAGATCAACGCCGTTGCCATCGTGATCCCAGCCGATGGACCATCCTTGGGCACCGCGCCGACCGGCACGTGAATGTGAATATCAGTCGTCTCGAAGCGCTTGGGCTTGATGCCAAGCGCTTCGGCATTGGCGCGCGCAAACGAGAGCGCCGCCTGCGCCGACTCGCGCATGACCTCGCCGAGTTGCCCGGTCAGCGACAGAACGCCACGCCCCTTCATCAATGAGACCTCGACCGCCATGACATCGCCGCCGTTGGCCGTCCAGCTCATGCCGGTCGCCACTCCGACCTCGTCCTGCTGTTCGGCAAGCCCGTAGAGATACCGCGGCGGGCCCAGATAACGAGGAAGTGCGGATGCCTGAATGATGTGTGCATAATTACGACCTTCAGCCAGGCGTCGCGCTACCTTCCGGCAGATTGCGCCAATTTCCCGTTCGAGGTTGCGCACTCCCGCTTCGTAGGTATAGCCTCGAATGATCTGCTGCAGCGCACTCTCACTGAAACGCAGCACTGTTCCTGGCATTTTCACCAATGCTACCGCGTCCTTTGTCAGTACTGCGGCGCTTTGTGCCACATACTCCGGGCTTGCGAGACCATTCGCTTCCAGCTGGCGTGGAACCAGGAAACGTCGCGCAATTTCCAGTTTCTCCTCCTCGGTATATCCCGGCAGATGGATGACCTCCATGCGATCGCGCAGCGCCGGTGGAATCGGGTCGAGCAGGTTGGCGGTTGTAATGAACAACACGCGCGACAGATCGTATGGCAGGTCAAGATAATGGTCGGTAAACGCAACATTTTGCTCCGGGTCGAGCACTTCGAGCAGCGCCGAGGCTGGGTCGCCGCGAAAATCACTGCCCAGTTTATCGATTTCATCGAGCATGAAGACCGGATTGATGGTTCCGGCATCTTTCATCGCCTTGACGATCCGCCCCGGCATCGCACCGATATAGGTGCGCCGGTGCCCACGAATCTCCGCCTCGTCGTGCACGCCTCCCAGCGAAATGCGGACAAAACGCCGCCCAAGCGCTTCGGCGATCGAGCGACCGAGCGAGGTTTTTCCCACACCCGGAGGCCCAACAAAACAGATGATCGGCGACTTGAGACGCGGACCGGCAAGCATCCGCGCTGCCATGAACTCCAGAATGCGCTCCTTGACCCGCGGCAATCCGTAGTGGTTGCGCTCGAGCGTCGCCGCTGCGCGCACCAGATCGGTGTCGTCTTCGGTTTGCTGGCTCCAGGGCAGATGGATCAGCCAGTCGAGGTAGGTGCGCAGCACACTGTACTCAGGCGAAGCTGGCGGCATCATCTCCATGCGCTCCAGTTCTTCGAGCGCTTTGGCCTGAGCGCGCTC
>JBEPYG010000393.1:0-4142 GCA_041641515.1 Roseiflexus sp.
CATACACCCTGCCGGGGTTTGCCACCAGCGAAGTCACGCTGACCAATGCGCGCAGCCTGATGCAAGCGCTTGGCGTCACCGCCGGCGAAATCGATATTCGACCGTCGTGCATGCAGATGCTGCGCGATATCGGGCATCCCTTCGCGCGCGGTGAACCGGTGTACGATGTCACTTTCGAGAATGTCCAGGCGGGTGACCGCGCCTCGCACCTCTTCCGCCTGGCAAACATGCACGGCGCGCTCGTCGTTGGCACCGGCGACCTGAGTGAACTCGCACTTGGTTGGGCAACGTATGGCGTGGGTGATCATATGTCGCACTACAATGTCAACGCCTCGGTGCCGAAGACCCTCATCCAGCACCTGATTCGCTGGGTTGCCGATTCGAGGCAGTTCGATGAGGCAACCAGCGCTCTTCTGCGTTCTATCCTGAGCACCGAGATTTCACCCGAACTGATACCGCCGGACGACTCTGATCGTTCGCGTCCGGCGCAGAGCACCCAGGCGATTATCGGTCCCTATGAGTTGCAGGATTTCAACCTCTTCTATATCACGCGCTATGGCTTTCGCCCGAGCAAGGTCGCCTTTCTGGCGTGGAATGCCTGGAGTGACGCCAAGCGTGGCGATTGGGTTCCGGGACTGCCGGGTGATGAGCGCCGCCAGTACGATTTGGCAACCATCCGACGCTGGCTCGAGGTCTTTCTGTGGCGTTTCTTCAAAACAAGCCAGTTCAAACGTTCGGCGCTGCCAAACGCTCCAAAAGTCGGCTCCGGCGGGTCACTCTCACCGCGGGGTGACTGGCGCGCCCCAAGCGATGCCGAAGCTCAGGTGTGGCTCGATGAACTGCGCCGCAATGTGCCCGATCATCTCTAGTGGAAAGCCTTATCCATCCGGCAATCGCTGTTGACAAATATTCCACATCAGGTATCATTGATGTGGTATCGTTCCTCACGGGAGAGAAGCATCGATGAGCACTCCGGATCTGCGTTTCGGCATCATTGGCAGCGCTGCGGGGATTGCTGTAACTCATGTGAAAGCGCTTACACAACTCCCCGGTGCACATATCGTCGGTATGGCGGATATTGCCATCGAGCGTGGGGCAGCGCGCGCTGCCGACGTTGGTTGTCCGTTCTTCGACAATCACCGCGCCATGCTCGATGCTGTTCGTCCCGATGTCGTTGTGATCTGCGCGCCGCATCCATTCCACGCAACACTGGCGATCGATTGTCTGGAAGCCGGCGCCCATGTGCTGGTCGAAAAACCGCTGGCGATCAGCGTCTCCGAGGCAGACGCGATGATTGCAGCTGCCGATCGCGCCGGACGGATTCTGGCGGTCTGTTTTCAGCAACGGTTCCGTCCGGTGATCGAGCAGGCGCGGGCCTTGATCGATGCCGGTGCAATCGGCGAGCTGGTGCGTGTTCTGTGTGTTGAACCCTGGTTCCGCACGCAGTTTTACTATAACTCGGCGACCTGGCGCGGCACTTGGCGCGGTGAAGGCGGCGGGGTGTTGATGAACCAGGCTCCCCACCCGCTTGACCTGCTCTGCCATCTGACCGGTCTGCCGGCGAAGGTCTGGGGATGGGTGCGCACCTTGGGGCACGAAATCGAGTGCGAGGATGTGGCACAGGCGCTGCTCGAATACCCAAATGGCGCACCCGGCTACATTTATTTCAGCACGGTCGAAGCAGGCAACGAACGACGCACCGAGATCATCGGCGACCGTGGTGCGCTTGAGATTACGCTCGATCATCTGGTCTTCCATCATTTTGCCACACCACTCAGCGAATACCGCGCAACCGTGCAAGAGATGTGGAGCCAGCCACAGGTGCAGTCCGAAACGTTCCATCTGCCTGGCGATGGCGGCGGACACCTGGCGGTGTACCGTGATCTGGCGGCGGCAATTGCGGAAGGACGGCGTCCGCGGTGTGATGCGCGTGAGGCGCGCATGGCGCTTGAACTCTCCAATGCGGTGATCTACTCGGGTATCATCGGGCAACCGGTCACGCTTCCACTCGACCGCCAGGCATACGATGCGCTGCTCGACGACCTAAGGGCAGGAAGGAGAACGTTGTGAGCGATGCCGGGGTTCGCTTTGGCATCATCGGCGCCGGTGTCGCCGGACGCTACCACGCGCAGGCGATTGCGCAAACCCCTGGCGCGCAACTGGTCGCCGTCTGCGCCGGTCATCCCGAACGCGCCGCAGCGCTGGCATCGGCATTTGGAGCTAGCGTCGAGCCGGATGTCGAGGCGCTTCTGGCGCGGGACGACATTGATGCGGTCTGCATCTGCACACCGAGCGGGCAGCACGCCGCTCAGGGCATTGCTGCAGCGCGCGCCGGCAAACACGTGCTGGTCGAGAAACCGCTGGCAATCACACTCGCCGATGCCGACGCTCTGATCGATGCTTGTCGGGTTGGCGGTGTGCACCTTGGCGTCGCGTTGCAACGCCGCACCGATCCGGAGTTTCGTGCAGCGCGCGACGCAATTGCGGCAGGCGCCCTTGGACGCATGATCCTTGGCGCAATGACCGTACCCTACCTGCGTACTCAGGAATACTATGACTCGGCAGCCTGGCGCGGCACCTGGAGACTCGATGGCGGCGGCGCACTGATGAACCAGGGCATTCACTTGGTCGATCTTCTCCTCTGGCTGATGGGTGACGAGGTGATTGATGTCTATGCGCACACTGCAACGCTGGCGCATGCGATCGAGGTGGAAGATTGCGTTAGCGCCACGTTACGTTTCGCAGGCGGTGCACTCGGTTCGATTGCCGCCACCACGGCAGTTGCGCCAGGTTTTCCTCACCGCGTCGAGGTCTATGGAACCCACGGCGGTCTGCAGATCGAAGGAGAAGCGATTGTGCGCTGGGAAACTGCACATCCCTCGACGCTCGATCCCCAGCGCATCATCACCGGCGGCGCAGGACAACAGGCGGCAGGTTCCGGCGCGCACCCCACCGGTATCAGCGCCGTCGGGCATACGCGCATCGTCCACGATTTTGTTGCAGCAATCCGCGATCAGCGGGCGCCCCTGGTGACCGGCGAAGAAGCGCGTCGCGCGCTGGCAGTTGTGCTGGCTGTGTACGAATCGGCGCGCACCGGACAACCGGTGCATCCGCTGTAGAACTAAAGAGGGACATTGTCATGCGTTTCGGTGTGTGCATTTCTGCCGACCAGATCGCAACAGTCGCTGCCGCAGGGTACGACTTCTGTGAATTGCCGGCGCATGCGGTCTTGCCGTTCGAGGAAGATGCCGCCGCTCTTCCGGCGCTACGCGCCATTGCAGGCGCCCCTATCCGTCCCGAGTCGTTCAATGTTCTGGTACCGGGAGACATCCCGCTCTGCGGGCCGCGCGCCGATCTGAGCGTTCTGCGCTCCTATCTGCGCCGCGCATTCAGCAGAATGGCATCACTCGGCGCTGCGGTCGTCGTGCTCGGAAGCGGCGCTGCTCGGCGCATCCCCGACAGCTGGCCCCGTGATCGAGCGCTCGATCAACTCGCCGATGCGGTTGCGCTCGCGGGCGAAGAAGCTGCAAGCTGCGGCATCGCGCTGGCGCTTGAGCACCTCAACCGGCAGGAGTGCAATGTGTTCAACACCGTTGACGAGTGCGCCGCATTTCTCCGCGACCGCGGCCTGCACGATGTCTCTCTGCTGGCCGATCTCTACCACATCGAAGTCGAACGCGAACCGCTCGATGCGGTTGCCGCAGCAATGCCGCGGGTGGTGCATGTCCACGTGGCAGGCGGCGGACGACGCTCGCCGGATACGCCGGGGTACGACTACGCCGGGTTCATGCGCGTCCTGCGCGCTGGCGGATACGATGCACGCATCTCGGCGGAATGCAGATGGGATAATCTGGCAGAACAGGCGCCAGCTGCCCTGGCATTTATGAAGGCGCAATGGCAGGAAGCCGGATAATGTGTTGAAACGCGGCAACGCCAGAGTCCAAATGTTGTTTACGGACTCGTGTGAGCATTGTCCGCCGGGACGATGTTCACAGGTTCCATCCTGCACGCACTGCCAGCCCTCGACGCCACACGCCCTGGCGGCGTCCCCGCTGACCCCACGCCGGCGAGGATACCGTGTTTCGCGCGCCTCAACAAACTCCATGCTAATATAATAGTCTAGGGACGCTGCGTTGCGCGGC
>JBEPYG010000394.1:0-4107 GCA_041641515.1 Roseiflexus sp.
TGATGGCGCACGCGTCCTTATTCGGTCGCCGGAACGTGATCTGTTCCGTTGATAGACGCAGGAAGACCGCACGAGCGCTGGTGTTGTGATGACCGCTGAAACGAATCGTCTGTCACTCTCGCTGGCGGATATCATCCGTGGTCGACGGTCGGTGCGTCGTCTGTCGAGTCGTCCTGTCGCGCGTGAGCATATCATGGCGATGCTCGAAGCGGCGCGGTGGGCGCCTTCACCGCATGGTCGGCAGCCATGGCGGTTTGTGGTGCTGACCCGTGCAGATGTCAAACGTGCACTTGCTGAGGCAATGGGTGATGAATGGCGACGCCAGCTTGCGCTCGATGGTCAGGATGCTGCCACGATCGACATACGTGCACAGAAATCGTATGAGCGGATTACAGGTGCACCTGTTGTCATTCTGCCGTGCCTGTATACTGTCGATCTCGATGTGTACCCCGATGCGGCGCGCAATGCTGCCGAAATAACGATGGCGGTGCAAAGCTTGGGTTGCGCTATTCAAAATATGCTGCTCACGGCGTATGCGCTTGGTCTGGATTGTGGGTGGATGTGTGCTCCCTTGTTCTGTCCTGATGTTGTGATAGATGCGCTTGATCTGGATCAGGCATTGACTCCGCACGCTCTGATCACCGTCGGGTATGCCGCGAGCGAACCGGTTCGCCGGGAACGATTGCCGCTCGAAACACTTATTGTTCGCTTCGATTGAACCGGATGGAGATTCTCCATGATTGTCGTTCTGGCGGGTGGCGTCGGCGCTGCCCGTTTTCTCGAGGGGTTGGTACAGGTTGTGCCGCCTGAAACAATTGCTGCGATTGTCAACACAGGCGATGACATGATTTTTCACGGGCTCCGTGTTTCTCCGGATATCGACATTGTGATGTATACGCTGGCAGGCATTGTCGATACCTCGCAGGGTTGGGGGATACAGAACGACACGACCCATACGCTCTCGATGCTCGCTGCTCTCGGTGCAGAAACATGGTTCAAACTTGGCGATCGCGATCTGGCGGTCCACATCCGCCGCACTGAGTTGCTGCGCGCCGGATGGACTCTTTCACAGGTGACGGATGCGTTTCGACGCGCGTTGAATGTCGGCATTCGGATGCTGCCGATGAGCGACGATCCGGTGGCAACCGAGATTGCCACACCCGTGGGATGGCTGCATTTTCAGAAGTATCTGGTGCAGCGGCGCGCTCGTGATGAAGTGCTTGGGGTGCGCTTTGTCGGCATCGAGCAGGCGCGTCCGGCGCCTGGCGTCCTCGAGGCGCTGTCCACTGCTGAGGTGATTGTGATCGCGCCGAGTAATCCGGTGGTCAGCATTGGTACAATACTGGCAGTGCCTGGTGTGCGTGACGCAATTGTTGCATCACCGGCGCCGGTTGTGGCGGTCAGCCCCATCATTGCTGGCGCGCCGGTCAAAGGTCCAGCGGCGCCGCTGATGCGCGCTGCTGGTCTGGAGGTGTCTGCGCGTGGTGTTGCTGCCTGCTATCGTGGTGTGATCGACACCCTGGTGATTGACCAGGCGGACGTTGATCTGGCTGATGACATCCGTGCGACTGGCGTCGAGGTCGTCGTAACCGATACACTGATGCGCGGGCCTGTCGAAAAGCGTCGTCTGGCTGAGGCAACGCTTGCTGCTGCACGTCATATCACACATCGTGATGCAGGGTCGTCATAACCGATACATTCGTGGACGGACATCTTGAGAACGTGGTGGAAGCGATACCCGGTACTAGGAGAACTGCTGCACGTCGTCACTTGTTGTAGAACCGGCCAGCATGGAGATCCACGCCCTCGTTCCAGTCAAGGAATTACGCCAGGCAAAGCGACGTCTGGCGCCTGTTCTCGATACACACGAACGACAGGCGTTGTCGTTGTCGATGCTCGGCGATGTGCTGGCGGCACTGTCGCGGTCGCCAGTCTGCCGGGTTACGGTGATCAGTCGTGATGCGGCAGCGCACCAGGTGGCGATCGCGCACAGTGCCGCGATTGTTATCGATCGGGCATCTGATCTCAACGCCGCGCTTCGTCAGGCAGTCGCAGACCTTCCCGCGCATACAGCGGTTCTGGTCGCGCCCTCCGATCTTCCCCTGCTGCGGCCGGACGATGTGCTGATGGTGGCGGAGACATCCGGAGTCGTCATCGTGCCGGCTCATGATGGCGGGACGAACCTGCTTCTCGTGACATCGGCGCAGGAATGGACGTTTCTGTTTGGACCCGACAGCTGTGCGCGTCATTGTGCTGAAGCCAGGCGTCGCGGATGGCCGGTGCGTCTTGTGCGTCTGCCGCATCTCGAGCGGGATATCGATGAACCTGACGATCTGATCTGGCTGGCACAGCAACCTGGCGATACATCAGCGCAACGTCTGGCACGGGAGTTTCTCGAGCGCAAAGGAGCACGACAATGGCAATCATCGGATATGCCGCAGCATTAGAGCAATTCCACCCGAACGACCTTCTGGCGTACTGCCAGCTCGCCGAGCGCCATGGCTTCAAAGGGGTGATGGCGGCGGATCATTTTCAGCCCTGGGTGCCGCAACAGGGACATAGTGCATTCGTCTGGAGCTGGATGGCAGCGCTGGGGGCAACGACGTGCACATTAACCTTCGGTCCAGGGGTGACGTGTCCGTCGTTTCGGTACCATCCGGCAGTCGTGGCGCAAGCTGCAGCAACACAGGCAGCAATGACTCCTGGTCGCTTCTGGTTGGGGTTGGGAAGTGGCGAGGCGCTGAATGAGCACGTTGTTGGCGGCGTCTGGCCCGAACCGCACATCCGTCTCCAGATGTTACAGGAAGCGGTCGGCATCATCAAGAAACTGTTCACCGGCAACGTTGCCCGCCATGATAATGGAAAGTACTTTCGAATGGAGCGCGTTCGCCTGTGGACGCTTCCTCCCGCCCCGCCCCCGATCTATATCGCCACAGCCGGGCCGGTCACCGCCGAGTGGACCGGACGCGAGTGCGATGGGATCATTACGCCCGGCGCCAGCCCTGACAAACTGCGCATGCTCCTGGGGAAATTCGAGGAAGGCGCGCGAAAAGCGGGCAAGGACCCGGCGCGGATGCCCAAACTCCTTCAGTTGCATATGTCCTGGGCTGAAACCTACGAAGAAGCTATGCAGAATGCGTTGACCGAGTGGCCCAACGGTGGTATGCCCTTTCCCAAACAGGATATTCGCAACCCGGAGGATTTTGCCGAGATTGCGAAACTGGTGCGACCGGAAAACTTCAAGAACCGAATGTTGATCTCACCCGATCTCGATGAACATCGTGCGTATATTCAGCAGTTCATCGATCTGGGGTTTGATGAGATTCACGTCCATAATGTCGGGCGCAACCAGGAGCAGTTCATCAAAGCGTTTAGCGAGCGGGTGATTCCGTACCTGAGATCATAACCGGAGTATCGTATGCGTCATCATGCCATGCAGCTCGCGGAAATCCCAGAGTCGCACCGCGATCTGCTCGAACGACCGTTGATCATGATCCTGGCGACGACCCTGCCCGATGGGACGCCGCAGGCGACGCCGGTCTGGTTTCATTTCGAAGACGGCTTTATCTACGTGAATACTGCCGTTGGGCGGCTCAAGGATCGCGCGATCCGTGCACATCCCTATGTCGCATTGGTTGTCGTCGATCCCGACAATATCTATCGTTACATTCAGATTCGCGGTCCGGTAGTCGAGGTTGATGAGGAGCATGGGCGTGCGCATATCGACTATCTGGCGCAACGGTATACTGGTGCCGAGCGATTTACGCCGAACTCGCCAGATGAGCGGCGGGTGCGATTCAAGATTGCGCCGGAAAAGATCAATGTGATGGGATAAACGTCGTTGAGGCGCAGCACGCCGCACTCCAACTTTCCTGCTCGCGCAGGCGCGCCCAGCCTCAGGTTCCCAGGAGGCGAATTTGAAGATCAACTCTTAAACCGGGCATACCCTGGCAGGCGGGTGAACGTCTTCAGTGCCTATCCAAAAAATCGCCCCTTCGATACGCGCTGCTCAGGATGCGGTTTTTCGGTATCCCGCATTATTCAGATAGGCTCTGAGTCATCCGTTCCGCCCCGCGCCGACGAGCGTTGCCTGGTCGGGGGGCGGCG
>JBEPYG010000395.1:0-4102 GCA_041641515.1 Roseiflexus sp.
TGTGTCGTGCAGTCCGTACCGCGTTGTCATCGCCCGGCTCGCAGCGGCACAGGCAGTTCTCGAGGAGCAGAAATAGACGGCGTTACGCTCAGGGATGGAGATGTTACACTGCAACGTCTCCATCCCTGAACTACCGAAACTGACTACCAGTACGCACCGACAAAGTGAGGCGCTGCAACAGGGTGGGTTTCGTGCTGTGCCTGACGCCACTCGTCGCAAACCCGCTCGTAGATATTTTTGGTTGTGTGCGCAATAACATGCCAGCTGTAGCGAGTGGAGACCTCGTGAAACGCATTGGCGGCACGTTGTTGCGACCACTCGGGATGCGCCAGGGTATGCTGGATGCCCCAGGCGAGCGAGCTGACGTTGTTTGGGTAGACCGTCAACCCGGTTTCATGGAGCTTGACCACCTCAGCAAGCCCGCCAGTGTGCGCGACAACGACCGGGCACTTTGCCGCCATCGCCTCCAGTGCGACAATACCGAACGGCTCGTACAGCGACGGAAACACAGCTGCATCCGAGACATGGTACAGGCGGTCGCGCTCTTCATCGCTGATACGACCGGTGAAAAGAATGAAATCGGTCAGACCTGCAGAGGATGCGCGCTCCTGAAGCGTATCGAGGCAAACGCCAGCGCCAGCAATCACCGCACGCGCCTGCGGAAACTGCGCCAACACCTGTGGCCAGGCATCGACTAGAAGGTGTAACCCCTTTTCGTACACAATCCGCCCGACCGAAAATACCAATGGTTGATCGTCGCGCGCAAAACGACGACGAAATGCCAGCCGTTCCGCGTCGCTGTTGAATGGCGATGGCCGGATCACCACACCATTTGGTACGACATCGATCTTCTCGTGCAGCGTATCGAAGGCAGCGTGTATTTCGTGCGCCATGAAGTGCGAGCAGGCAATCACCCGGAGCGCCTCGCTCGTCAGTAAACGCTCCAGACGATCGATCTGAAACGACAAGTCAGTCCTCAAATGTCCCTGCTGCCGTCCGCGTTCGGTCGCGTGGATCGTTGCCAGCAGCGGCGTGTGACAGAAACGCTTGAGTGTCATCGCCGCAGATGCAACCAGCCAGTCGTGTGCATGGATCAGATCGAAGCCGCCGACATGACGGTGCAGATCGAGCGCAGCATGCCGCAGTGCACCGTTCAACTCCTGCGTCAGCGGAAAGAATGTGCGATCAGCAACTGGCGGAACCGCCACCCGGTGAACATGAACACCCTGAGCCGTGAGTTCGTAACTGTCAGCGTGGTGGAGATTGGGGGTGACAACATGAACCTCGACACCGATCTGTGCCAACGCATCAGTCAGATCGGTCACGTGGCGCCCCAGGCCGCCAATAAGATGCGGCGGATACTCCCAGGACAACATCAAAATCCGCATAGACCCTCGACGCAAAGAACCGGCTGCTGTTTTCCAGCACGCGACAGCGTACAGTCTGGTGCACGTCATCGCGCGATGCAAACAACAGCCGGGACGATCATCGCACCAGTGCGAATGTATATTGTTAAGAATTATAGCATAACCGGTTTAGGATGTCACCTTTCAAACAAATGACAATTTCACGAGAAGAGTCTTATACAACCGTTCATCTTTTGCTGCGCGACCTCGCTCGAATTGCAGCGATCCAGTATAATCGCATATCCGTACTATCTCGTTGGTTCATCGCAACTGTACTCAAGGACTCCTTCTGTGCTCAAGAATCGTCTCCTGATTTCGATCAGCGCCGGTCATTTCGCCGTTGATGTGCTCAACAGCGTCGTTCCTGTCCTGCTGGCGACGCTAGCTATACCACTGGCGCTCAGTAACGCTCAGATCGGCATTGCGCTCACCATTCAGATTTTCGCCGGCGCGCTTTCACAGCCGCTCTTCGGCTGGCTGGCGGATCATTTCAGCGATCATCCGGCAGCTCTGGCCGGCGCCGGGGTCGCGTGGATGGCCGTCTGCCTGGCGGCGATCGTCCTTTCGACAAACTGGACTCTGATTGTTCTTCTGGTTGGGTTGATGGCGCTGGGATCGGGTCTCTTCCACCCGATTGGAACGGCGAGCGCGGCAGCTTCTGCGCCGGCGCGCGCGGCAAGCGCCACGGCGATATTCTTCTTCAGCGGGCAACTCGGATTGTCGTTGGGACCGCTGCTGGGAGGCGCATTGCTCGGCGCTACACACGGTACACGCCCGATCCTGGCGCTGACGGCGCTGACCCTCGCGCCGGCGGTTTTCCTGTTCGCTGCGCCGCGACCGGTGATACCGGTGGGTGGCACGGCGCGCGCTGCGCATGCGGCAGTCCGTGTCGGGACGGCAATTCTGGCCGCGTTTATCGTCCTAGTGGCGCTGCGTTCGTCGATTCAGTCGGTGTTTATGTCGTTCTTACCCAAACTGTTCGCCGATCGCGGGTGGGAACCAGTCGCCTACGGCGCGATCGCGGGTACGTTTATGTTCACCGCCGCCATCGGCAATATTATCGCCGGTGATATCGCCGACCGCTTTGGTATGCGCGCAGCGACGATCTGGCCTCTGCTGATCAGCATCCCTGCCGGGCTGATCTGCCTTTGGTCGCCCTCACCGCTGGCGGCCTTCATCGCGTGTGGCATCGCAGGTATTGTCATTGGCGGGCAGCATAGCGTGCTGGTGGTGCACGCACAGCGGCTGTTGCCGGTTCGTCAGGGGTTTGCTGCCGGACTGATCCTGGGATTCACCTTTGCGACTGGCGGTATCGGCACTGCGCTGGTTGGGGCGCTGGCAGATACGGTGGGGTTACTTCCTGCGATGCAGGGTACGGTCCTGCTCGCGATTCCAGCAGCTGCACTGGCGCTGACCCTGCCGGGACGCGAGTCGGCTACGACAGTGACGGCAGTGGCTGAGGCGTAGTACCATTTTAGATTGTAGATGTTGGATTGGAGATTGCTGTGATGGCATGGCAGTGCGCTCTGGTGAGCGTGCGCATGTGGTTTGTTCAATTCCAATCAGCATAATATCATCCGATTGCAGCTCGCCTGGGGAACATGCAATCGGGCGCCACCGAACAGGTACGATGCGCCGTGTCTATAACGTCTCGCGCTCCTGTCTGGACTCACCCTGCTGAATGAATAATCGGCGCGTGGTCTGCTGCGGTGCGACGAAGACTCTCCTCGGGCGTGTAACCTTCCAGCCGCAGATAGGTGTACTTGAAGAGGTCACGCGCTGTAGCAACCGCCGGCGCCGCCAGCAGGATGCCGAACAGCCCGAACAACGTGCCCATCACAATCATAGCTACGGTCAGAACCGCCGGATGCACGCC
The DNA here is from genome assembly GCA_041641515.1 of Roseiflexus sp. GTDB lineage: Bacteria > Chloroflexota > Chloroflexia > Chloroflexales > Roseiflexaceae > Roseiflexus. Next base: position 3,283 of record JBEPYG010000395.1, read on the forward strand.
GACGCTCTCGCCAATGATGCGCGGCACCAGCAGACTGTTTTCGAGTTGCTGGACAGCAATATACAGGACAAGGACGGCGATGCCCGCCGTTGGTGAGATACCAAACCCAAGAATGACTCCCGGAACGGCGCCGATCGTCGGGCCGAGCACCGGAATGAACTCGGTAACGCCAGCAATGAGCGCCAGCACCAGAACATAGTCGCCAAGCGGGAAACCAAGCATTTCCAGCCCCACCAGCCCGATGCCAACCGCCACACCAACCGAAACGCACAAAATGATCTGACCACGAATGTACCCGCCCAGAACCCGATTGACAATATCCCACACATTCCAGAAATCAGCGCGGGCGCGCGGGTGCACCAGCTGATCGAAGAAAACCCGCCCCTTGTGCTTATCGTACAGCACGTAAAAAAGCCAGATCGGTATTGAAATGAATCCCAGAATGAAAGTGAACGTATTGAGCAGTTGAATGACTTGATTAAAAAGAAATGCGCCGGCTCGCTGCAGATAGGTATCGATGTTGTTCTGCAGCGAACGCAATAGATTCACCAGACTATCTTCGATTGGCTGTTGCAGTAAAGGAGGAACCTGATCGCGGTACTGACGAACAACCGAGTCGACAAATTGTTGAACTTCGCTAAACGTTGGCAGGCGTCTGATCAATTGCTCGATCTGTTCAACCAGCGGCGGAATAATCAGCGCAAAGGTCGCTGCGATCCCCAGAAACCCCAGCACATAGACAGCGAGGATGGACAGCCAGCGCGGCATCCAGCGATCGAAGAAATCAACGGCTGGCGCCATCAGATATGCCAGGATAAGA
>JBEPYG010000396.1:0-4095 GCA_041641515.1 Roseiflexus sp.
GTGTTTTCGTATGCGGTCGGCTTCGTTGGTATGAACGTGGCAGTCGAGGGGAATGTGCGTGTAGCTGCCGCGTCGCGCAAGGGATACAACCCCGCGCTGCAGGTCGCCTATAAGTCGGGGTCGGTGACCGGCATGCTGACGGTGGGGCTTGGACTGCTTGGCGGGACGTTGATCTTTATGGTCTTTGGCATCGCTGCACCGGACGCCTTGCTTGGCTTCGGCTTCGGCGGTTCGCTGATCGCACTCTTCATGCGCGTCGGCGGCGGCATCTACACCAAGGCGGCCGACGTCGGCGCCGACCTGGTGGGAAAGGTGGAAGCCGGCATCCCCGAGGACGATCCGCGCAATGCGGCGGTGATTGCCGACCTGGTGGGCGACAACGTCGGCGACTGCGCCGGAATGGCTGCGGACGTGTTCGAAAGTTTCGAGGTGACGCTGGTGTCAGCGCTGATTCTGGGGCTGGTGCTGGGCGATGCCGTGGTCGGCACACTGGGCGATGGACAGTACGACCTGCGGTTCATCGTCTTCCCGCTGGTTCTGCGCGCGATTGGCGTGATTGCATCGGTTATCGGCAACTCCATCGTCGGTACGGACGAGAAGCGCCGCAATGCGATGGCGGCTATGAATCGCGGCTTCTATGTTGCTGCACTGGTCTGTCTCATCGGATTTGCAGGGTTTACGGCGGTCTATATGATCGATCCGGCGACCGGGGCGATCGACTGGCGTCCATTCCTCGCTACAATTGCCGGTCTGGCGCTGGCAGTGGCGCTCGATAAACTGACGGAGTACTTCACCTCGACCCACTTCAATCCGGTGAAGGAAACCAGTAAGGCATCAAAAACCGGTGCAGCCACCAATATTCTTTCCGGTCTGGCGCTTGGCATGGAGTCGAGTGTGTGGGCGATCCTGGTGATCTGCGCGTCGATTCTGACCTCGATTGCTATTTTTGCCGGGTATTCAACCGACCCGACAGTGACGCTCACCGCTGTACTGTATGGCGTGTCGCTCACCGGCATCGGGATGCTGACGCTCACCGGCAACACGATCTCGATGGACTCGTTCGGTCCGATTTCGGATAATGCCAACGGCATCGGCGAGATGGCAGGGCTGGACAAGAACGCGCGCAACGTCATGGACGACCTGGACGCGGTCGGTAATACGACAAAGGCGGTCACCAAGGGTATTGCAATCGGTTCTGCGGTGATTGCAGCAGTTGCGCTGTATGGTTCGTACCTGGCGGATGTGTCGAAGGTGCAGGAGCAGATCGGCGTACCGCTGGCGGAGCAACTGCGTACGATCGGTATCAACGTCGCCATGCCGACCGTGTTCATCGGGCTGCTGATTGGCGGTGCGGTGCCGTTCCTGTTCTCGGCGCTGACCATTCGCGCAGTGCAGCGCGCCGCGTCGCAGATCGTGAATGAGGTGCGACGCCAGTTCAAGATTCCGGGGATTATGGAAGGTACGGTAACCCCCGACTATGCACAGGCGGTCAGCATCTCGACCGTGGCGGCGCAGAAGGAATTGATCAGCCTGGGTCTGATTGCCGTGATGGTTCCCATTCTGGTCGGGTTCTTGCTCGGCGTCGAGGCGCTTGGCGGCTTCTTGGCAGGCATCATTCTCTCTGGGCAGTTGATGGCGGTCTTCCAGGCAAATGCCGGCGGCGCCTGGGATAACGCGAAGAAGTACATCGAAGAGGGGAACTTCGGCGGGAAGCACTCAGAGCCGCACAAAGCTGCTGTGGTTGGCGACACCGTCGGCGACCCGCTGAAGGATACGGCAGGACCCGCGCTGAACCCGATGATCAAGGTGATCAACCTGGTGGCGCTGATCATCGCACCGATCGTGGTCACAATCCCCAGTGGCAGCCCGGGAGTCATTTTTGCGATGGTCATCTGCGCGGCGGCGCTGGTCTGGGCGATCTGGCAGAGCAAGCGCGAAGCACCGTCGATGACAACGGAAACAGCTGCGCCAGCGACGACAGCAAAAGGGGTGTAGAAGGTAACTGTTCACAATCGAGAGGGTCGGGGGGAAGATCCCGCGATCATGGATCGGCGGCGGGAAAGCTTTTGCCGGCATCATAAGACGCCGCCCCGCCGACGCCAAAATCCCATGGCGACGATACGAGTGAACGCTTCCTAACAAAAACCATCCCTTGCCTGGAAGAAACAACATTGGGGGCAGGTGTGAGACCTGCCCCCAATCGATCAATCGATAGATACGTTCACGTTACATCCGATTGCGCCGCTGCGCCTGGAAGCAATCGTCACACAGCACCGGCTTGCGTCCGCTCGGCAAAAACGGCACTTTCGCCTCCCGTCCACAGCTGGCGCAGATCGCGGTGTACATCTCGCGCGTACCCGATGAACGGGCACCACCACGATCGCCATAACCGCCGCCTCGCTCACCATACCCGCCACCGCCGCCACGGTCGCCATAGCCGCTGCGCGCACCGCCGCCAGACGTTTTGCGCGCCTGCCGGCAACTCGGGCAACGTGACGGTTCGTTGGTGAATCCCTTCTGCGCGTAGAACTCCTGCTCACCTGCGGTAAAGACGAATTGTGCGCCGCAATCGCGGCATGTCAGCGTTTTGTCGGCGTAGCTCATCGCTCGCTTCGCTCCTTTGGGCTTGCGTTCAAGCCCACACCTTGAGTTTTTGATCGACTGGGGTCTGGCAAACGATGGGCTGTGGGATATGACTGCAGAGGCAGGAATCCAGGGCGCCACGTGGAACCAAACCATATATAGTGTATCATGCGCACAGCGGGAATGCAAGAAGGTGCACGTCAGGTCAGGGCATGAGCAACATCACGACACCGCTCTACAATCTGTCGTTTGGCATTGAACCTTCTGAGCAAAGGCGGAGATTCCCACCCATCTGCTGCAACGTCCCATGGTTGCGAATCCATTGCTCCTCCACGAGGGAAACAGCACAGCCCGTAACCGTTCACGATTGGGAGTTCGGGGGAGCCTCAGAGATTGAGTATGCACACTCTCATCAGAGTGCATTGCAATGCTATTATAGCAATCTACCGTCCGAAATCTGCAATCTGAAATGGCGTTGGTTTGCAAATGCGAACGATCAGTTATAACGTCGTATCCGGCGCACCGGCGAAGAGCGCCGCTACCGGCAGCGCCAGGTCCGGCAGGCAGTCTAGGCGCAGTGTGCCGGTGAGGTCGTACTGCAGCGGCTCACGGTAGGCGCCTGCTTCTAGACGGTAGTGCGTCGCCGCGCGTTGCGCCGGGTCGATTTCAACATATTCCGCCACGCCAGCACGCGCGTAGACGGTGCGTTTCTGCGCCATCGCCTCGGCGCTGTTGCCCGGCGAGAGCACTTCGATGATTAGGTCGGGCGCGCCGTGGATGCGCCGCTCACGCACCAGGTCGGCGACCCGCTCCGCGCGGATGAACAGAAAATCGGGTTGAACCGCATCGCGCGACGACAGAATGACCCCGATCGGCGCAGTAAACCAGACACCCAGACCGTGCGTTTGTGCCGGAATACCGATCAACTCGATGCACTTGCCAACGATCCACTGATGGAAGGCGCTTGGCGCAGTTGTCATCCCAAGGGTTCCTTCGATGATCTCGTAACGGTTGCCGTCATCGGGCAGGCGTTCCCACCACTCGACCGTCCAGCACCCCTGCGGCGGTCCCGCCACGGCGTGGTCGAGCAGCAGCGGCGCAACTGTTGTCAGGTCAGAGGGCATGCGCTTCCTCCGTTGTACCGTTGCCATCATTATCTATAGCGTCGTGTCGGGGGCGCCGGCGAAGAGCGCCGCTACCGGCAGCGCCAGGTCCGGCAGGCAGTCTAGGCGCAGTGTGCCGGTGAGGTCGTACTGCAGCGGCTCACGGTAGGCGCCTGCTTCTAGACGGTAGTGCGTCGCCGCGCGTTGCGCCGGGTCGATTTCAACATATTCCGCCACGCCAGCACGCGCGTAGACGGCGCGTTTCTGCGCCATCGCCTCGGCACTGTTGCCCGGCGAGAGCACTTCGATGATTAGGTCGGGCGCGCCGTGGATGCGCCGCTCACGCACCAGGTCGGCGACCCGCTCCGCGCGGATGAACAGAAAATCGGGTTGAACCGCATCGCGCGAC
>JBEPYG010000397.1:0-4070 GCA_041641515.1 Roseiflexus sp.
CTGCGGGCAGAGATGAACCCAACGATCAGGAGAACGACGGCGACGATGATGATGACGCCGACCGCGATCGACAACGCCCGCCCCAGACACGAACGACGAGAGCGGATGTCTTTCGTCCAGAAACGCCAGGCGCGTTGAAGCCATCCTATCCGGCGTCGCCTGGTGGCGGGCTGACGATGTCTCGATGATGAACGGCTCACGACACTATGCAACTTCCTCCAGGACGCGCAGCAGCACGTCATTCTGTTCGGGACGACCAACGCTGATGCGGATGCAATCGTCGATCTCTGGCCGGTTGAAGTAGCGGATCAGAATCCCCCGTTGCGCCAGGCTATCGCGGATAGCGCGAGCGCGCGCTGCGCCGCCGGCGATACGGCAGAGCAGGAAGTTCGCCGCGCTGGGGTAGACATGAACGCCAGGCAGCGCTGCCAGTGCAACTGCCAGACGGTCGCGCTCGGTGACGATGCACGCGACCGTTGTCATTCGCTCGTCCAGATCGTCGAGGGACGCAATCGCAGCGACTTCGGCAGCGACATTGACGTTGTACGGTTGCTTAATCTTCCACAGATACGCACTTACATCCTCGTGCATTGCCGCATAACCGATGCGCAGCCCGGCCAGACCGGCCCATTTGCTGAAGGTGCGCAGGACGACCAGATTGGGACGCACGCCCACCAGATCGACCACACTCGTTCCGGCGAACTCGGCGTAGGCTTCATCGATCGCCAGAATGATCGGCAGGTCGAGCAACCGCTCGACAGCAGCGCGCGCCAGCGGGGTGCCGGTCGGGTTGTTCGGCGCCGCCAGGAACAGCAGTTTCGCCCCCTCGCGTTCGACCGCCTCTGCAACCCCTTCGACATCGACATCGAACTGGTCGGTGCGTGGCACAGGAATAACGCGCGCGCCGTAGAGCGCGGCATCGAAACTGTACATGGCAAAAGTCGGCGGGCAATCGATCATGGCGTCGCCAGGGCGCAACGTGGCGCGCATGAGCAGGTCGATCAGTTCATCGGACCCTGCGCCGCACACGATCCGTTCCGGGGGCTGGCCGATGTACCGGCTAAGAGCTGCGCGCAGGCGCGTGTGATCCGGGTCGGGGTAGATAGCGTAGCGATGCGGCGTATCGCGTTCGACGGCAGCTAGCGCCGCCAGCGCGCGCGGCGATGGACCGTAGGGATTCTCGTTGGCGTCGAGTTTGATGATGCGCTCGACCGGCAGCCCCAATCGCTCGGCAAGGGTCTCGAGCGGGACGATTGGCGTGTAGGGTTCGAGCGCTGCAATATCTGGGCGCAGCAACCCGGTGATCGATGCTGGCATGACATGCTTTCCGTAACTCTGACTGTGAATTGTTACGCTCGCTATCGTACCACGAATTGCGCTGGCGTATGTTGTGACTGGTCATACTTCTGGAGCCGTATGTATTCACGCTTATGCCGGGTGCGCGGGCATTGTGCCCGCCCCCACACGGATCACGCCCATCGGGTGCGCGGGCGCACCTCTGAACAGCGACGCAGAAGTCTGTCGTGACCCCTGTTGCCCCTCATCTGCCTGGCGCAGTCGATGCAACGCGCTGCGGATCGGCGCTATCGACACCTGAGTTCCGCCCAAGCGTCAAATGATACCCGCTCGCCGACGCATCATACGCCGTCTGCCCGTTCCCCTCGTCGAACTCATAGAGCGCGATGGCATCGGCGTCTGCGGTCAGCGGCGCCGATGGCGGTATGAAATCTCCGGTGTAGCGCACAATCCGCGAGACTCGAACGTCGTCGATCTGACCGGCAAAGAAGCCATAACCGTTCAATCCTCCCACACGCAAGACCGGCATATGACTCACCGGACCGACTGCGCCGGACGGTCTGGCAACGCCGTTGACAAACACACGCGCATTGCCGCTGTCGTATGTTGCGGCAACGTGATACCACTGATTGGCCTGTAAGACCACATTGTCGTTGCGAACGAACGACCAGGCGCCAGCGCTGTTTGCGACCCACAATGTCGCCTGACCATTGTTGAGTTCCAGCGACCAGCCGCGCGACCCATCGCCGGTGACAATCACTATCGAGGTCTGATTGCTGCTCGAAGGACGCACCCAAGCTTCGACAGTAAATCCGCCGCTCATCGAAAACGCTGCGTTGCTGGCTTCGTCATCGATGCCGTCAAACGCCAGTGCGCCATTGGTTCCGGCGATGGGCGACTGCGTGGGAGTTGCGGTTGGTGGCGCCGTCGGCGTTGCGGTTGGCGGCGCAGGGGAGGTCGTTGGCGTTGTTCCGCTGCCCGATGCAGGCCCGAAGGCAAAATCGTCGGCGTACACCGTTGCATTCAGGCTCGACACGTTCATTTCGATCCGCGCCTGCACAGCGCCCGATGGCGCAGTATAGACGCCGTGTGCCATCTCCCAAACGCCACCGGTGCTGCCGATGAAACTCCGCGCCGTGTCAGTACGGATGATCGTGTTGTCGGACCGCAGCCAGCGGACACGCACATTGAACGTGAAGGTGTCACCGGTGGGAGGGATAGTGACGTAACCGAGCAGGACGTAGTTTGTTCCTGCAGCGACGCCTGCAACAGTCTGAGAAATCGTATAGTTTGCATTATCGGTAGCATAGTGGCGCATGGCATAACTGCCGCTGCGCACCACTGCCGCGCTACGGGTCACACGCGTATTCGTCGTCCAGTTGTCGGGACGTGTGTCACCGTTGGCATCGAGCTCGAACCCGCCGTTTTGCAACAGATTTTGCGCCGGACCTCCGCCGATGGGGGCAGGCGTCGCCGTAGGTGGCAGCGGCGTGCTGGGGGCGGTGGGCGGGAGCGGCGTGCTGGTGGCGGTGGGCGGGAGCGGCGTGCTGGTGGCGGTGGGCGGGAGCGGCGTGTTTGTTGGCGGCGCAGACCCTGTCCATGGGGGTGTTTCTGTGGACCAGACCGGACCGCCGGACAGCGAATCGACGAATAGTGTTCCGTTCGTGGGGCCACCAGCTGCACCGGAGGTGTCGTTGACGACAATCCCGGCGCCCTCATCGAAATGGTAGAGCGCAACGGTCAGCGCGTCGGGAACGAATGGTTGCGTCGGGCGGGAGAACGGCGCAGTATAGCGCAGCATCTGCGATATATGAACTTCATCGATCCAGCCATTGAATGATGGGTAGGCGGTGCGATCATAGTCGTGTTTTTCGGCGCCGATGACCAAGTACGGCTCGTTGGGCCATTGAGCGGTACGCCCATCCCGGTAACTGATATCGCCGACCGGACCGATCGCCTGTGCATCAAGCGCGCCATCGACAAAAACAGTCAACTCTCCATTGCTGAACCGCCGGGTGACGGCGATATGATGCCACTGCCCATCGGCGACATGCGTTGCACCGCAGATCGTCCAGCTTGTAGATGATGTTGCAACGCCGAACGCAATACGCCCGCCATAGAGCGAAATGCCATAGTCGCCGTAATCGCCTGCACCGAAGATGTCGCGGTCGAACACAACATTGCCGTTGATCCAGGTATCCTGTCCGGCAACACAGGGACCGCTGCCATTGTCGCCTGGCAGCGCGCGCATCCAGAACTCGATGGTGAAATCGGTCGCCCCCACATCAACCGGACGATGTGGCGCATCGAGCGGTATCTTGACGCGATCCACATCGCGAGCGCCGGCGCCGTAGAAACGGAGCGAATATCCCTGCTGCGCGTCGGCGCGGCGCGGCAGCAAAATCGTCAGGGACATCAACGACACCGCGATCACAACGATTGCCAGTGCTGCAACTGGACGCGGTTTACGCAATAGTGGAAACATGCTCTTCTCCTGAAATGGAGCGTGGCGGACAACGCACGGCTACGTGCTCGCTCATACGTCCACCTGGATCGCGTAGTGCGCGAGGCGCAATACTGCACGGTTTCGGGTCGCTAACGGGAATTGCTGCGCTGTCGCATCATTGGAGAAAGCGTCGTTTCGAGTATACAACCGGCGCAATCGGTTCACAATTACAGACTCTTCACAACAGACCGCATCTGTGCTACCAATCATCGTATCATTGCGTTCAGGTGGAATGGCGCAGACCGCCGGTGCAAGAGGAGAGCGGCAC
>JBEPYG010000398.1:0-4021 GCA_041641515.1 Roseiflexus sp.
AAGGTCTGGCGCGCGCGCGCGCGCGAGGGGCCCCAGCGGCCGCCACCACTGTTCCTTTGGTCGGCGGTATGCGGTATCGACCATGTGTGGCAGTTCACCCAGGTCGAACACGCGCACCCTGCCGTTGATAAAACCGATGAACGCCGCAGCTGCCGTGCCGCGTTCCATCTCTTCGGTCAGAAAGCGGATGCAGCGCGCTGCAAGGCGCGTCGCCTGAATCCGGTCGTATGGCGATGGGCTGCCGCCTTGTTGCAGGTGACCGAGGACTGCACGGCGGACATCGAACAACTCCTTCCCTTCTTCCTCGAAGAGTGCGCAGATTACATCGGTGGTGTAGAGTCGGTTGGCGTATTCGTTGCGAATAACCAGGCTGAGGCGCTTTCCCGCGCGAAACCCTTCGATCATCTCCTGAATATCGGCGCGCAGGTCATCGAGCGTGATGCCTTCTTCGTGCAGATACACCCGTTCCGCTCCCGACGCCAGCCCGCTCATGAGCGCCAGGTAGCCGCAGTAGCGTCCCATGACCTCGACCACGAAGGTGCGTCGCACCGCCACCGCCGACTGTTTGATGCGGTCGAGCGCCTCGACAATCGCATTCAGCGCGGTGTCGGCGCCAATGCTCAATTCAGAGCCGGGCAGGTCATTGTTAATCGAAGCGGGCAGGCAGATGATCGGAATGTTAAACGGCTCATATGTATCACGCTCGTGGTACAGGCGGTGTGCTGCCTGATAGCCGTTCCATCCGCCGATGATCAGCAATCCGTCGATGCTGTGCCTGGACAGCGCCCGTGCAACATCGGCAAGGTCGTCGCCGGATGGCACCCGCCGGCTAGTGCCCAGTTCCGCGCCTCCCATCGGTCCCCATCCATCTACCATCTGCCACTCGCACTCGCTGACTTGACCGGCGATAAGACCATTGAAACCGTTGCGCACGACCAGCATTGTATGACCCTGGTCGAGACCGAGGCGCACGGCTGCGCGCACTGCCGTGTTCATGCCAGGCGCGGGTCCGCCAGCGTGCAACAGCGCGATCCGTCGTCGGCGCGGGCGTGTCACGCTCGGCAGGGCGCTGGCGAGCGCCTGGAATGTCTGGAACATTTCAGTAAAACTACTGCCGCGCAGCTCCATTGCGCGTTTGTAGTCGCCCGCACTAATCGCCACGGCAACCTGCTGCGTCTGTTCGACGCAGTACATGAGCGGCTGGCGCGTTATTCGGTTGTAGCGCATCCCGATCAGTTGCGGCTCGCTTTCGGGCGTGGCGCTCAACAGTTCTTCAACAGCAGCATATCCGACGAGCGTACTCATCCAGCGATCAAAAGCGCTCGGCGTGCCGCCGCGCTGCACATGTCCCAGGATCGTCACGCGCGCATCTTCCTCCATGCGCTCCTCCAGCACGCGCCGCACATAGTCCGACGAAATCGGGTTGCCCTCCCGGTCGCGCGCGCCTTCCGCAACCACCACGATGCTCTCACGGCGACCGGCGGCGCGCCCGGCGCGCAGCAACGCACACATCCGATCCTCCCATCCCGGCTCAGGCGGATTTTCCGGGATGATGACATAGTCGGCGCCGCCGGCGATTGCGCCCATCAGCGCCAGATACCCGCAGTGGCGTCCCATCACCTCGACAACGAACGTGCGCTGGTGACTGGCTGCCGTGCTGACCAGCGCATCGATCGCGGCAGTGATCCGGTGTAACGCCGAATCAGCGCCGATCGTCATGTCGGTGCCATAAAAATCGTTATCGATCGAGCCAACCAGTCCGACCAGCGCCAGAAACGGATAGTGCACAGCTGTCTCGCGCGACAGTCTGCCGGTTTCGACCAGTTCCGCCAGCAGCTCAGACCACTCGCGGCGGAATACGTCAGCGCCGGTCAGGCTCCCATCACCGCCGATCACAACCAGACGGTTGATTCCGTGCTCGATCAGGTTGGCGGCAGCCCGGAGACGCCCTTCGCGGGTGCGGAACTCACGGCTGCGCGCTGTTCCGATAATCGTTCCGCCACGGTGCATGATGCCGCCGACATCGTCCCAGCTGAGCGAACGAATGTAGTTGCCACCCTCCACCATGCCGTGGTATCCTTCATAAATCGCATACACTGGCACATCGCGACTCAACGCGGTGCGCACGACCGCGCGCAGGGCCGCATTCATACCCTGCGCATCGCCGCCGCTGGTCAGCACGCCGATGCCTTTTGGCTGCGTCATACGATCGCTCCTTCCATCGCTGTGCGCGCCGGGTCATCCCGCGACGCCTGCACGTTCTCCACTCCCCCGCCGCGTATGATACCAGCCTTTTGATGTTGTGCGACTCGGAACCATGGCGGACGACTTTTCACTGTATGGATGGTCAGGGTATGATATGATGCACAGTAAGATTGTGAACGTTTCGTTGAGTCTCATGGTTCGTGGATGTCTGAGCGCGCGTCTCGTATCGACGATGAGCGAGAGGAGCAGAGCGATGGCGCCAATTCTTGTCATGGGTTTGGGGAACGTGATCCTTCGCGATGAAGGGCTAGGGGTGCATGCGTTGCAGCGTCTGACGGAACGCTACACGCTACCCGATGAAGTCGAAACGATCGATGCCGGCGCGCTTGGGTTGTCGTTGCTCGCCTTTCTCGATGGTGTCGAAGATGTGCTGATTATCGACGCCGTGCACGGCGGCGGGCGATCGGGAACGCTCGTGAGGCTCGAAGGTGAAGAGATCGCCCGTGCCCAAGCCATGCACCTGTTGCCGCAAGATGTTCGTCTCCACGAACTGATTGCCCTGCACGGGATGGAAGGATCCTCGCCGCAGCGGATTGTGCTCTGGGGAATGGAACCGGAAACCTCCGAGCCAGGGCTGGAGTTGACTTCTGAGTGCGAAGCGCGGCTCGATGCTCTGGTCGATGCGGTAGTGCAGGAACTCCGCTCCTGGGGGGTTGATGTGCAACCGCTTCAGGAATGCCAGGCGAGCTAAGAGAACGGCGCTGCCGGCTTCATCCAATCGGGTGGGGGTCCGCCGTTGCAGATCGCCAGCAACTCATCAATCGACTCATCGACCGAGATCGCGCCCGCCAGCACCGGTTCGCGGTAGCGCGCCACCCATGTGTAGATGCGGGGCCAGCCGGTGCGAAACTCATCGTACACCAGTCGCGCCACCGGTCCGCTCATTTCAAGATACCCTGTAGCAATAAAGTCATAATCGGCGCGTTCGCGGTCGTATGGCACCCGCACGATTTCGGCGCGCCAGGCGCCGCCACGCCACTCCATCCGCCCGTAACAGGCGCGCGTATCGCCATCGAACGGCAACCCCACCGAACCGACATTCACCACCAGCGTCGAATCGAGCCGCCTGATGAGCGGGCGGTGCGTATGCCCGACGACGATCAATGGGCATGGCGGGGCAATTTGCTCACGCAGTTCATCGTCCGGCGTGGTCGCCAGCACATTATCGCGATTGTGGCGCATCGATGCGTGTACAATGCGCGCCTCGCCGCCAGACGGATCATACAGGCGCACGATCTCCGGCATCTGTTCGAGATCCACAGCAGCAGCGCCAAGTTGATGCGCCGTCCAGAGCACATTGCGCCGAACAGCTCCTTCAATGCCCGGGCGGTCGGTCGGGTCGTGAACCACGGAAATGACATAATCTTCGTGGTTGCCACGGATCAGGCGCCAGCCACTATCGGCGGCGCGTTCCTGAACAAAGCGCAGGCACGCCAGCGACGACGGCCCGCGATTGACAATATCACCGCCGACAACGATGGCGTCGGGATGCCAGGCGTCGATATCGGCAGCAACGGCGTCGAGGGCGGGAAAGTTCCCGTGAATGTCGGCTAGAACGGCAAGTTTCATACATCCGGGCTACCATCTCCAGAATCAATCACATCCTTTGTATAGTACCATGCCTGACCCGAAAATGGTTGCCGGGTACACGGGCGTCTTGCCCGCAGGCGGGTCAGAGGCTTATGTGCCCGGGCTGATGGTCATCACGGCGGTGTGCGGCGCAGCCGCATCGGAGAGCTGAAGGGAAGATACGGCT
>JBEPYG010000399.1:0-4012 GCA_041641515.1 Roseiflexus sp.
ACGCTATCGCGCTGGCGGCGCCGGCGCGCGCGCGCCTCGACCGGTGGGGTTACACGCCTGATGCCCTCGACAGGATGCAGGAGATGCGGCGGCGCTGGGGCGCTGACGGGTTGCTCAACCCGGGCGCCTTCATCGTCTGACTGAAGCAACAAAGTCGAGGGTTGTGAGAAAAGTCACAGACCGGATCGCTTCCAGCGGCGTATACTTCTCGTGAGTGTGTGGATGGGCAAATCATCGTTGCCCACTCAGCGAGGAGGCTGTCTATGCGCCCATGGAAGCACATCGTCACTGGCGCCATGCTGGGACTGGCCGTTCTGATCGGCTGTGCGCGTCAGGCGGAGACGCCGCCAACCACGACTGCACCGGCTCCGCAGGAGGCGCCGGTATCCGCCACGACCGCACCGGCAGGCGATCTCGCACTGGCGGCGTTCAAGAAAGGCGGGTGTGGCGCATGCCACATCATCCCTGGCGTCCCCAATGCCAGAGGAACTATCGGACCGGATCTCACGAACATCGCACAGGGTGCTGCCCAGACGATGCAGAGCAGCACCTACACCGGCAAGGCCACGACGGTCGACGCATACCTTCGTGAAGCGATCCTCGAACCGGATGTCTTTGTTGCCCCCGATTGCAACGGCAGCCCGTGCCAGAAGGGGGTGATGCCGCCTTCATTAGGGCAGGGGCTATCTGAAGAGGAACTGGCGGCAGTCATCACCTATCTGAAAAACCCCCCAGGCGAAACTGAAGCGGTTATTTCCGAAGAGCCGGCTGCCGCTCCTGCTGACGCTGCACCAACTCTGAGCGACGAAGAGTTCGCCTGGGCGAAACTCGTCTACTTCGAGCGCTGTGCTGGATGCCATGGCACCCTGCGCAAAGGCGCAACCGGTCCGGCGCTCACCCCCGACCGAACCATGGCGCTTGGCACAGTCGGGCTATCGACGATCATCTACAACGGCACATCGCGCGGCATGCCCGATTGGGGTAAACAGGGATTCTTCACTCAGGAGCAGATCGATGTGCTGGCGCGATTCCTGCAGCGCGAGCCGCCCGCGCCGCCAGAATTGCCCATGGAACGGATGAAGGCGTCATGGAACGTCTACGTCGCTCCCGATCAGCGACCAGACACGCCTCAGACCAAACGGAACTGGCAGAACTATTTCGTTGTCACGCTGCGCGACGCCGGGCAGGTGGCGGTAATCGACGGCGACACGTATGAGGTGGTGAGCAAAGTCGATAGCGGCTATGCGGTGCATATCACCCGCATGTCGGCGACCGGACGCTATGCCTATGTCATCGGGCGCGACGGCAAACTGGCGATGATCGACCTGTGGATGGAAACGCCTACGAAAGTCGCCGAGGTTCAGGTGTGTTACGATGCCCGTTCGGTCGAGGTCAGCAAGTACAATGGACCCGAAGGCGACTTTACCGACAAACTGGCGGTAGTTGGCTGCTATTGGCCGCCGCACTTCGTCATCCTCGACGGACAGACCCTCGAGCCAATCCACATCGTCAGCACGCGCGGTTACACCGTCGACACCATGGAGTACCATCCAGAACCGCGTGTTGCCAGTATTGTCGCATCCGATTTCAAACCGGAGTGGATCATCAACGTCAAAGAGATCGGGCAGATCTGGCTGGTGAACTACGCCGATCCAAAGGCGCCGCAGATCAAGATGTTGCAGGCAGCGCGTTTCCTCCACGATGGCGGATGGGACGCAACTCACCGCTACTTCCTGGTGGCAGCCAATCAATCGAACAAGGTTGCTGTGGTCGATGCTCAGGAGGGTCGGATGGTCGCGCTGGTGGACACGCCAAAAATCCCGCACCCCGGTCGAGGCGCCAACTGGATCGATCCTGAGTTTGGTCCGGTCTGGAGCTCAGGGCACCTTGGCGATCCGGCGATCGTCTCGATCGGCGCCGATCCTGAAGGGCATCCGGACTATGCCTGGAAAGCGGTGCGCGTCACGCCGCTGCCCGGCGCTGGAAGCTTGTTCATCAAAACCCATCCAAACAGCAAGTGGATCTGGATCGACATGACGCTGAACTCTGATCCGGTTCTGGCGCGAACGATCTGCGTCATCGCGAAGGAGAACCCGACAGAGCCGCACATGTGCTGGGAAGCGAGCACCTATGGTCGTGCCGTGCACTTCGAATACAACGCGGCAGGTACGGAGGTATGGGTGAGCATCTGGGGCGATGCGAGCAAACCAGGCGAAACGGGTGAAATCGTGGTCTACGATGATGCGACGCTGACTGAAAAGGCGCGCATTCCCAACCTGGTGACTCCGACCGGCAAGTTCAATGTGTACAATACGGTGCACGATATCTATTGAACAACCATACCCGGACTGTGTGTGTTCGGACGCGTCAACCATGGATGGTGTTTGTGCGGCGGCGGGGCAACGCCTCATGGCGCTTGCGGAAGCCATACCGCCGCCAGTAACTGTTCTCGGAAGCTTCTCCCGAACCCCCAATCGTGAACAGTTACCTCAGATGTATCCCTATGCTCTGTACTATTCCGTATAGCGGGGAGAGGCGCAGCAGCGCTACGCCTCTCCTCTGCAATGTCTGCCGGTCTACACCTGAACCGCCTGCCGTTCCAGATACTGTTTGCGATAGTATTCCTTGAATTCACCAGACTTGATCGGACGCCACCAGTCCTGGTTTTCGACGTACCAACGAACTGTCTTTTCGATTGCCTGAGCGAATGTGTGGCGCGACTGCCATCCCAGCGCCTTGATTTTGTCGGTGCGCACCGAGTAGCGCCGGTCGTGCCCTGGACGATCGGCAACCGGCTGAATCAGCGAATAGGGTTTGCCCAACAGATCGAGAATTGCCTTCGCCATGACGATATTTTCAGTTTCGACGCCTGAACCGATGTTGTAGGCTTCGCCAACGACGCCATGGTGCAGGACGACATCAATCCCCTCGCAATGATCCATCACGTACTGGTAGTCGCGCATCTGCCGCCCATCGCCGTAGAGTGGCAGCGGGATATTGTCAATGGCATTGGTAATGAACAATGGCACCGCTTTTTCGGGATACTGGTAGGGACCAATATTGTTGGTACCGCGCGTAATCAGCACCGGCAGTCCATAGGTGATGTAGTACGCATACACCAGATGCTCACCGCCAGCTTTCGATGCCGCATACGGGGAACGCGGCTTGAGTGGATCGTCTTCGGACGACGAATGCCCTAGCTCGACGTGACCATAGACTTCATCGGTGCTGACAAACAGGGCGCGCTCAAGTTTCATTTCTTTCACCGCCTCGAGCAGCACATAGGTCCCGTAGACATCGGTGCGAATAAAGGCGTCGGGATCCATGATCGAGCGATCAACGTGTGTCTCTGCAGCAAAATTGACCAGCGTGTCGATATTGTGAACGCGGATAGTCTCGCTCACCGCGGCAGGATCGCAGATATCGCCGCGGACGAACGCGAAGCGCGGATTGCTCCGGAAGCGCTCCAGGTTTTCCAGCCGCCCTGCGTAGGTCAGTTTGTCATAGACGACAATCCGATAGTCGGGGTATCGTTCCAGCATCAACTCGACGAAGTTGCTGCCGATAAAACCGGCGCCGCCGGTCACCAGGATGTTGCGCATGGTGTGCTCCTGAACCGTGTGTTTCAATCCTCTGAAGGATACCATAGCATCCAGAGGTGTCAACATAGTGACAATCGGCAACAGTTCACACCTGACATGTATTCTTATTTTCGGAAGCTTCCCCCGAATCCCCAATTGTGAACAGTTACGTACCTGACGCCGTGGAGCATGGCAGGCTGTGTCCCTGGCGCGCCCAACCGCGTCGGGGGAGCATAACCGCCTGAAGATTGGCATATCTGCCGCGTATGTACCACCGCCTTCAGGCGGTCAAGTGACAGGCTTGCGCCTGGCGTACCTGCCTCGTTCGGCGCGCCCACGCTCGTCAGGGGAGCATTCCATCGGGGCACGGCACCGCCGTGCCCTAACCGGGCAACGCCTGCCGTTGCAGCATCCCAACCGGGCAATACTCG
>JBEPYG010000400.1:0-4005 GCA_041641515.1 Roseiflexus sp.
CAGACGGTGAGGTGGTATATGAAAATGTCGCTGTCGCCGGTGCAACACTCGCTGGAACCGACACCGTCCGTGAACGCAGCCGGAGCGGCGTTTCCCTCGCTACAGGATGGGCGGCTGGACGCATACTGGCAGGATTGATGTCATGACGATCATTCCAGAGGATCATATCGAGCATTCGCTCGAACAGTCGCTCGACCATTGCATCAAGTGCAATATCTGCACGGCAGCATGTCCGGTCAGCGCAGTCACCGATCTGTTTCCCGGACCGAAGTACGTCGGTCCGCAGGCGCAGCGTTTTCGCCACGAGCGTCAGCCATCGCCCGATGAGTCGGTGGATTACTGTTCGGGATGCCGCGTGTGCAACGAAGTCTGCCCGACCGGCGTCAGGATCGCCGAGTTGAATGCGCGCGCGCGGGCGCGCCTGGTGGCGGAACGCGGCATACCGCTGCGCAACCGTTTGATCAGCCGATCCGGTCTGGTTGGTCGTCTCGGCGCCGGACCGCACGCGCCGCTGGCAAATGCGCTGCTTAGCTTCCGACCGCTGCGCACGGTCATCGAACACACGCTAGGTATTGCGCGCGAAGCGCCGTTGCCAGCATTCAGCCGGTACACATTTCGGTCATGGTTCCGGCGCCGACGCACGCCGCAAACGACCGGTGGGACGTCCAATCGCCAGGTTGTCTACTTCCACGGATGCTCGGCAAACTACTACGAGCCGTGGATCGGGAAAGCGGTCGTCGCCGTGCTCGAACACAACGGCTTCGAGGTCCTGCTACCCCGCCAGCGCTGCTGTGGACTGCCGCTGCTCTCGAATGGCGACTTTGCAGCTGCACGTCGCGCGCACGAAGAAAACGTCACGTTCCTGGCGCCATATGCGTTGCGTGGCATTCCCATCGTTGGCGCCAGCACCAGCTGTACGCTAACGCTCAAGGAAGAAGCGCCGGAATTGCTTGGCATGCAGAGCGATACCGTGCGTGCCGTCGCTCAGCAGACGTATGACATCTTCGAGTTCTTGCGCATGCTCCATGCGCGCGGCGAGTTACGCACCGACTTCCGCCCGATCGAACGCACGCTGCCGTATCATCCACCCTGCCAGTTACGCGCGCACCGCATTGGACGTCCCGCACTTGATGTGCTGGAACTCGTGCCAGGTCTGCGTCTGATCGAAACACATGCCAGCTGCTGCGGTATCGCCGGAACGTATGGGCTGAAGCGCGAGAAATATCGGATCAGCATGGATGTCGGGGCGCCGTTGTTTGAGACAGTACGCCGTTCCGGCGCGGACATGGCGCTCTGCGACTCAGAGACGTGTCGCTGGCAGATCAGCCACGGCGCGGGGGTCGTCTCGCGTCATCCAATCGAGATACTTGCTGAAGCGTATGAGCTGTGACGTACCATGGTTGGGATTTTGATCGTTGCTCACAGTGAGCAGCTCGCAAGCGGCGTCAAGGAGTTTGCCGATCAGGCGGTGCACGGTCAGGTTCCGATTGTCGCGGTCGGCGGAGCGATTGACGGCTCGCTCGGGATCAGTGCTGAGGCCATCCGCGACGGTCTGCGCCGCATTGCCAGCAACGACGGCGTTCTTGTACTGGTCGATTTCACCAGCGCTGCGTTGAGCGTTGAATCAGTGCTCGAAGATGAGCCCGCCATGCGTGTGGTGATCAGCAATGCGCCACTGGTGGAAGGCGCGTACTTCGCAGCAGTTGAAGCATCAATCGGCGCAACGCTGGAGGAAACCGCTGCTGCGGCGCTGCGCGGGCGTGATCTGGTAAAAGTTCAACCCGAACATCGCGTGCGCATACGGTAAACACATCACAGTCCGTCAGAGATAAGAGGACGGCATACCTAGTCAAACGATCATGGAAGAGCGAGTGGTCAGAATTCGGCATCCCTTCGGGTTGCACGCGCGTCCGGCAGCCGATTTCTATCGCAAGACGCGCGAGTTTCGCAGCCGCATTACAGTACGCAATATAAGTCGGCGATCATCGGTCGAATTGCCGGTCAGCCTGTTGAATCTGCTGCAACTTGGCGCAGCGCAGGGTCATCAGGTGTTGATTCGCGCCGAGGGTGAAGACGAACGAGAAGCTGTGACGGCTCTGGCCGCATTACTCGACCAGTTCGTAGCCGAGGAATAAATGGCCATCTACCTTCGTGGCGCTGGCAGTTCGCCAGGAGTGGCGCTCGGGCGTGCGGTGCATTATCTGCCCAATAGCCACGCCTGGCACACGGTCGATGCTGACATCGACGCCGCAATGGCGCGGTTCACGGCAGCTCAGGCAATGGCTGCCAGCCAGTTGCGCACGCTGGCCAGTCTGCTGCGCGAAGAGGGCCGTCCCGAAGAAGCGCGCATCTTTGACACCCATTCGCTTCTGGTCGAAGACGAAACCCTGACGCAGGACGTCGAACGGCGTATGCGCGAGGGACGCATCAGCCTGGAGCAGGCGCTGATCACCGCCATCGACGCGCTGCGTGAAACTATCAGCGCCATCGAAGACCCCTATCTCCGCGAGCGTTCCAGCGACATTGACAGCGTGCGGCGCGCGATTCTGACGGCGCTGCACGGCGAAACCCGTCGCATCCATGATCTGCCGATCGGCGCAATTCTGGTGACGAACGACCTGACGCCGGCAGAAGCGGTCAGTCTGCGCGAAGGACGGGTCGCTGGATTTGCGACTGCTGAGGGAGGACCAACCAGCCACACCACGATCCTGGCGCGCGCTTTCGGCATCCCGGCGGTCGTTGGGCTGGGAGCGGCAACGCTGGCGATTCCCGATGGCGCACCGCTAGTACTCGACGGGTACACCGGTCTGCTCATCGTCGATCCCGATGCCTTCGAGTGGTCGTCTTACGAACGCCGCGTGTCCGGGTCGATCGCTGCGCGAATCCGGCAACCACCGTTACGCGATCAACCGGGGCGGATGGCAAGCGGCGAGCCGGTGACCATTTGGGCCAACATCAGCCATCCGCTGGAAGCGCGCAGCGCCCTCGAACAGGGAGCGGAAGGCATCGGGCTGTTCCGCACCGAGTTCCTCTTCCTGGGGCGCAACGCTCCACCCGACGAGAACGAACAGTACGAAGCGTATCGCACAGTGGTCGAGACGATGGAAGGTCGTCCGGTCATTATTCGCACCCTGGACATCGGCGGCGATAAACGGGTGGATTACCTGGACCTGCCGCATGAACTCAATCCCTCGCTTGGCATCCGCGGGTTGCGTCTCTCGATGCGTCGCCCCGATCTGTTCCAAACCCAGATCCGCGCCATGCTCCGCGCGGCAGTGCACGGCGACCTGCGCATCCTGCTCCCGATGGTCACCACGCCGGACGAAGTGATATGGGCACGGGCACAGATCCGCAGCGCTGCCGGGTCGCTGGCGCAGGAGGGCATTCCCTACAGGGCGGATGTTCCTGTCGGCGTCATGATCGAAACGCCAGCTGCCGCGCTCACCGCCGATCTGCTGGCGCGGGAGGCGGCATTCTTCAGCATCGGCACGAACGACCTGGCACAGTATGTGCTGGCGGCTGACCGCACCAGCGCCGATGTATCCGCCCGGTACCCACAGAACGCCACTGCCGTGCTGCGCCTGATCGCGCAAACCGTCGGCGCCGCCGTTCGCGCTCATGTGCAGGTGTGCGTCTGTGGCGAGATCGCCGGTGTGCCGGATGTAGCGCCGCTCCTGATCGGGCTGGGAGTGGAACAGTTGAGCATGAACCCGTCGAGCATCGCCGCCATCAAAGAGCGCCTAAGCGAAACGGTCATGACACAGGCGCAGGCGACTGCACGCTCCGTGGTGCATATTTACATATGAGCAATCTTCCTGAACGGATCGGTAATTATCAACTGGAACGCCAGATCGGCAGAGGCGGCATGAGCTATGTGGTGCTGGCGCGGCACCGGACGCTTCACACCCGTCAGGTGGCGATCAAGGTACTCCTGTCGCAGGATGCCGAATGGATCGAACGCTTCACCCGCGAAGCGGAGATCACCAGTCAACTCCGCCATGAACA
>JBEPYG010000401.1:0-3978 GCA_041641515.1 Roseiflexus sp.
GCACAAAATACCCTTCCATCAGCCAGAAGGCTTCCGCGAGAAGGAGCGTGTCGGGCGCTTCGACTGCACAGCGATCAACGACCTCGCGCCAGAACTCTTCGGGCATGGCGGCATCGAACTGTGCACGGGTCATGCCGAAGCCGGCACGTGACGGAATATCGCCGCCTGTCCCCGGTTCGGGAAACCAGAGGCGATGGTAGTGGCGCTTTGCCAGTGTCATTGCCGCATCGAAGCGAATGATCGGGAAGTGTCGCGCCACGTGCAGAATGGTCTGAATTACCGCCTCGCGCACTTCGGGCTTGAGGTAATTGAGCTGGGCGGTATCGTTCCACGGCATACTGGTACCATCATTCCCGTGGTAGATATAGCGCACTTCGCCGGTCCAGCGATCGAGGCGCTTGAAGACGACCGCCGCATCGGTGCGACTGTAGTAATGGTCTTCGATGAAGATTCCCACCCGCGCATCACTCGACAGATCGGGACCGTTGAAGGTATAGGTAGGGAAGGGCGGATACGGGAGTTGAATGAACCAGTCGGGATGTTCGATGACCCAGCGTCCATCGATGCCGACGTGGTTCGGCACCATATCGGCGGAGAGGCGGATGCCGCGCTGCCAAGCGCGCGCGCGCAGGTTATCGAGCGCCGGTTGACCGCCGAGCGCCGCAGCGATCTGATAGTCGTAGAGCGAATATGCCGACGCGACCGCATCGGGGTTACCCATAATCTGCTTGATCCGTTTCGATGCCTCGCTGCGTTCCCACAGTCCAATCAGCCACAGACCGGTGAATCCGCGGCGTGCCATCGTGTCGAGTTCTTCGTCGGGCACCTGATCGAGCGTTTTGATCGGGCGACCGTACCATTTACTGAGTTGATCGAGCCAGACGAACGTGTTCTTGGCAAGCAGCACCAGGCGCGGCATCCACTCACGGTCTGGCGTATAGCGTTCCGGTTCTGCTTCCAGGTAGCGATAATCGGCGACCGGCACATAGGCGCCGGTCAGATCGCCGCCGCCAACGCCGAAGCGCGCCCGCTCCTCTTCCTTGATGACATCGAGGCTGCTGAGTAGACGATAGAGGAAGGAGCGGTCGATGAATCCGGCCCAGTGTTCGAGGATGTAGTTGAGCTGTCCTTCGAGGGAGTGCGGTGACGCCAGTGCTGGTGCGCGCAGCAATTCGATGAGCGTGCGGCTGGTGACGCCTGGCAGAACCGCAGCCGGCGGCGGTTGGGTGGCAAAGAAGCGATCAAGTTCCTCGATGATCTTGAGATAGACCGTATCGTGCTCAAGGTGAGCATCATCGAACAATTCGAGGAACGGATTGAAGGCCGGGTTCATATTCTCCAGCCAGAGCATCAACAGTTCTTCGAGCGTGATTTCGCGGTGGGGCATGCCGCCTGTTTCGCCCGCCAGATACGCATCGATCGTCTGCTCCCGGCGGTAGACGGCAAGCGGCGGGAACGCATCGCAGAATGCGTGCAGAGCTGCCTCGACCTTTTCCGTTCCTAGGCGCTCATTGAGCCAGGCAAGCGCATCGGCGAGCATCCGTTCGCGGGTGCGTTTGCGGTATGTGGCGGCGACATAGTGCAGGATTTCGTCGATCAACCCCATGGCGCTGATCTGCCCGGCGCGCACTGCCTGCTCCGGGAAGCGCGCCAGATCGCGCTTCTGGTTCATTTTCTGCGCAAAGACGCGCGCAGCGTGAAAATTGGCAAAGATAACGTTACCGCTAAACTGGAACAACGACTCATCGAAATGGTAGCGGTCGCGCGCGCTGCAGGCGATGTGGAACTCCATCACCGGCGCGCCCGTTATGCGGCTCATATCCACGTTTTGCTCCAGTCGGGTTGCATGTGACACACACCCTGGACACCAGGCGTGTGTCATATCGTTGCCACATGGTTCCAAAAGGTCCTTTGTGAATGTGCTCTGTAGTATACCACGCAGATTACGGTTCACTGACAGGCGCGGCAATGTATGCGGGAGTGCGTGACGGGAAGCGTTGTTTGACGTAGGAAGTCGTCAGGTTTCAACATCTGCCGGTAAGGATACATCTATGGAGACGCTCATTCCAATTACGACCACGATTGCAGCGCTTTTGGTCGGCGCTGGATTCGTCGTGGCGCTGGCGGCGATGCGCCCACGTAGGCGCACGGCGGCTACGAACAAACCTGTGCCCCCCCACTCACCAGGCGCCGCGCCGCGCCTACCCGGTGAACCAGAGTTTCTCCCGCGTCTGCCCTATGCCCGCACTGCGCATCTGTTGACGGGCGACCATCGTGCGTTGTTCGCAGCGCTCAACGCGGCTGCGCCCGATGATCTCGCCGTACTGCCCCATGTGCGCCTGTCCGACATGCTGCACGTCGAGTCGTGCACCACGCAGCCGGAGCGCTACCAAGAGCGCATTCGCGACATTATCCTCGATTTCGTCCTGTGCGATGCACAGACAACCACACCGCGTCTAGCTGTGCTCTTTGCACAACCAGGCGTAGCTCGGCGCGGCGCGTTCATCGACGCCGCGCTGGTTGGCGCCGGCGTGCCGGTGCTGCGCCTGACCCGTGATGCATTACCGTCGGTCGATGCGCTTGCCCTGCAGATCACAGCAGTGCTGGGCCTGCCGGTGCGACTCGCGCCGTCTTCCACAGAGCGACCGGTGCATCACGAACAACTGAAAGGCCCACCAGACGTGGCGACACCAGAGATCGTCTGTGTACCGCGTGAGCCGGTGCGCTACGTGTGTGGGCGCTGTCATCGTGATGTTGCACCGCGAGCACGCCGCTGTCCGCACTGTGGCGCATCGCTGGCGGAGTGATGGAATCACGCAGTCGAGAAACAGGCGTGATAGAGCGCCAGATGGTGACACGCGCGTTCGCGCCACAGGGTTCCCTGCTCCCCCGATTGCAACGCACTGAGCCTTTCATGACAGAGGATCTGCAGAGGCAGAGGCCACAGGTTGCTGGTTTCCAGGATCCACTCGGTATCCTCTTCGGAAAATGGTATTGGGGAAGATGCGATCAATTGGCGCGCCTCATCGACGTCGAATGGACCCAGGTACACCGGATAGCCGTTGATGCCAAAGAACCGAATGTCGAATACCGGCGATTCGAGTGGCGATTCGGCAGTCAGTACGTATCCCAGGCGTTGATGCGTTCCGGTTTGCGCCAGTGAACTCAGACCGTCCCAGAACGAAGATCCCAATTCGTGATACCGCTCTCGTGCAATGCCAACCTCATCGAACAGAATAATCGTCGGGGAGTGCAACTGCGTACTGACCGTCGCAATGAAAGCATCCAGGGTGACGCTGCGGGGTGCAGGCATCCCCATGCGCTGTAACAGGTAGCGCAGCAGATACGCAGCGTTTCCCATATTCGGATTGCGGAAATCAACGTATATCCATCGTATCTGGTGTGCTCGACTGCTCCAGCTGTTGCCCTGGTCGGGCCACAACCTGGCAGTCGCGTCGGTTGGCAGGCGTTTCAGGTAGTAGAGCAGTGATGTTTTTCCGGAGTAGCGTGGACCAAGAACGATGGCGTGCTGAAGCCCATCGCGCCAGAGATCGAACAGCCGATCGAGAATGCGTGACCGCCCATAGAAACGTTTTGGAACGGTAATTGGGTAACTGATCGTGAATACCGGCGCCTCGCTGTGAGACTCCAGCAGATCAGGCTCGTTGAATGCGCGCCACAATGCTGCTTCTGCCGGGCGATCTGCATCGAGCGGCGCCATATCAGCGGCTATCAGCAGCGCATCGGCCTCTTCAAGCGAGAACAGTACCCGATGTTCATGAAGCCAGGCGATCATGTGCAGCACACGTTGACGAGCCTGAAGTCCCGTCAGGCGTCGGCCTTTGCACATATCGGTGATGACTGCAGGATCCTGGTTGATGCCGGACGCCAGCTGGTCGCGGGTCAGATGAGGGTTGCGTAGCAGGTAGCGTGAGAGTGTCATGCCAAATGCGCTATCCGGGGATTTGCGAGACACTG
>JBEPYG010000402.1:0-3975 GCA_041641515.1 Roseiflexus sp.
GGAACAGCATAGCGCAGAACCTGCAACGGAAGAAAACCCCACCTCCGGCGTAAGACGGATAGGTTTCGAACCTGCACCAGGCAGGTGGGTGCCGGCCTGTGGGCATCTGCGGCCCGCCGCATAGCCCATTATTGCAGAGCACGACTCCCTTCGAAACTGTGTTGGCTCGAAACAACACACCGCCCACGACCGGGGTAGGGTTACCCTGATCGTACCACCAGACGGCATTTCTGGCAACTGCGAATCCGGATCATCCAACACGCATCTTCATCCAGCCCGATGTGTTGTGGAAATCGACGACGGCGCTTCCTGGCGGCACGAGTGAGTCGCACGCGGCGCGCAGGTCATCGCTCAGCGTCATCTCCAGAATCGGCAGCGCTTCCTCGAGTTGCGCCAGCGTGCGCACGCCGAAGATGGGCGCAGTGATGCCCGGTTGATCCTTGACCCATAAAAGGGCGAGTTGGGCCGGCGTCAGACCGTGCTCGCGCGCCAGCGCGGCAAACGCGCGACCGACCTCGATGCCGCGTGCCGTGACGCGCTCGGCGTAGATGCCGCCACGCAACACCACGCGCGAGTCGGGAGGCGGTGCGGCAACATCAGTGTAGCGCCCTGCAAGAACGCCTTGCGCCAGTGGCGCCCACGGAATAACTGCCAGATCATGCGCCTGGCACAGTGGCAACAGTTCATTCTCGATGCGCCGGTCGAGCAGGTTGTAGGGCGGTTGCTCCGATACGTAGCGCACAAACCCCTTCACCTCACTGACCATGATCGCTTCCATCACACGCCACGCCGGGTGTGTCGAACAACCGATGTAGCGCACCTTCCCCTGGCGTACCAGGTCAGTCAACGCCGCCAGGGTCTCTTCAACCGGGGTATGCGGATCAGGACGGTGAATCTGGTACAGATCGATATGGTCGGTCTGCAGGCGACGGAGACTGTCTTCACAGGCGCGTATCAGATGGAGACGCGAATTCCCCCGGTCGTTGGGACCGGGTCCTACGGGAAAATGCCCTTTCGTGGCGAGGAACACGCGGTCGCGCTTGCCGTCGCGCGCTAGTGCGCGCCCGATGATGCGTTCGCTCTCGCCGTTGTTGTAACTGTTCGCAGTGTCGATCATGTTGATGCCGGCATCGAGCGCGCGATCTATGATCTGCACCGCCTCGTCCTCACCGGTGGGATTGCCGAAATTCATTGCGCCAATACACAATGGCGCTACACGCACGCCAGTGCGCCCAAAGAGACGGTATTCCATCATCGGTACCCTCATATCAATGTTTCATGTGCGGATTGCGGGATTGTGTCATGCGTGCTCGCGTTCACTCGTGCTGATTGCGGGATTATGTCATGCGAGTCCGCTCCACATGCGCATGTTTCACGTTCCACGTTTCAAGACCCTTGAGGTCGGAGCGGTGATCTCCGATGTGGTCAGGAATGGCGGCGCTGTTGACGTGTACTTGCAGGGACGCATTATCGATCTGAGACCTCAAGGGTCGAACACGTTCGCACGTTCTACGTTCCACGCCACCCAGTCCTGCCTGCCGGCTATGGTACCACACCTCTGAGACCAATTGGAAGTGAACAAGGCGCATGCGCACGCTCATCAGAGTGCATTATCTAAAATGGCATGAGGCGGGTTATCAATCGTTCAGCAAGGCGTCACGGCTCTTTCCGCCATGACGCATGGCGGTATGTTACAATACCAGAAGGGTCGAGACCATCGTAAGAGTGCCGGTCAGCAATCAATCTGGTCATGCTGTCGCTGGAGTGAGCCAGAGCGAACGAAGGCCGCCTGCGGGGAAACGAAGGAGGCTGTTATGACGGCCATTGCACCAGATCATCGGTCTGCGCCGACCACTGCTCAAACGCCGCCAATGTGGGCGGACGTTGATCGTGCGCTTGCCGATCTCTACGCGCGCAAAGACTCCTGGGTTCAGGTCAGCCTTGAGGAACGGATTGCGCTCCTCGCCACGCTGCGCCGCGCACTCGCAGATGCCGAAGAGCGCTGGATCACCACCAGTCTTGAGGCCAAAGGACTGGCGCCAGGCGGGTATGGCGAAGGTGAGGAGCGCACCTGGTTCACGATTCTCACACGCACACTGCGACTGCTGCACCAGGCGCTGATCGACATCCGCGACCACGGGCGCCCTCAACTGCCAGGTGGATTGACGAGCCGCCCCAATGGGCAGGCGGTTGCGCCCGTGTTGCCGATGAGCCGTTATGATGCCGCCATCTTGCCCCGGATGACCGGCGAGGTCTGGATCGAGCCAGAGCTGACCGCCGACGAGGTGCTGCAACAGCAGGCACACGTCTATCAGACTCCTGCCGAAAGCGGGCGTGTGGCACTGGTGTTGAACGCCAGTACATCGACGTTTCTGCCGGTCACCGATATTTTGCATAAACTATTCGTCACCAATGATGTTGTTGTGCTCAAACTGCATCCGGCGCAGGCATCGCTTTCATCGCTCTTCGAAGAAACCTTCCGTCCGCTTCTCGAATATGGCGTGGTCTGTCTGGTGTACGGCGACCACGATCTCGACACCTATCTCTGTGCGCATACGCAGATCGACACGATTCACTTCAGCGGCGCCGATGCCACGTTCGATGCGCTGGTCTTCGGCGAGGGGCAGGAAGGCGCAGAACGTCGGGCGCGCCACGAGCCGGTGCTGACGAAGCCGTTCAGCGGCGATATTGGCTCGGTGACGCCGGTGCTGGTCGTTCCGGGACCGTGGAGTGATGATGATCTGCACCACCACGCGACTCTCCTCGTCCGTGCGTTTGTCTGCAATGCAGCATATGTGTCTGCTGCTCCACGCCTGATTGTACAGCACCGGAGCTGGCGCCAGCGCGATTCGTTTCTGGCGGCGTTCGAGCAAGTGCTGGCGCGCGTCCCGACCCGTCAGGCGCCGTTTCCAGAGGCGCGCCGCCAGCTCGATGCGCTGCTGAATGCTCACGCACGTGCACATCGCATTGGGCAGGCGGATATGGATCATCTGCCCTGGACAGTCATTCCCGATCTGACCCCATCCGCGCTCGAGGCAGACTGTTTTGTGCGTACCATGTTCTGCCCAGCTGTCGGCGAACTGGCGCTCGAGGCGAAAGATGCAGCGACGTTTGTCGATACAGCGGTCGAGTTTCTCAATCAGCGCGTGCGCGGCGGGCTGGCAGCGACGATCCTCATCCACCCGCGTACACTGCGCGATCGACGGGTGCGCGCAGCATTCGAGCGGGCATTGAACAATCTTCGGTATGGCACGGTGGCAATCAATGCTGTGGCGCAGCAGGCAGTGCTGGCAGGCGTGCTGCCGTGGGGCGCGTCCACTGTTGCAGAGAGCAGCGACTGGTCCAGCGGCAAAGTCGCCAACCCGCTGATGCTTCCCCGCCCTCAGAAATCGATCCTGCGCGGTTCGTTCCGTGTTCCCCGAATGTTTCTCTCTGTCGATCCGCAATACAATATCGAGGTATGCAAAGCCATCACCCGGCTGGAACAGGCGCCGTCACCATGGCGTCTGGCGCAGTTGCTGCGCCTGACGTTGCGCAGGTGAATGGGCACAATCTGCAGCGTCTCGACGACCTGACCGAACACCACGGGCGAACTGGTCTGGCAGAACCGAATCGCCGCATCAACGGTGCGAATCGATACGATCGCGGATTGTTTACACATACCGTGTCCTGCGCGCACACCGTGAGGGGAGACGTTCATGTCAGTGATCAATTTCAACACCGCCAATATGACTCTGCGACAACTCCTGGGCAACGGTCTGACGTACCACGTGCCACTGTTTCAGCGCGACTACAGCTGGACACAGGATGAGTGGGAAGATTTGTGGCAGGACATTCAAAATACGCTCAGCGGCACCGAACCTGCACACTACATGGGATATCTCGTCCTGCAAACGCAGGATCAGGAAACGGTTCGACATTATCGACGGGCAACAACGCCTGACGACGCTTAGTCTGCTGGCGCTCGCTGTTCTG
>JBEPYG010000403.1:0-3957 GCA_041641515.1 Roseiflexus sp.
CACCGCCAGATTGCCCGACGCCATATTCGCCGCCAGCTCGTCGATCCATTCTGGCAACAGTTCTGCGAGCAACGCCGTTTCGATGGCACGCGCAGCCGTGCGCCCCAGGGTCGAGAAGAGCGCCGCCGGACCCACCCCCAGCTGCGTCAGCGTGCCATTCACCAGATCCTGAATGCGCTTCTGACCAGAAGCGTATCCGACGAGCATACGCGCCAGCGGACCAACCTCCATCGGCATGTCATTGTAGCGCGGTGTTTTGAGCCATGAGTATTTGCTGTCGGTGTTGAGCCACTCGTAGGGCGGTTGTGGACCGGTGTAATTCGGGATCGTTTCGCCTCTCCAGGGATGGAGCGCCTGTTGATCGCCCTCACTGTAGCGAAACCACGAGTGCGCAACGTACTCGGTCACACGCTCGTGACTCATCGGTAGCGGTTTCTGGTCGATATTCTTGTTCACAATCACGCCGCGCGGCAACCAGTAACTAGCTACATTGCCATCCTTTGCTGCGGGGAAGTCGCCATACGACAGATAATTGCCCACACCCGCACCAAGTCCCGCCCAGTCTTTGTAGAATGAGGCAATCGCAAGAATGTCGGGGAGGTAGACTTTGTTCACAAACGTGCGCGCCTGCGCTGCAAGCGCTCTTAACTGGGAGATGCGAATGGTGTTGATCGCCTGCTGGGCATTGGGGTCAATTGGCGTCGCCATCCCTCCAACGAGGTAAGTCTGTGGATGGGGGTTTTTCCCTCCCAGGATCGCATGGATTTTGATGACGTCCTTTTGCCACTCCAGCGCTTCCAGGTAGTGCGCCACTGCCATCAGGTTAGCTTCCGGCGGTAGCGCATATGCCGGGTGCCCCCAATAGGCGTTGCCAAAGATGCCCAGTTGCCCGCTATCGACAAACTTCTGCAATCGATCTCGAACGCCTTTGAAATACGCCGGGGTCGATTTGGGCCAGTCGGAAATGCTCTGCGCCAGTTCCGACGTTTTGACCGGATCGGCGCTGAGGGCGCTGACGATATCCACCCAGTCCAGCGCGTGCAGATGATAGAAGTGGATGACATGGTCCTGGATATACTGCGCGCCGGCGATGATATTGCGAATGAGCCGGGCATTGTCGGGAATCTGAATATCGAGCGCATTCTCGACAGCACGCACCGATGCGAGGGCGTGGACGGTCGTGCACACACCGCAGATGCGCTGCGCAAACACCCAGGCGTCACGCGGATCGCGTCCCCGGAGCACAATCTCCATCCCGCGGAACATGGTCGAGCTGCTCCAGGCATCGACGATGCGCCCGCGCTCGATCTGCGCTTCGATACGCAGGTGCCCTTCGATGCGCGTGATTGGATCGATGGCGATCTTTGCCATAGCGTTTCCTCCATTGCTCTGGTCAATCTGTCAGGACGCGGACGGCGTATCTCCATCGGAACGGGACTGCTCCTCTCGCCGTTCACCCAGTGCAATCGCCTTTTCGGTTTCGTCTCTTGTCGTTTCTGTCTCTTTGACCGGTCCTGCGATCTGCTCAACGACATGAACCGCTCGTTCTGCAGCTTCTACCAGCGTCTCGCCTCCATCGTGCGCTGCAATCGGCTGCATCCGCGCTCGAACTGCGCTGGCTACTCCGTGTATTGCACCGGCTGCCGCCACTGCGCCAACTGCGATCACTCCCAGCTGGTCGGCGGTGACCTCGACGCCAAATCCCTCGATGTTTGGCAGACGCTCATAGAACGGTGACATAGTGTCCCAGAAACGTGGCGACATGCATCCGACACACCCGTGCCCGGCGCCGATCGGCCAGTATGAGGTGCCATTCCACCCGACCGCCGGGCAGTTCGAGAGGGTCTGCGGTCCTTTGCATCCCATTTTGTAGAGACACCACCCCAGTCGATGCCCTTCGTCGCCCCAGCGTTCAACGAAGCGGCCGGCATCGAAATGACCACGGCGCTCACAGTTGTTGTGGATGAGCTGGCCGTAGGCAAAGAAGGGGCGTCCCTGCTCATCGGTTACCGGCAACTGCTTGAATGTCAGATAGTGCACGATGACCCCGGTCAGGTTCATGACATTCATCGGGCAGCCCGGCAGATTGATCAGGTTCTTGAGACCGGGCACCGCCTGCCGCACCCCAACGGCGCCGGTCGGGTTCGGGCTCGCGGCGGGCCAGCCGCCATCCCAGGCGCATGCGCCGACTGCGATGGTTGCAAGCGCGTTCGAGCACACGCGCTCTGCGATGCTCAGCGCTGTCCGCCCGCCAATCGTGCAGTACACACCACCATTCGCGGTTGGGATCGAACCTTCGACGATGGCAATGTACTGCCCTGGATAGTGTTCCACCACGGCATCGAGCGAGTGTTCGGCACGGTGACCAGCCGGCGCCATGATTGTCTCGTGGTACTCCAGGCTGATCTGCTCCAGCACGATGTCGGCGACCCCAGGCGACTCGGCACGCAGGAAGGATTCGGTGTTGCCAGCGCAATCTTGAAATTCCAACCAGACAACCGGAAGACGTTCGGCGGTGTTCAATGCCCTGGCGATACGCGGCGTGAAGGTTGAGGGCAGAGCCAGCGTTGCGGTCATGGCGGCGCAGAACTTGAGGAATTGACGGCGTGAGACGCCGCGCGCCGCAAGACGTTCCTCCAACGGCAAAGGACGAGCAGGCATAGACAACCTCCTCGGCTCGGAGAACCGGTTGCGCCAGACGACAGATCTGTTCGGAAGAGTCGACTAAAAACGGGACGGAGAGAAGCGCGTTGTGGGCACGAGTATAGCAGTGATGTGGACGGTTTGTGTAATGTTTCGGCTACAAAAGGTTAACGAGCAGTAACTCCCTGCTCGCACCCGACAATGACGCCATCGCGCAAATGGTAGATGGTGGTGGCGAATTCCGTCACTGCCGGATCATGCGACGCCATAATCAGGGTTACTCCTTCCTGATCGCAGAGGGTGCGCAGCATGGTCAGCACGCGCCTGCCGGTGCGACTGTCGAGGTCGCCAGTCGGTTCATCCGCCAGGATGATACGCGGGTAGGTGACCAGCGCCCGTGCAAGCGCGACACGCTGCTGCTGTCCGCCGCTCAATTCATACGGACGATGGTCGGCCCAGTCGCTCAGACCGACGGCGGCAAGCACACGACGCACACGCGCGTCCCATCGGCGTCGGAATGGATGTCCTGCCAGACGCAGCGCCAGTTCGACATTCTCTAACGCCGATGATGTCGGCAGGAGTGCGAAACTCTGAAAAACGAACCCGATCCGGCGTCGCAGAGCGGTCAGTTCGTCGGGGCGCATCTGATCGACGCGTCGTCCTTCGATGACGACGCTGCCGCTCGTCGGGCGGTCCAGCCCGCCAATGATGTTCAGCAGCGTCGTTTTGCCGCTGCCGCTTGGTCCCATCAGGGCAACGAATGCGCCCTGTGAGACGGCGAGATCGACGCCACGCAGTGCATGAACGGCGCGCGCGCCGGTACCGAATGTGCGGGTGACGCCTCTCACGTCGATAAGCGGTTCGGATGGCGTAGGTGTGACGACACCAGGGAGCACGTCATCATCATACAGGTAATGGTGGTGATCGCTGGTGGTTTCTTCTGCCGGAATGGCGATCCGGTCTTCTTCGACCGGACGAATGAGCACACCGCCATCGACGAGTTCGACGCGCGCGCGCCGCCCGATCCCGGCGAGCGCCCGCTGATCGCCAGGAATCTGGAGTCGCCCGGTGCGATCAACGACCACCAGTTCTTCGGCGGCGCGCGCGCGCGGTCCGGTCGCCGCCGATACCCCATTTCCGCTCCCGTCATCACGGCGGGTTTCGGTACTCGTTCGACCGTCGCGGATGGCAATGACCCGATCGGCTTGCTCCGCTACACGCGGGTCATGCGTGACCAGCACAATCGTCAGCCCATAGCGTGTCCGCAGGTCGCGGAGCAGCGCTAGCACACGTTGCGCCGTTTCCCAGTCTACT
>JBEPYG010000404.1:0-3933 GCA_041641515.1 Roseiflexus sp.
GAGGTCTTCCAGGACGGGGCGCGGAAAATCGCTGACCTCTCACCTGAACTCGTTTGTGGCACGCAGATGGAACGCCATGCCTGCCGCAAACTCGATATTCCGTGCCTGGTGATTGCCCCGCCGACACATATTGAAAACCATCTGTTGAGTTATCGACCAGTGCTCGGGTTCGATGGCGCCGATGTGCTGGCGGATGCAGTCTACACCACTGCGACCCTGGGCATGGAAAAGCATCTGATCGACATGTTCGGCGATGCAGGTTTGGAGTACGAAGAACCGAGAACCAGGAAGCAGGAACCGGAAACTGAGAACCGGGAATCGGAAACCGAAGAACCGGTGGTTGCACACGCGGCACGAAATGGCGGCGTTTCTGGTTCGCCGGTCAATCCGTCGGTGCAGGCCACTGCGCCATCACCCCGTTCTGTCACGCCGGTCTGGTCACTGGATGCGCAGGCGATGCTCAAGAAGGTGCCGTTTTTCGTGCGCGGACGGGTGCAGAAGAATGTCGAACGGTACGCGGCGCAACACGGCTATGCCACGATTACCGCTGAGATACTGGTCGAAGCAAAAGAGGCGCTTGGCGGTTGAACAACGAAACGAGTGGAGGCGAGCGATGAGTCTCACCCTTGCGATTTACGGAAAAGGTGGTATCGGCAAAAGCACAACCAGTTCGAACCTTTCGGCGGCGCTGGCGCTGAAGGGCGCAAAGGTGCTGCAGATCGGCTGTGACCCCAAGCACGATAGCACCTTTGCGCTTACCGGTATGCTTCAACCGACGGTCATCGATGTGCTGACCGAGGTGGATTTCCACCACGAAGAGGTGTCGGTCGAGGATGTGGTGCACACCGGCTTTGCCGGCGTTGACACACTCGAGTCGGGAGGTCCTCCTGCCGGGAGTGGCTGTGGCGGCTACGTCGTCGGTGAGACGGTCAAACTGCTGCACGAGTTTGGTCTGTACGACAAATACGACGTGATTGTGTTCGACGTGCTGGGCGACGTGGTGTGCGGCGGGTTTTCGGCGCCGTTGAACTACGCCGATTACGGCGTGATCATCGCCTGTAACGACTTCGACAGTATCTTTGCCGCCAATCGTCTGTGTCTGGCGATCAAGCAGAAGAGCGCGCGCTACCGTGTCGAACTGGCAGGGATCATCGCCAATCGGGTGGACTATGAGCTAGGGGGAGGGACGACGCTCCTGGAGCAGTTTGCCGAAACCGTCGGTACGCAGATCATCGGACGGGTGCCGTACCACGACCTCATCCGCCGCTCACGCCTGATGGGCAAAACCCTCTTCGAGATGGACGGTCCGGGCAAAGAGGAGTGTACGCAGCCATTCCTGGACATGGCGGAGTATTTGCTGAATCGTCCACGTTCGACAGTGCCGAAGCCGATGGGAGATCGCGAGATCTTCAATGTGATTGGCGGGTGGCGATGATTGATGTAACTCGACATAAGCAACATCTGCGCGACTATTTCGATGGTGACGGATTTCGGCGCTGGAGTGCGATCTATGGTGATGCCGAGGTGTCGCGCGTCCGGCACACCATCCGCGTTGGACATGCCCGCATGCTGGCGCGAGCCGAAGCTTGGCTTCTGGAATGGCTCGGTGCAACGGGTCGCACACCATCCACAATGAACGCTCTTGATGCCGGGTGTGGTACTGGCGTTTTCAGCATCATGATGGCGCAGCATGGCGTGGAGGTGTCGGCGGTCGATATTGCGCCGCATATGACCGCTGCCGCTGCCGAACGCGCGCAGGCGGCGGGGGTGGCGCAGCGCGTGACGTTCACAGCTGGTGATATTGAAGACGTCAACGGCGCCTTTGATGTGGTTGCATGCTTCGATGTGTTGATCCACTACCCGCGGCCGGCGTTCGACCAATTGCTCGGTCATCTGACACAGTGCACCAATGGACTGCTTTTGTTCACGTATGCGCCATATGAGCCATTGCTCGCTGCCATGCACTGGATCGGCGGCTTCTTTCCTCACGCCCATCGCCGGACCGACATTCAAATGATCCGCGAGGCGGATGTACGCCGTCTCGTGACGGCGTATGGGTTGCGCGTCGGTCGGATCGAGCCGATCCGCAGCGGTTTCTACCATGTCAATCTGGTTGAGGCCATGCGAGATGAGCGTAAATAGCGAGTTCGGTTTCTTTCATTGTGCCTGTAGTAACGAATATGTACTACAGATCGCAATCGCGGAATGTATAGATAGTGCGAGGTCGTATGAGACGAATATTCTTTCCACTTCTTGCGATTATTGCCGGAGTGCTATGGCTCTGGTATCGTCGCGAAACGGTATCGGAAGGTGAGGGAGTGGTGCATCTTCAGAGTGAGCACGAACACTTTCATCTCCACGTCGATCTGCCGCCTGGGATGGAAATCGAGCCTGGCGACACGCTCGAAATCCTGACCATTCCACAGACGCACGGTCAGACGAATGGCGAGATCACCTATCCGAGCCGGGTTCGTTTGACGAAGGCAAGCAGTCTGCGTCGTGAACTGGTGCGCCGCAGCAGTCTGGTGGAGATTAATGAACTGGTTGAGCATCCGTGATCGCGAGATGACGGTTTGACGTGATGCAGCATGAAAAGACGTGACGCAGCATGAAAAGGAGATATCGACGATGATCAACATGCCTGGTGAGTATAGCCCGACAACGCGCCACGCGCTGCGTGAAGCGATCCTGAATCCGCGCTTCTACACCACTGACTTCCGTGCTATCGATCGTCTCAATGTTGCAAACATGCGCGATGAGTTCGAATGGATTCGCAATGAGTTCGAGCGTGATTACAACAAGGGGCATTTCGTGCGCAACGAGGAATTTCTGGCGAACTTCGATGACATGCCTGCGCGTGATCTCTACATTGAATTCCTCGAGCGCAGTTGCACCGCTGAGTTTAGTGGATGTTTGCTGTATGCCGAGATGGTCAAACATCTGCACGATCCGACGCTTAGAGCGATATTTCGGTGCATGAGCCGTGATGAAGGACGGCATGCCGGTTTTCTCAATAAAACCATGGCAGATTTGGGTGTCGAGATGAATCTTCAGGTGCTCCACACCCGTAAGAAATACACCTATTTCCAGCCGAAGTTTATTTTCTACAGTGTCTATCTTTCGGAAAAGATCGGATATGCCCGCTATATCACAATTTATCGCCATCTGCAACAATATCCGCAGGGCATGATCCACCCAATCTTCAAATGGTTCGAGAAGTGGTGTAACGACGAATATCGTCATGGCGAATTTTTCTCGCTGTTGATGCGCAGCCAGCCCGACCTCTTGCGTGGCGGAAATCAGCGCTGGATTCGGTTCTTCCTGCTCGCCGTGTACGCCACCATGTACCTGAACGATGCGCGCCGCGCCGGTTTTTATGAGGCGCTTGGTTTGAACTGGCGCGACTATGACCAGCGGGTGATCCGCCTGACGAATCACATCGCAACGCAGGTGTTCCCGATAACGCTGCCGGTGGACGATCCGCGCTTCTTCCGCCATCTCGATGCCTGTGTGCACTACGATGCCCAGCTGCGTGCTCTCGAGGGGCGCAGTGATGCGATCGCTTCGATGCAGCGGATGCGCCTGCGCGCCGGTATTGCTGCGCGCTTGCTGGCGACCTACCGCCTGCCGGTTGTTCCGACAACCGACGCCAATCGCTGGCAGGGTCTCGACGGCTTCCCAAACTATCCGGGTCCGGGTTGGAGGAAAGACGGATCATCCAATGAGCGTGTTCTATCGGTGTGAAGCACGGAGGTTTCGATTTCCCGATTGTGGACTCCTGACCAAGCCCATAAGGATGTGACTATGCGCTTCGTCTTCCTGACCATGGACGGCAACCATTTTGCGGCGCTGCGTGAAGGCGCCAGGTTGCTGCATCGCGACGAGGGGATCGCGCTGAGTTTGGCATGCTATGACACGAATGCGCTCCGCACT
>JBEPYG010000405.1:0-3912 GCA_041641515.1 Roseiflexus sp.
CGTCTCGCCCGCAGCTATATGCGTGTGGGCAAGATGCCTGCGCACCCTGAAGATGAATACATCCTGTTTCCGACTCGATCTGCGCCCGCTGCGGCGCCAGGACGCCAGGCCAATGCCTCTGACACTTAGGCTCATCGTGCTGGCGCTCATCGCGATTGCACCCGTCGCCTGCACGCTGCCGGGAGGATCGCCGACTGCCACCAGTTCGATTTCGTTCATGGTGTTCGGCGATGCTGCCGAAAAAGCTGCGTATGAACGCCTCGTCGCCGAGTTCCGGCAACGCCGCCCCGACATCGACGTAACGCTCATCCACATTCCGGGGCAGAGTGATTATCGGAAACGCCTTGGCGTCGATTTTGCGGCAGGAACACCAGCTGACATCGTGCTGCTGAATTATCGCCGCTATGCCGCCTTTGCCGCCAAAGGCGCCCTCGAGCCGCTGGGACCCTATCTGGACCAGAGTACACTGCTCAGTCCAGGCGACTTCTATACCGAAGCTATGACCCCTTTCATCTGGAAAGGGGTCTTGATGTGCATTCCACAGAACCTCTCCAGCCTGGCTGTTTACTATAATCGCGATCTGTTCCGCGCCGCCGGGCTTCCCGATCCATCGCCCGATTGGACGTGGGACGATTTTCTCCAGACAGCACGGACACTGACGCAAGATACCGATGGTGATGGGGACATCGATCAGTACGGTCTGGGGACGGAAGTGTCGTTGTTCCGCGTCGCGCCATTCATCTGGCAGAATGGCGGCGACCTGGTCGATCATCCGCAGACGCCGACACGCCTGACGCTTGACACACCAGCTGCGCGCGAAGCAATCCAGTGGTTCGTCGACCTCCAGGTCAAACATCGCGTGACGCCCGACGCTGTGGCAGAAGCTGCCGAAAGCAGCGAAAGCCGCTTCCTGAACGGTCGTCTTGGCATGTTCCTGAACAGTCGCCGTGGTGTGCCGACATATCGGACAATCACGGGTTTCGATTGGGATGTCGCTCCATTGCCGCAGGGTAAACAGCGTGCGGGCATTCTGCACGCCGATGCCTTCTGTATGGCGCAGGTCAGTCGCCAGAAAGCGGCAGCCTGGACGTTTATCGAGTTTGCAAACTCGGGCGAAGGACAGCGTATCATTGCGACCACCGGTCGTACTGTGCCATCACTGCGCGTTGTCGCCGGGTCGCCCGCCTTCCTCGATCCACAGGCCCGACCGACAAACAGCCAGGTATTTCTCGATAGCATCCCATTCATTCGCACTGTGCCCATTATGGAAACCTGGGTGGACATCGAAGATCTGGCGGGAGAAGAATTGAAGCGCGCCTTCTATGGTCAGGCGACCGTCGATCAGGCGATCGCTGCAGCTATCGCGCGTGCTCAACCGTTTTTTGGGGCGTCGCAATGACATACCACGCTGCAACATCTCTCTGTAACCGACGTATTACTATCAGGTACGAAAGGAGAGAACCATGCAGCATCAACCTGTGGTCATTGAGCAGCGCAGCGGACCCAACCTGCTGATCCGCGCGTTGTATTTCATCGTCTTTGGATTGTGGTTCAGCAGCATCTGGACTGTCGTTGCGTGGGTGTTGTGCGTCACGATCATCGGGCTGCCGCTGGGCTTGTGGATGCTGAACCGGCTGCCGCAGGTCGTAACGCTGGCGCCGCAACGCACCGATCTGGTGATCGCCAACGGTCGCGCCTACTATGCTGATGTGCCACAGCGACCATTTCTGCTGCGCGCGGTCTGGTTCGTGCTCATCGGATGGTGGCTGAGCGCGCTGTGGCTGACGCTCGCCTGGGCATTGTGCGCTTCCATCATCGGGATGGTCGTCGCCTTCTGGATGTTTGACCGTGTGCCGGCAATCATTACCCTGGCACGACGTTGAAGTGACCAGAGCCGTCGGGGGCGCGAGCTGATTCCGCCCAGGAGTCACCGCAAAGGCGCGAAGAACGTAAACTTGTGCATTCTCCTCTTTGGTAGAAGATAGACAACAGAACGCACAACCCCGTTGCGCAGTGCGTCATGGAGCGGTATAGTAGAAAAGGAACTGTGATCATTCACAGGGAGACCACTATGACGCACATCACACTTGCTCGATCCGCCGCAACAACCTATGCTCAGGTTGGACCACTCACCGACCTGTCGATGTATCGCGCCCATCTTGCCTGCCTCCCGACGACCATCGCCGAACTCTGGCGCGTGGTTCAAGGGATAGTGATTCATGTATTCTGGCAGGGGACAGATGCCATACTGCTCGATGACGAGCGCAGACGCGGCGCGTCCGCCCGATCGGCAGCAGCAAAACTGGCGACTATTCTGGCGCTCGACGATCGCCCGATCACGATCGCGCGTCCGCCGGATCGACGCCTTCCAGCTACGTCGCGCGACTATAGCCTGCTCCTGGTCGCGCTGCTCCGCCACCAGGGCATCCCGGCGCGATCACGATGCGGCTTTGTCACCTACGTCGCACCGCAACGCTACGAAGACCACTGGCTGGTCGAATACTGGAACGGCGATGAGGATCGCTGGGTTCTGGTCGACCCGCAAATGGATGAAGTGCAGCGAGCAGATCTGAACATCTCATTCGATCCGCTCGATATCCCGCGGGTTCAATTCCTGAGCAGCGGCGCAGCCTGGCAGCGCTGCCGGTCGGGCACGCTCGATCCTACACTCATTGGGCGCCTCGAAGATCGAGGGATGCATGCCATCCGCTGCACCCTGATCCGCGATCTGGCAGCACTCAACCGGGTCGAAATGCAACCGTGGGATCGCTGGGGACTCATGCTGCCGCCGGACGAGATGCTGAGCGATGCTGACATAGCGCTGCTCGATACCGTTGCGCATGCAACCGTCGGCGCTCTGGCAACCCCTTCCGCCGATGCGGTCGAAGCGCTTTACGCCTCAGATCCGCGGCTCCGCCCACCCGAGGCGTGGCTGACCGATCCAGACATCACCCTGTGGCGCGTAAACCAGCTGCAATCGCGTTGATCAACAGCAGGAGCAGGCGAAGCTGCTCTTCGCCTGCCTCCGGGTCAAGATTGCGGACGGTGCGCCAGGAGCGCAGACGCATGATCTGTTCGCGATGCAGCGCATACAACCCTTCCCGGCGCAGTTCCAGTTGACGGGCGATGTAGGGGCGCTTTTCTTCGAGCTTTCCGCCGTATACTGCCTCGAGCATGGCGCGGGTGCGCGCAAATTCATCGAGAATGGTGTCGAGAATGACCGTCCGGGTAACCGGATCGTGCACCAGATCGGCATACGCGCGCATAATGATCTCATCAGCGTTCATGACACTCGTTGCTGCATTCCCAAGCAGATAGTGCAGTGGCGCCCATTCGCGCATTCCGTTGCAGATAGCGTCGAAAAGCGCAGGTTCCTCCGCCTGTACCATCGCCAGCCCGCTGCCGATGCCATACCACCCCGACAGGTAAAAACGCGCCTGGTTCCAGCTGAAGACCCACGGAATGGCACGCAGATCGGCGAGGGACTGCGCGCCGGTGCGTCGCGCCGGGCGCGAACCGATACGGCTCGCCTCGATTGCGTCGATCGGCGTCGCTTCGCGAAAGAACGGAATAAAACGCTCATGTTCCACCAGTGCTCGATACGCACGCTGGCTGCGCCTGGCAAGCCGATCGAGCGCTACAGTCAGATGATGCGGCGGAGGCGTATAAGGCCGGAGCGTGGCGCCGGTGACGCCGGCCAGCAACAACTCGAAATTGTAGACCGCACTGATGCGATTGGCATACTTTTGCGAAATCGTCTCGCCCTGTTCGGTCATGCGCAGGTCACCCGCCAGCGCTTCAACCGGCAATGCCCTGATGAAACGTCCTGTCGGTCCAGCGCCACGGCTCAGGGTTCCGCCGCGACCGTGGAAGAAGCGAATACGCACCCCCGCTGCCCGCCCCTCGGCGGCA
>JBEPYG010000406.1:0-3904 GCA_041641515.1 Roseiflexus sp.
TGCCCGCCCGACAATTCGTGTGGATACTGGGTGATACGTCGTTCTGGATCTGGCAACCCAACAAGCGATAAGAGTTCGATAGCGCGCCGTCGCGCTTCTTCACCGCGCAACCCCTGATGGATCTCCAGCGCCTCGATAATCTGATCGCCAACCCGGAACACGGGATTGAGGCATGTGGTTGGCTGCTGGAAGATCATTGAGATGCGGTTGCCGCGGATATGGCGCATTTCCTCATCGCTAAGCGAGCGAATATTGACGCCATCGAAAATGATTTCGCCTTCGACGATCCGTCCTGGCGGATCCTGAATCAGGCGCATGATCGAAAGCGAAGTCACGCTCTTGCCGCAGCCGCTTTCGCCGACGATGCCGAGCGCCTCACCGCGGCGCACCGTCAGGTCGATGCCATCGACCGCGCGCACCGTGCCAGCCTCGGTAAAAAAATACGTCTTTAACCCTCGAACTTCGAGGAGAACATCGCCGTTGGCAGCTCTGGGTTGCGAAGCGGCTGCCGGTGCAGGAACAGATGAAGTCGTCACGTTTCGTTACAATCTCTCACAGTTTCAATCGTGGATCGAGCGCATCGCGCAATCCATCGCCGATAAAGTTGAACGCCAGCGAGCAGAGAAAGATCGGCAGACCAGGGATGAGCGGCATCCAGGGATGGTTGAACATATAACTGGTCGCAAACCCCATCATATTCCCCCAGGTAGGGGTCGGGTCTTGCACGCCAAAACCGAGGAAACTGATCGCCACTTCACTCACCAGCGTACTGTTAAGCCCAAGCGTAAACGCCACAATCAGCGGCGGGAACGCATTCGGGAAGACGTGCTTCAGGAGAATCCATGCATTCGACCCGCCGAGGGCGCGCGCCGACTCGATATACTGCATTTCGCGCACCTGGAGCACCATGCCGCGCATCAGGCGCGCCACGCCAACCCAGCCGAGCGACGCCAGCACCAGGATCAGGAGCGCCACTTGCGTTGCTTCACGGTTCGGCACCGCCATAATCCATGCAACCGGACCGATGATCCAGGAGGGCAGAACGATCAGGTCGGCATTTTGGATCATAATCGCACTGAGGATCAGCAAGATCGGCAGGTCTGGAATCGTCGCTACAAACTCCATAACGCGGCTGATGGTATTATCGACCCAACCGCCGAAGAACCCAGCCAGCAACCCCAGGGTAGTCCCAATAATGGCGACCAGAGTCGTAACCGAAACTGCGACCATCAACGATACCCGTGCTGCATAGATCACGCGGGTAAAAAAGTCGCGCCCCAGGTGGTCAGTCCCAAGAATATGAAGTTGACCCGTCACCGGATCGGCGCTCATCGGGGGCAAACGTGTGCGGTTCAGCCCGATATCATCACGCGGGAACGGCGCAATCCAGGGCGCCAGGATTGAAGCGGTAAAGATCAGGGTCAGAATGGCGAGGCTCACCATTGCCAGCCGATGACGGCGGAACCGGCGGAAGACGACCGCCCACTGCCCTTCGGATCGCGCTTGCAGGCGATCAATCGCGCCAGGCGCCACCGGTGTCGAAGTCGTCGTGGCCATAAACGTCGTGCCCTTTACGTAAGCCGGATACGTGGATCAACAATTGTGTACAGAATATCGGAGATAAGGTACCCGATCAGCACCAGGACGGTACTGATGAACAGGATCGCCATCGCCACCGTGTAATCGCTGCGTCCGAGCGCATCGACCAGCAATCGCCCCATACCGGGCCAGTTGAACACCGACTCGGTAATCGCCGCGCCCGCGACCAGGGTCGGCAGCACACCCGCCAGGAGGGTCACGAACGGGATCAATGCGTTGCGCAGCGCATGTTTGGTAATGACGGCGCGTTCACGCACACCTTTGGCGCGCGCAGTGCGCACATAATCCTGGCGCAACACTTCGAGCATGCTCGAACGAATGAAACGGCTCCAAGCTGCAATATTGAAGAAGGTCAGCACAGCGCACGGCATGATGAAGCGCAGCGTGCGATCAAGCAGTGACCCGGCCTGTACGGTGCCAATCCCTGGAACATCATAGTTCCGAATCCCCTGTGCGCCGCCTGACGGGAGGTACGGCCACCCGGCATCTTTCGCCAGCACCGAGAAGATCAGGATGGCCATCACCCCCATGAAGAGGGTCGGCAACGACGAACCGACAAACGTAATGCCGGTCATTGCATAGTCGAAGCGCGAATACTGGCGCACCGCCGAGTAAATGCCGATTGGCACCCCAATGAGAATGGCCAGGAATGTGGACACGCCCATTAGCTGGATCGTGTAGGGCAGTCGACTCATCAACAGATCGCTGATCGGGCGGTCACGCGCAATCTGCTGCGACAACCCAAAGTCGCCAAACAGAATGCCACGACTAGTTCGCCGTTCCGCCAGGTCTGCCAGCGTGACTGTGCGGACGCATCCCTCCTCAATAATCTCAACCGAGCCATCGGGGAAGCGCAGCCGCACCTGACCGGGGATGGCGCACCCAACCACCGTATCCGGTGATATCAGGTTGATGCCGCCAACCTGGATCGGCCCGGCAGGAAACCCTATCAGCCAGCGAGTGAAACGAATGGGCAAATAGAGATCAAGTTCATACCGCGCTTTCAGGCGCGCAATATCTGCTTCCGTGACTCGTTGCTGCCCGGTATTCTGCATCTGCTGCAAAAACAACAGCGGACCGCCCGGCGCAAGGTACAACAACGAATAGCCGAGCATTGCCGAGAGCACGGTCACAATAACCATCTGGATCAAACGTCTGACCAAGTACGCTGTCATGCTTTTGT
The DNA here is from genome assembly GCA_041641515.1 of Roseiflexus sp. GTDB lineage: Bacteria > Chloroflexota > Chloroflexia > Chloroflexales > Roseiflexaceae > Roseiflexus. The sequence goes on from JBEPYG010000406.1 coordinate 2,783, forward strand.
TCCTGAGCGAAAACCGTTTAAATTATATGCGAATGCGCGTGCAAGGACAAACCCTGCACGCGCACGATAGTGCCAGATCGACTACCGAATGAACAGGTTAAAGTCCATGTGCTCCCAGGTCGGGCTGGCATCGGTTGCAGCGTTGATTCTGCCCTCTTCCGCCGCCTTGAGCACCGTCTCCACCTCCGGCCCGGCGCCAAGCGTCGCCTTCTCCAGGATGTCAACATCGCCGGTCAGCAGCGCCGCCACAGCAGCGTTCGTATCGGCGTAGAACTGGATGATGACGTTCTTGACCTTCGGCGCACCGAGGACGAAGTTCGGGTTTGCCTCGAACTTCATATTCTGGCCCTTGTTCCACTCTTTCAGAATGTAGGGGCCATATCCCAGCGGCGTTTCGGCAACTTCCGGCAGCGTCGCCCACTCCTTGGCCGGCACGTCTGCCAGTTTGCGCCCGTCCGACACGGTCACGTGCGAGGGGTAACCGCTGTATGGGGCGGTGAAGTAAATCGGCCACTGCACACCAGGCAGGAACTTAATGGTGTAGCTGGTATCGCTGTTGAAAGTCACACCATTGAGATTGTCGTGCGACTCGCAGAAGGTGAGGCTCACCGCGCCCGAATCAGGATCGCACGCAATCTTCACTGCCAGTTCCAGATCCGCCTTCTTCAGCGGCTCACCGTCGGACCACTTGATACCCTGGATGAGGTCGTGGGTCACGGTCAGCTGATTCATCTTCACCGTGCCGCTCTCGTAGGTGATCGTCTCGCCGTCGGAGTTGATGACTTCCACACCAGGCTTGAGCTCGACAGCAGCGCCAGTGGCATCCCAGACCTTATCGCCCTCCTTGACCTCGACTACCTCATTCTTGGCTTTGCCGCTTTCGATGGTGGACAGACCGTCCTGCAGCACTGGCTGGAAGTCGTAGCTGTACTGCGTGGTCAGCACGCCTTCGACGAGTTGCGCCGCCTGGCGCTGCACAGCTGCGCTTTCAACGATCGTGAACATCGAAGCCGGCTCCTGCGTGAAGCCCAGGATAATGGTATCGCCGTTATCGGTGCGCTCCCACTCATAGGCATTGGCAGTGATGTACTCGGTCGGATCAGGCTTGAGCCCGCTCAGATT
>JBEPYG010000407.1:0-3864 GCA_041641515.1 Roseiflexus sp.
CCTGGTTCCATCGCGGCGCTCGACGATCAGTTCGCCACTCCAATGACCATCCCGCACAACCGCGTCCAACGCACGCACTATCCTGCGCCGCCAGCCAGGTCGATCCGACAGGGACGCAACCGCCCTGCCAAACATCTCGTCCTTGCGCCAGCCGAAGGTTGCTTCTGCTGCGCTGTTCCAGTACACAATGACGCCAGACCGATCGATGACGACAAGCGGTTGACCGATCGCCTCGATCAGGGTGATGCAGGTATGCAGTTGACCCGGCACACGACAGTCTTCAGACGCGGAGACCTGGTGGAACCCATATGTCATAGTGATGACATGATACACCATTTTGGGGCATGTGTGCAGATCATGGAACATGGAACGTGCGAACATGCGAACGTGGAACGTGCAAACGTTGGCACGTGCAAACCGGAAAAGCGCATGTGAGCCAACCGCATTCGTTTCTTCGTTCCCCATTCGCCGACATCGGGCATGGTACAGGCATGTGGTCACACACTCATCCCGTCATCGAAGCATACAAATGCGCAAATGTATAAACAGGAAAACGCGCATGTGAGCCACCCCGCATTTGTTTCTTCGTCCCCCATTCGCCGACGGCGGGCATGGTACGGGCATGTGGTCGCGTCGCAACCAATCTCGTAATCTCTCACGCCGCGAGATATCAGGTAGAACAGCGCTATCGCGGACCCATACGCAACGCGCCGTCCAGGCGGATTGTAGCGCCATTCAGCATTGGATTCTCGACAATGTGCTGCACCAGCGCGGCAAACTCCGATGGTCTGCCCAGACGCGATGGGAAAGGAACCTGCTGTGTCAGCGCCGTGATCGCCGCCTCCGGCAACCCTGCCAGCATCGGGGTATCGAACGTTCCTGGAGCAATGCCGACGACCCGGATCCCATATCGCGCCAGTTCACGTGCCAGCGGCAACATCATGCCGACCACCCCGGCTTTCGAAGCGCTGTATGCCGCCTGCCCGATCTGCCCTTCAAATGCCGCTATCGAGGCGGTGCAGACAATCACGCCGCGCTCGCCATCGTCGTTGGGAGTGTTGTCTGCCATCACCGCGGCAGCCAGGCGGATTGCGTTGAACGTGCCGATCAGGTTGACCGCAATCACGCGCGTAAACCGTTCGAGCGGCAGCGGTCCTTCCTTGCCCAGCGTGCGTTCTGCTGTAGCGATGCCCGCGCAACAGACCAGCATGCGCAGGTCGCTGTCGCTTGCAGCTGCCTCGACAGCTGCCTGCATCTGTTCGGCGTCGGCGACATCGGCAGCAACGAAGCGCGCCCGTTCGCCGAGTTCCGCCGCCAGCGCCACGCCCGCCTCACGATTGACATCGACAATGGTTACGGTTGCGCCAAGCGCCGCCAGATGGCGCGCCACACCAGCGCCCAACCCCGAGGCGCCGCCGGTGATCAGGGCGTTGTGTCCTGCAATCTGCACTGGAGTGCTCCTTTCACCATGTACAAAAACGAAATATCGCAAAGACTCTTCGCCATGGAGCTGTCAGCAATGACATTGCTTCTTGACCGCCGTTCGCTCAAGCGCTATTAGTTCGCGCTCGAGCTGCAAAGGCGCGAAGTCATCTGATGGTAGATTGTACACTCTTGCGCGAGCGACAGTGCATGGCGTTTGGACAGTTCACGATCACACGACGCCTGCACCCTTCCGCCACTCACCCTGCTTGCCTCACTCCTGGTATAATACTCTTGCCTCACATGCAGAGAGGAGGATGCGCTATGACCTACGACAATATCCTTGTAGCTGTCGAAGGTCCGCTGACGACCATCACGATCAACCGTGAACGGGTGCGCAATGCACTCAATCAGGCGACGATCGCCGAAATTCACACGGCGCTGCGCGCATGCGATGTTGACCCATCACAGCGTGTCGCCATCATTACCGGCGCTGGAGATCGTGCATTCGCCGCCGGCGCCGACATCACCGAACTCCAGGTTCTGCCAGGCGCCGATGCTGCACGGCGGTTCAGCGAAGCCGCCCACGACCTTGGGTTGTTTATGCGCCAGATGGCAAAGCCGATCATCGCGGCCATCAATGGATATGCGCTCGGTGGCGGGCTGGAACTGGCGATGAGTTGCGATATGCGGATTGCTGCCGAAACCGCCATGTTCGGCCAGCCGGAGATCAATCTGGGCATCATTCCTGGCTGGGGAGGCACGCAGCGCCTGCCGCGCCTGATCGGACCATCGGCGGCGCGCCTGATCTGCATGACCGGCGATATGATTCCGGCAGAAGAGGCGCTACGCCTCGGTCTGGTTGATCGCGTTGTGCCGGCGGCGGCATTGATGGAAGAAACGCGCACGCTGGCAATGAAGATCGCTGCAAAAGCTCCGCTGGCGATTGCCGCCATCAAGCAGGCGATCAATCGTGGGCTGGACATGCCGCTGGCGGAAGGATGCATGTACGAAGCGGCGCTCTTCGGCGCCATTGCGTCCACAAACGATGCGAAAGAAGGGACGACGGCGTTTCTCGAGAAGCGCCAGCCTGTATGGACAGGACAGTAGTGTTGAGTGAGGCATGAGGAGTAAGGAGAAGAGAGGAGCGCATGAGCGTCGAAGCCGTTCGCAGCGCCAGCGTCGCTGCCACCGATGATCGCCGCGAGCAGGTTGGCTGGTACTTCTATGACTGGGCAAATTCCGCGTTTTCTACAACCGTCGTCACCGTCTTCCTTGGACCGTACCTGACTGCAGTAACCCGTCGCGCCGCCGATGCCGATGGGTTCGTCTATCCGCTCGGCATACCCGTTGCTGCGGGCGCATTCTTTCCCTACATGGTTTCCCTCTCAGTATTGCTTCAGGTGCTCTTTCTGCCGATCCTGGGCGCAATTGCCGACTATACCCATCTGAAGAAGCATCTTCTAGGCGTCTTCGCATATGTAGGCGCCATTGCGACAATGCTTCTCTATTTTCTCGATGGCAGCAACTATCTTTTCGGCGGACTCATGTTCCTCATCGCCAATCTGAGTTTTGGCGCATCGATTGTCTTCTACAATGCTTTTTTGCCGGAGATCGCCAGTCCCGACCGGCGTGATGCCGTGTCGTCGCAGGGATGGGCGCTGGGCTATCTGGGTGGCGGGTTGCTACTGGTTGCCAACCTGCTGCTCTTCCAGAACGCCGAGTCGCTTGGCGTTTCATCGGATCACGCTGCGCGGATCAGCATTACGTCGGCCGGCATGTGGTGGGCGATCTTTACGATCATTCCGTTGCTGGCGCTGCGCCGGCGCGACCCGATCAAGCGGATTCCACCGGGTGAGCACTACGTAACCATCGGCTTCAAGCAGTTGTGGGACACGCTGCGCAAGGCGCGCAATTATCCACAGACGCTGTTGTTCCTCGGCGCCTATCTGCTCTACAATGATGGCATTCAGACGGTGATCGCTCTGGCATCGCAATTCGGCGCCGAAGAATTGAGACTGGATCAGTCAACCCTTATTTCTGCCATTCTGATGGTGCAGTTCGTCGCCTTTGTCGGCGCTCTCGCCTTTGGGCGCATCGCCGGATGGGTCGGCGCCACCCGCGCCATCCTGGTCAGTCTGGTAATCTGGACAAGCGTAATCTTTGCAGCGTATGGTTGGGTGCAACCCAACAATCCAACGCAGTTCTACATCCTGGCAGCGGTGATTGCGATCGTGATGGGTGGGAGTCAGGCGATCAGTCGGTCGCTCTTTTCGCAGATGATCCCGCCGGGGCAGGAGTCGGAGTACTTCAGCCTGTACGAAGTCAGTGAACGCGGTACCAGCTGGCTTGGACCGCTCGTCTTCGGTCTGGCGCTTCAGTTCACCGGCAGCTACCGTGTGGCCATCCTGCTGCTGCTCGTTTTCTTCATCGCCGGCATTG
>JBEPYG010000408.1:0-3852 GCA_041641515.1 Roseiflexus sp.
CTTGTACCAGATCAGAGATTTTAGATTGTGATAGTCGTGCACAGCGTCCTGGTGCGCTTTGACGCAACACGGCGCCCGAAGTGTTCATGTGAAATCAGTTATCAGCTATCTGTACTGCGTCAGACTTTGGCACTGCTCTCACACCTCACGCAACGTCGCAAGCGCAGCCTACGTCGCACACCCTGCACGAACGTAGCGAAGCATTACAGATATAAGCTATTACTCCAGTTGTATTTCGCCAGATGATCCGTTCCCGTGAGCGGAAACGCCTCGGCTCTTGCGAGCGAAGTCCACCGTCGTGTCCTACGGAGCCCACGAAGGTGAACTTTGCCAAACGTAGCCGCGAGCTTGATTGCGCAACATGTCACGATGAACCCTCCGATGGCGGTTTCGCCCAACGATAGCGCACATAGGCGACCAGTTCATCCCGCAACACCGGCAGGGTCTCGCGCAAAAACGTATCAGCCACCTTCTGGAAACCGCTCGAAAACGTCGGATACGGATGCACAACGCGGTAGAGACGGTAGAGCGACAGTCCTTCCTGAAGTGCCAGCGTGAAGAACGAAATCATCTCCGAAGCTTTCGGCGCCACAATCGTCACACCCAGAATCCTGCCCGTCAGACGCATGGCGTCCACAGCAATAAACCCATACTGCACCTCATCGGTATAGCCCCGGTCAGTCTGCGTTGCCAGATCGACATGAATCCGCCTGATCAGGTTCGGGTGATAGCGCCGGGCAATCTGGTGCGGAAGCATGCCCACCGACGCAACCTCCGGATCGCTGAACACGACGTCGGGATAGAGTGGCGCCGGGTCACGCAACGGCAACCAGGGAAACGCAATCCGCTGCACCACACGCCGTCCCTGCGCATTCGCCGAGTGTGTGAAGGTCGAGGAAGGGGTCACATCACCGACGGCATAGATGTGCTTCACACTGGTGCGCCCATACGCATCGACGGCAACCCCGCCATGCGGCGTGAAGCGCACCCCGATCGCTTCCAGCCCAAGCTCATCCAGATTCCGTTCACGCCCCACAGCGATCAGCACATTGTCAACCTCTTCCAGCGCCACTACCTGCCCCTCACGTTCGACACGCAGCGTCTGTGAAGCTGCATCATACGAATGGGCGCGCGCATTGGCGTAGAACGCCACCCCCTTTGCACGCAACGATTCCTCGACCACGCGGGAAGCTTCGGGGATGGCGCGGATCAACACCCGCGGCGCGATATCGATGATACTCACCCGGCTGCCCAGATTGCGAAAGGCGCATGCCAGTTCGACGCCAATCGCCCCGCCACCGATAATTGCCAGATGACGCGGCGCGTGATCGATCTCAAAGATGCGCTCATTGGTCAGCGCGCGCTCAGCCGGCAAACCCGGCAACGATACCATGCGCGGTCGCGCGCCGGTCGCAACCACAAGATGGTCAGCAGACAGAACGCGCTCCTCACCATCGGGCAGCATCACCGCAACCTGCTTCATCCCCACGATGCGCGCCCGACCGTGGATCAGATGCAGATTGGCCACTGCCTGAAACTCCCGTGTCTCCCGTTCCCGCAGCGCGTCGCGCTTCCGCCGGACTGTGGCAAGAATATGCTTTGCATCGCCAGAACCCTGCCGGGACAGATGAATCAGCGTTTTCGAGGGAATACAGCCTACATTCGTGCAATCCCCACCGACGTAGCGCGCCTCGATCAACGCTACAAGCTTCCCCAGACTGGCAAGCCCATAGGCGACAGTCAAACCGCCAGACCCGGCGCCGATCACGATGGTATGGAAGTGAGTGGTCACACATCGTTTCCTTCTTGATACACTATCATTGTATACGACATGCGCATCGCTATCGATCTTGCAGTTCGCTCGTCTTCCCCTCGATTCCACAACCGTACATCAGGCATGCTCGTCTGCTGACCCGCCGCGACATTCCCAAAACGGAACCACTCCCTGCATATCAACGTCTGTACCCCGAAAGCATGATTGCAACTCCCAAAAGGAAACCACGTATGAGCATACATCCACTACTCCCCCTTGTCATACTCGGCACGATACTTGCGAGCACAGCTTGCGGAGTCACCGGGGGCATCGATCTTGGCGGAACAGCGTGGCGTCTGGTTGAACTCAACGGGCGCGCACCACTGGCAACAGGCGAAGACATAACCCTCCGCTTCGAGACACAGGAGCGAGTGGGAGGCAATTCCGGATGCAATCTCTACAGCGGCGCATACCGCATCACCGGCGCAACTATCACTTTTCGCAATCTCGCCGGCACAAAGCGCGCCTGCCTCGACCCGGCGCTCAATACGCAGGAGTCGGAGTTCTACCAGGCGCTCGACGCAGTGGCAACCTTCGAACTGACCGGCGGTCAGTTCCTGCTGAAGGATGGCAGCGGCGCTGTGCGATTACGCTTCGAGCAGTAGCGCGGTCGAGCTGTCCAACCGGCGAATCCAGAGACCATCCTGCCCAGCAGACATGGGTGCAACCTGCGCCAGCTAGGGTCAGCTCGGTGTTTCCCCGCGTGGACGCCTCTGGTCGCGTTTTCGTTAGAAGATCGTAAGGATGAGAGAAGCCCCGCATGGATGCCCCTGGTCGCGTTGGCGGAAACACACTCCACGCCTATCGCCGCAACGGCAGCGTGCCGCGCAGCGCCCAGGCAGCGCAGAGAACATGCAGCGCACTGAGCGCCAGGAGCAGCGATGTTGCGCCGGTTACAGCTACCAGCAGACCGCCAAGCGCAACCCCCAATGGCTCAACGCCATATGAGACGGTGCGGAAGGCGCTGATCACGCGCCCATGCAGATGATCCGGCGTTGCTGCCAGCCGTTCCGTCACCACTGCGACATCATAGGCCGGCCAGCAGAGATGGATAAGCACCCATGCCAGCGTGAGCGCCGCCATGCCATCGGCGAGCGCCAGTATGGCAATCGCCGCAACCCATACGACGGATGAGCCGGCGAGAATCGCGCGTAACGGCATCCGATGATAGATCGCCGGCGCGATGGCGGCGCCAAGCACCGCCGCTGCACCGGCCACGCCAAACGCCAGCCCCAGTTGTGGCGCGCTCAGCCCTAACCGGTCCTGGGCGATAATCACCGTGAGCAAATAGAGCGGCGCCTGAAGGCAGTTCAAGCTTGCAGTCAGCAGCATCAGAAAGCGTAATGGTTGACTGCGCCAGAGGAACGCCATCCCCTCCGCGAGCGCGTCGCGCAACCTGCCGCCAGCCGGGCGCTCCGCCGCCTGAAGCTTCCGCCGCACCGCCAGCAGCGCCCCGCCCGACGCCAGGTATGAGACGCCATCAACCAGATAGGCCAGCGCCGCTCCAGGAATACCGCCGCCGCCCACGCCAATCACCAGGCCGCCCAGGCTCGGACCCAGCACCTCAGCCGCCGACTCAACCCCCTGATTGACCGCGCGCGCCGGGGCAAGCTGGTTGCGCGCGACCACGCTGGGCAGCGCTGCCAGCTCGGCGACGGCAAAGAGGACTGTACAGACGCCTTGAAGAAAGACAACCACAAACAGTTGCGCTACACTCAGAGCATTGATCGCATACGCGACTGGAATGCTTGCCAACAGGAGAAAGCGAAGAAGATCACAGGCGACCAGCACCTGTTTGCGGTCAGCACGATCCACCCATACGCCGGCGGGGACGCTGAAGAGCAGATAGGGGATCTGCTGCGCCGCGGCAAGTAGACCGGCCAGCGCGGGCGAGTTGGTCAACGCCAGCGCCAGGATCGGCAATGCAAGCTGCGACACCCGCCCGCCGACCGATGAGATCACGCTGGCAACTGTCAGGAGTATAAAGTCGCGATTGCGGTGCAACGGCGAATCGCTGGTTATTGCGCGCGGCACGTGTT
>JBEPYG010000409.1:0-3817 GCA_041641515.1 Roseiflexus sp.
GGTCGCGCCTTGCGGTCTGACCAGCCTGGCGACAGTGGATGATCTTCCCCTGTCGCGTTTTCACTTGTCACTAGCCACTCACGTTCGCGTCTCTCCAAAATACGAGACGGCATCGATTAGCAAAACGTAGTATACCACTCAGTCTTACACTTGTCAAGACTGAAGTTGTATGCTTTTTTTGCTGTTGATGAGCATCGCCACAACGTGGCGTTTCTCGCGACAGGTGATACTATAGCACGCCACGAAGCGTCTGTCAAGACGACTCGTGAGCGTTTACATGCATCGTAACAATGGTGTTTTTGCGTCGGCGGGGCGACGTGCCCTGGCGCTTTCAGAAGCCTTCCCGCCGCCGCTGCGTGATCGCGGCGGCTTCCCCGAACCCTCGATCGTGAACAGTTGTCCTTGCGCGCTTGCACCACCTGCGCAAGGATCTTTGTGAGATCTCCAGAGAACATCACATCTTTGACATCGACGATTTTCAGTGACAATCCGAGTTGTGCAGCTGCTGGTTTCTTGTGTTCGAGCAAGCGCACCCAAAGCCGGCACGCTTGTCGAGGAGATCGTCAAGGGGTGCACTGCCGACGATTTCCAGCAAACCCATTTGCAACTCGAGGTAAAGCGTCTGCTTGTGGTTCTCGATCTGGTTGATAGCAATCGCCGGATCAGCACACCAATGTCTGGCTGCCAGGAAAATCATCAAGGTGACAGGAAGATTAACCGCATCAACCCGGCATCCCCTGGCCGGCAATTGAAACCACGTCTGCAGGGTGCTGGCTTCGACAGGCTCAACCAGCGCTTCCGTCCTGCCTGCCCTGAGATCTGAGTATGTCGAAGGGGCGAAGGGAGCATGCTGAAGGGACTGCCCTGAGTGTATCGCAGGGTGAACCGACGCGTTCCCATCCACGATTCGGGTGGTTGGACATCAGCTCAGTGGTGTGACGTTCGCTGCCGGCGAGACGCCCACGCACCCGGCAGCTATGTTCACGTCAGGAGTGTGCCCTGCGCTGAAGGGTCGCAAACCAGCAGAACTGCTGAGGCTGCCGCATACGCGCTAATCTGCAAACAACCGAAGCGGCGCGTGGCGCCGCTTCGGCTGCTGCAATGAACCTCGACTCTGGTCTATGCGATCGCGCCTACTTCGAGTTCGGCAGGCTGACGGCGACGCGGCTGGAGCGGTTCCCAGACTTCACCGTGGTCGTCAACCGCACACAGGGTTTCACCGTATGCGCCTGACTCGACCAGTTTCTGCGCTACCATAAGCGCCAGCAATGCATCCTCTGGACGCACCGGCGCAGGACCGCCACACCGCACCGAAGCGGCAAACGCTTCCAGCTCGGCGCGCAGCGGCTCTTTCTTGTTGACTTTGAAGCGGATCATTCGTCCTTCGGTGACGCCCATCAGCGCCGCCTGCGGCCATTCTTCACCGTAAGGCGCCAGGTCATTCTCGTAGAGCGTCAGGTCCTGCGTGATATAGTTGGCGACGAACATCCCGCGCTCGCCGATGACCGTTAATTCGCGCACTTTGTTGGGCGACAACCAGTTGATGTCGAGCATGCCAATAATGTCATTTTCAAAACGTAGCACCGCTGCGAGCAGGTCTTCGTGCGCAGTGTGCAGGCGCCGCCCGATTTCGGCGTGCAGTTTGATAACAATCGAGTCGGTCAGGTAGTGCATAATGTCGAGGTCGTGCGTAGCTAGATCGACGACGACGCCGACATCTTTGATCCGACTGGGAAATGGGCTGAGGCGACGCGACACGATCTGGTAGATGCGCCCTAATGCCCCGTGATCGATTTGACCTTTCAAAGCAATGATTGCCGGATTGAACCGCTCGATATGACCAACGGTGAGCAATACACCGGTTTCGTGCGCCAGCGAAATCAATTCAGCACCGTGCCTGACAGTTGCCGCAATTGGCTTCTCCACCAGTGTGGCAACTCCGGCGCGCAGGGTATCGCTCACGACGGCATAGTGATGCTCCGTGGGCACAACGACTGAAACCATGTCGAGTTGCTCACGATCAAGCAGTTCGCGATAATCGGTATAGCCGCGCACGCGGAACCGCTGCGTCAATCGCGCAACTGTCTTTGGGTCGATATCGGCGATTGCCACCAGTTCGACATCGTCCATCTCAGAATAGACTCGCGCGTGGTTGAGACCCATAATCCCCGCGCCGATCAGCGCTGCTCGCAGTATTTTTGCCATGGTGTCGCTCCTTGTTCAGTACGCACCGCGACCGGTCAGCATCGCCGGTATCGTCTGGAAGAGTATCTGCAGATCGAGCCAGATCGTGTGGTTGCGGATGTAGTGCATATCCAGGCGCACCCGCTCCTCGTAGGAGAGATCGCTGCGTCCGCTCACCTGCCACAAACCGGTCAGACCGGGTTTCACCGTGGAGAGGTTGTGCTGCCATTTGCCAAACTTTTCCAGTTCCTGGCGTGTGATCATGCGCGGACCGACCAGGCTCATGTCGCCGCGCAGGACGTTGACCAGCTGCGGCAGTTCGTCGAGACTGTACTTTCGCAGGAACGCGCCAACCCTGGTGACGCGCGGATCATCTTTCAACTTGCCATGTTCTTCGAGTTCGCGCTTTTGCTCGGGTGTCAGCAACCGATCACCGTTGATGTGCATGGTGCGCAGTTTGAATGCATTGAACTCGCGCCGTCCCTGCCCGACAACCCGTCGTCGGTAGATAAACGGACCGGGCGAGTCGCGCTTGATCAGATACGCGACGACAAGGAAGAAGGGGATGAGCGCGATCAATGCCGTGGCAGCCAGGGTATAATCGAGCACTGTCTTGGCGATCAGGTGCATGCCCGTGATCCGCGTCTTGTTCAGCACCAGGAGTGGAACACATCCCTCCTCACGCACCCGCACCCCGGTTGTCAACAGCTCGAACAAACCCGATGCCAGGCGAACCTCAACGTTCTGAAAGGTATCGAGCGTGCTGTAGAGCGACAGCAACTGCTCGCGCATGATTGACGTATTGGCGATAATGACGGTATCGACATCGTGCTGACGAATCTGCGACGAAAAGGCAGCCGAGGTGCTCAATACAGGCACACCAGGAATTGGCTCACTGCCAACCGGGAGATAATCATCGATGAACCCCAGGATATGCATGCCGGTTGTCTTTGCCGAGCGCAGTTGCTCGACAATAGCGAGTCCTTCCGGGTTGGCGCCGACGATCAGGGTACGGTTGATAAACCGACCCGCTCGGCGTTGGGCGTAGATGAAACGGCGCGTGATGAAGCGACCGGTGATGCCAAAGACAAGCAGCAGTCCCCACGACAGAAGTAGAAACCCGCGTGCAACGACAAATTCTGGAAACAGGAAGCTCACGATGATGACCAGCAGCACTCCGGTTGTCACTGCATTGAACATCCGCGCATATTCGGTCGTGCCGCCCAGCAGATTCGCGGGGTGGTACAACCCATATGCCCCGAACAAGGCAAGGTAGACTGGTGTCATCAACAGAACGACCGTGGCATAAAACCCGGGATTGACCCATCCCTCCCGAAAGACCGGCAGGTCGCTCCAGAAACGCACTGCATAGGCGAGCGCAAAACTGCTCAGAATGATCAGGATGTCATTGACCAGCAGAGCACCGAACAGCAACCAGCGGTCGGCGCGCCTGGTAAGACGGTGCGGTCTCGCCTGTGATATCGCTTCGTGGTAGACAGCCATCGGCACTTCTCCTCGGAATTGCAAACTGCAACGTTGCGCTCTAAGCTGCAACCGCCTGTTGTGACTCGGTCAGCGACTGTACCGTTTGATCGATGACCTGCGCGGCTTTCGCCGCATGTGCAACCGCCGC
>JBEPYG010000410.1:0-3808 GCA_041641515.1 Roseiflexus sp.
CAGCGGCAGCATCGAGGACGCCGAATGCGCCGCTATCGAGGAAGCGCGTCCGCTCTGCCGCTCCTGGTGGCGTGAACTGGTCGAACTGCACACCAGCATACCCGACGCACATCAGGCGCTGTCCGATCAGGGGCGCACGCGCTCCTCCGGCGAAACCGCACTCTTCGAGGCGCTCCAGGCGCGCGGACTGGCGCAGCGCGACCGCCATGGCTGGCGGATCACCTCGACGATGTTCGCTCAGGCGCTGCACGATCAGCCCGACGCATCGCCATCGGATGCGTCGCCGTCGCCTCCCTCCGTTGTCCCGCCGCCGGCGTTCACTCACCTCGAAGGGGAAGTCTACGCCTTTCTGCGCGAGCATGCCGGTCGGGTGTGCAGCCGCGACGAGGTGAAGCGCGCGATCTGGCCCGTTGCCCCGCCGTCTGACAGTGCGCTGCAGAAGATTATCGAGCGCATCCGCGAAAAGATCGAACCAGACCCCAAACATCCCCGCAAACTCATCGCTGTTCGCGGTCAGGGATACATGCTGCGCCGCGACGTCGATTAACCCCCTCTCCACCATCCGGTGGAGCATGCTCCGCCAAAGGTATAGTCTTTTTGTGTCGCTTAAGTCTTCATATTGACAAGAAAACGTAGAGTTGATACATTCCAAAGTGTCGTAAATATCTTTATATATCTTTTTGGAGAAAGTATGGACACGATCGAGATCATCCGCAGCAATCTGCTGTCACCGTTGGTGCTGGCATTTGTTCTGGGCATTGTGGCAACACTGATCAGAAGCGAGGTCGAGATTCCAGAGCCGATCATCAAGGCGATATCGGTCTATCTGCTCTTCTCGATTGGACTGAACGGCGGCGTCGAACTGGCGGGGACGACGATTGGCGAGTTTTTGCTTCCTGCGCTGGTCACCATCGCTCTGGCAATTGCCGTGCCTGTCTGGTGCTACCTGATCCTGCGCGGTCCCGGCAGGTTCGACATTCCGAACGCTGCCGGCATTGCAGCACACTATGGTTCAGTATCATCGGTGACCTTCGTGGCGGGTATCTCGTTCGTCGAGCGTCTGCCCGATGGACAGAATACCTTTGAGGCGTTCATTCCGGCGCTGGTGGCATTAATGGAATGGGGGATTGTCGTGGCGCTGTTCATTGGGCGCTGGCGCCTGGGAGCGAGTCAGAGTCAGAATACCCCGCTCGGTCGAGTTATCCGCGACACGCTGACCGGACGAAGCGTTGTCTTGTTGCTTGGCGGGCTGCTGATCGGCGTGATTATCGGGGAGCAGGGGTTTGAACGCATCAAACCGCTCTACGGCGATCTCTTCCGCGGTGTGCTCGTCTTCTTCCTGATCGAAATGGGCATGCTCGCTGGCAGACAATTGCGCGACTTTGTCAAGGTTGGGCCGTTTATGGCAGTTTTTGGAACAGTGATGCCGCTGATTAACGGTATCATTGGCACATCGCTCGGTCTACTGGCAGGGCTCTCCCCTAACGGCGCCTTTCTGCTGGGGGCGATCACAGCTAGCGCATCGTACATCGATGCTCCTGCCGCTGTGCGTGCGACGTTCCCGCAGGCGAATCCGAGTATCTACCTGACATCGTCGCTCGGGATTACGCTGCCGTTGAATCTTATTATTGGCTTACCGTTGTATTATGAGTATGCACGCTGGCTGGCCGCAGCGCTGGGACGGGTCTGATACTGCACGATGGCGTGCACAGAAAGGAGTGAACCTATGAACCTGACGACGGTACGACTGGTAACGATCATTGCCGAACCGGTGTTGAAGGATCGGTTGATCCACGAGATCCAAGCGCTCGGCGCGCATGGCTACACTATCTCTGAGGTGCACGGCGAGGGAACGCGCGGCATTCACGCCAGCCAGTGGCAGGGCGGCAATGTCAAGATTGAGACGATCGTCTCGCCCGAGGTTGCAGAACGCATCGTGGAAGTCGTGGCAGACCAGTATTTCCCGAATTATGCGGTCATTGCCTATGTCACTCCGGTGCAGGTGGTGCGCGGCGAGAAATTCACGTAGGCATTTGATCTCTGCGTTGTTCCGTGCTACCATCCCTGATCTGATCCTGCATAGCAACAAGATGCCATGGCTGCTGATTGGATTGTGGTGCGCGGAGCGCGCGTCCACAATTTGAAGAATGTGACCGTCACCATGCCACGCAATGCGCTGGTGGTGATGACCGGTCTCTCCGGCTCTGGCAAATCCTCGCTGGCGTTCGACACGATCTTTGCCGAGGGGCAGCGTCGCTATGTCGAATCGCTCTCTGCATATGCGCGCCAGTTCCTGGGTCAGATCGACAAGCCAGACGTTGACGCTATCGAAGGGCTTTCGCCCGCGATCGCTATTGATCAGAAGGGAGTGGTGCGCAATCCGCGCTCGACGGTTGGCACCGTCACCGAAATCTACGATTATCTGCGCCTGCTGTTTGCCCGGATTGGTCGTCCGCACTGTGTTCATTGCGGTCATCCGTTGACCCGTCAGTCAGTGCAACAGATGATCGATACCATCCTCGGTCTGCCTGCCGGTAGCCGCATCCTTCTGATGGCGCCGCTCGTGCGCGATCAGAAGGGTGATCATCAGTCCCTCCTCGATCAGGTGCGCAAGCAGGGGTTTGTGCGGGTGCGCATCAACGGTGAAGTGCGCGACCTCGCAGATGACCTGCGCCTGGATCGGCGCCATCCCAATACGATCGACGTCGTTGTTGACCGGTTGGTCGTTCCACAGGCTGATGCTGCCGCCCATCAGTCGCAGTTTCGCGTGCGCGTCGCCGATTCGGTCGAAACAGCGCTGCGGATCGGCAATGGAGTGGTGCTCATCCAGATCGTCGGCGGCGATGAACTGACCCTGTCGCAGCGGTATGCCTGTCCGGTTCACGGTCCTGCCACGATTGGGGCGCTCGAGCCACGCGATTTTTCGTTCAACAATCCTTCGGGCGCCTGTCCGGTATGCGACGGTCTCGGGAACGTGCTGGAGTTCGACCCTGATCTGGTCATTCCTGACCGTTCGCTCTCGCTGGCAGAGGGCGCAATCGCGCCCTGGGCGCACGTCAGCCGCGCACAGCGCCGCTATTTCGACGATCTGCTGGCATCGCTCGCCGCTCACCTCGGCTTTTCGATGGATACTCCGCTCCGCGAACTGCGTCCAGAGGTGGTCGCGACGATTCTCTACGGTTCCGACGGTGATGTGATGCCGTTGCGCTATCGGCTGCGCAACGAGGAGCGCGTTATCGAGGCGCCGTTCGAAGGAGTGATTCCCGGTTTGCGCCGCCGTCTGGCAGAATGCACCGATGAAAACGAACGCGCACAGATCGAACAGTTTATGACGCCACGGGTGTGTCCGGCGTGCAATGGTGCGCGCCTGCGTCCTGAGTTGCTCGCCGTCACTGTCGCCGGGTATACGATTGCGCAGGTGGCAGCGCTCCCCATCGCTCATGCCTGGGCATGGTCAAAGGCATTAGTTGCCGATATTAATGCCATGCTGACCCGTCAGCGCGAAATAGGGGACGGTCATCTTCGCTCGCCCACGTATGCTCTCACCACGCGCGAGTGCCAGATCGCCGCACCGATCCTGAGCGACATCTGCGCCCGCTTGCGGTTTCTCAATGAGGTCGGGCTGGACTACCTCACCCTCGACCGGCCCGCAACCACCCTTTCGGGCGGTGAGGCGCAACGCATCCGCCTGGCGACGCAGATCGGGTCTGGTTTGAGCGGTGCGCTCTACGTGCTGGATGAGCCAAGCATCGGGTTACATCCGCGCGACACGACACGTCTGCTTACGACATTGCGCCAGCTGCGCGAC
>JBEPYG010000411.1:0-3770 GCA_041641515.1 Roseiflexus sp.
TTCTGGATTGTAGCGTTGCTGAGGCCCGACGTAGCCCCCGCTCTGCCGCTCTCAGCCCGCTCGATTACAGGATCGGCGCTGGCGTCGCGGGTGGTCAAGGTGATGATTCCACCCTTGCTCTTGATCGTGGCGGTGCTCGGCTCGATCTTTTTCGGTATTGCCACTGCGACCGAGGCGGGCGCTGTGGGCGCGCTCGGCGCAACCTTGCTGGCGCTGGCTAACCGCCGCCTGACCTGGAAGAATTTCGTTGCGGTCTGCGATGCTACCATGCGCGCCACCACCATGGTGCTCTTCATTCTGATCGGTTCGACGGCGTTTGCCCTTGTCTTCCGTGCATTGAGCGGCGACAAGTTTGTGTTCGATCTGATGACCAACCTGCCCGGCGGCGCATGGGGCTTCCTGATCGTGAGCATGCTGATTGTCTTTTTGCTTGGCTTCTTTATCGATTTCTTCGAGATCTGTTTTATCGTCATTCCGCTCTTCGTGCCGGTGGCGAAGGAGCTTGGTTTCGATCTGGTCTGGTTTGGGGTGCTGTTGGGCGCTAATTTGCAAACCTCGTTCCTGACCCCGCCGTTCGGCTTTGCACTCTTCTATCTGCGCGGGGTTGCGCCACCTGGCATTTCCACCGGCGACATCTACCGTGGTGTCATACCGTTTATCGCCATTCAGTTGGCGATCGTGATAGTTCTGATATTCTTCCCACAAATAGTGCTGTATTTGCCGGCTGTTTCGTTTGGTCAGTGAGCAAATCGGATTCAACGATCAGCGCTGCTCAACTCGTGTCAAATTGCATTTTGTAGGCAGATTCGCGTGATCTGCAGCGTAGCAAAGGGTGCGAAGTATTTTCAGGCTTCGCGCTCTTTGTGTCTTCATGGCAACGCTATGAATTGACCCACCCCATTAGCAGGCGCAACCGCCCTTTGCCTGCAAAGCAACACAAAGGGGCGAAGAACGATGTTCTTCGCCCCTGGAATACGTTGTAGAAAGATACTTATTAGATCGGGTTATCACGCACGAACAGGTTGAAGGGCAGCTCGTTGGTCTGATGCCAGCGCTGGATCTTCTGGCGGAACTTGTTCCAGCTGGGGAAGATCTCCTTAAAGGCGGCTGACTTTGCCTCATTTTCAGCATAGAGTTCGAATGCCGCCTTTTGGGCTGCATTCAAGATCTCGTTGCTGTAAACCTTCAACTTCTTGCCCTTCGTCACGATACGATCAAGGGCGTCGTTGTTCAGCGCATCGTACTTGGCCAGCATGTTCATATTTGACTCCCACGCTGCCACACGCACGAAGCTCTGGTACTCTTTGGGCAACTTGTTCCATGCGTCCAGGTTAATAACGACGTGGAGGCTCGGACCCGGCTCCCACCAGCCCGGTGAATAGTAGAAGTCTGCCGCATCGGGCAGACCCAGCTTCTCGTCGTCATACGCGCCGACCCACTCGGCGGCGTCGACGGCGCCGGTCGAAAGAGCTTGGAAGATCTCACCACCAGGCAGCGTCTGCGTAACAACGCCAAGGCGCTGCATCACCTGGGCGCCCAGGCCGGGGATGCGCATCTTCAACCCTTGCAGGTCGCTGACGGTATTGATTTCGCGCCGGAACCAGCCGCCCATCTGCGCACCGGTGTTGCCGGCAGCGAAGCAGATGACGCCAAAGTTCTGACCGAGTTTGTTGATCGCCTCTTCGCCGCCGCCATGGTAGATCCACGAATTTTGTTGCTGTGCAGTGAGACCGAAGGGCAGCGCAGTGGCAATTCCCCATGCCGGATCAAGACCCACATAGTAGTAGAGCGCAGTGTGACCGCATTCGACTGTGCCCTGCGATACGTTTTGCAGCACCTCAAGACCGGGGAAGAGTTCACCCGCCGGGAAGGTGGTGATCTTAAACATGCCGTTGGAAAGTTCGGTCACGCGCTCGGCGAGAACGGTTGCACCTCCATAGATGGTGTCCAGCCCAACCGGCCAGCTGGTCCCCATGCGCCATTCAATCGCCGGCAACGATGAGCCCTGAGCTGGCGCCTGTGGCGCCGGAGCTGTCGTTGCAGCTGCGGGAGCTGGCGGCTGTTCGCCAGCAGCAGTCGGTGCTGCCGGCGCCTGCGTGGGCGGGTTCGTGACAGCCGGCGGTTGACCACAAGCAGCCAGAGTCAGCCCGAGTCCGCCTGCGACACCTGCTGCGGCGCCACGAAGAAACTCACGTCGTTTCATGCTGTGCTCCTGAGCAATCTGAACTTAGGATACAAAAGGGGTATACAAATTGTACACGATTTTGCAAAAATGTGCAAGAATAGTATAGATAACTGATGAGTTTTCAGACTTACCGTCAAAATGGTGTTTTGCATCGGCAGGGCAACGTATCATCCCGCTTGTAAAATCTATTACCGCCGCCGATTCGTGATATTGAGGGCGCCCCCGAATTGTGGAAATGAGTTGCCGAAAGCATGCCAGAAAACGATCAGGACTGCTTCAGCGGAAACGAATGTGACGATGCGTGCCCGACCCGCACACGCAATGGCGCCCGGTGCTGAACTGCACTCCTTGAGTAGAAGCGTAAAATCCTCGAGTCCAACGAGAAGGCGGCGTTCGAGCCATATGACAAGGTCGCTGCCAGAGACGCCGATTGCAGGGCGATCTATGAGGATTGGCGGAAGGCGTTCCGTAAGGCAATCTACGAGTGGAACAGGGTAAACGAGGCAGGGTTTGCGAATGTCGCGTACTTCACCTCAAGACATCCGACAGTTTCCGCACCTCGAACCCCATCGCTGCAAATCGATCCAGAATCTCCGGCAGCGCATCAGCGGTCGCGTCGCTGCCGCAGTGCGCCAGAATGATCGCACCGCGCAGATCATCCGGGCTAAGTTTTTGCGTGACCCGATCAACGAGAAACTCCGGCGTCTTCGGTTCACCGACCGAATCCAAGCTGTCGAGCGTCCAATAGACCGGGAGATACCCTTCTGCCAGCGCCACGCGCAGCACCCGCTCATTGTATGCACCGTAAGGCGGGCGGAAGAAGGGGCGCGTCGTCGCTCCCGGCGCAATCTCTTGCAGAATCGCCTCAGTTTCGTTCAATTCGCGCCGGATCGTGTCATCGTCGACTGTCGTCAGGTTGGGATGATTCACCGTGTGGTTGGCGAGTTCGTGTCCATCCGCCACTATCTGGCGCACCAGATCGGGATTGGCGCGCATCCAGCGTCCGGTCAGAAAGAACGTGATCGTTACACCACGGTCGCGTAATGCCTGCAACATGCGCGGGGTCGGTTCTGCGCCTGCGCCGGCGTCGAGGGTCAGCGCAACCCAGGGGCGCTCCCTGCCGCCGCGCTGCACCAGCAGCGCATCACCTGCGTCGGTCGGTGCGAGCAATGGCACAACCAGTTCCCTTTCGACGCGCGGCGGCGCGTCGAGCCGGTTGTATGTTTCAATAAGCGCCACACTGCTGCCGTAGCGTTCCGCGATCTGCTCAAGCGTCTCACCGGCGGCGACTCGATGCCCTGCATAGCCGACGACACGCGGCGGGGGCGTCGCTGTGGGCAGCAGATCGGGTGTTGGCGGCGGAGACGTAACGGTGGGGACAGGAGACGCGGTCGAAGGCAGTGTGGGCGGTGCGACTGTCACGGTGGCGGTTGGCGCTGCTGGTACGGCAGCAGTCGGCGCAGTCATCATAGGTGGTGAAACCGATTCGAACGCCAGCGGCGTCGGAGGGCGACGCATCAGGTCATTGAGAAACCAGCCAAGTGCGACCCCTGTCACCAGAGTCAGGAGAATGAGCGGGAGACTT
>JBEPYG010000412.1:0-3766 GCA_041641515.1 Roseiflexus sp.
AATCTTGCGGTCGAAGCGACCTGGTCGCAACAGCGCTGCGTCAAGCGTTTCCGCCAGGTTGGTCGCCGCCATTGTCAGGACTGGCGGCATTTCCGCTTTCTTGCGGCGCAGACCGAAGAAACGCAGGATTTTTCCGCTCAGCGACTGTTCGTGGGGCGGTGGATCCATCTGGATGAGCAGTTCGTTGAGCAGACCGCTTCCTGCGCCCATGCCCATACCCATGCCCATCACCACATTGGCGCGCCCGCCATGGTTGGGATCAGGCGACATCCCCATCGCGCCCTGACCTGCGAGGTTGGCGCTGCGGGCCATACCGATCGCGTCAATCTCGTCGATGAAGAGGATGCAGGCGCCATACTCGCGCGCAAGTTTGCGCGCTTTGCGGTAGAGCAGCATGACCTTCATGTTGCCCATACCCATCCATGCTGATGTCAGCGATGGGGCGCTCAGATAGCCGAATGGCACACCAGCTTCAGTGGCTACTGCCTGTGCCATGTAACTTTTCCCAGTTCCCGGCGGGCCGATGAGGAGCACGCCACGGGTGACTTCGCCGCCCATCTCTTTGAATTCTTTTGCGCCCTTGAGTAACGTCACAATCCGGCGCGCCGCTTCCAGCACTTCCGGGTTCCCTTTGTAATCCTTGAAGCCGATGCCCGTCTCACCTGGCTTGAGCCAGTAGATACGGGTGCGCCCCATAAAGTAAAACATCAGGAAGAACTGGAAGCCGATGAAGAAGAACAGGTAGGCGCCGATCAGCAGCACCTGAATGATCGCCGCTCCCATATCGTTCGTCATCACGAACTCGACGGCACGCGGCGCCAGATTGACCACCAGCCAGATTGCAGCGACGGCGATCAACACGCGCCAGATCAGGCGGCGCACCTTCCAGGGCCAGCGATGGAGCGCCTGGTCGATTTTCTGATCGAGTTCGCGGTCGAGTTCATCGCGGTAGCGCGGGTCGACGCTGGGGCGGTATGGTTCAAGGGCCATGCTTCAACTCCTCATCTCAGGCGCGTGTGCGCCACTCACACTGGACGCGAAAGCGGATCAGTTATTCTGTGACAGCCGATCGAGCGGCGAGATGATATTAATGATTTTGCCATCCGGGTTGGCAGTGATGATCATTGGCACTTTGGCGCTCTGGCTCTGGAGCGACACCTGCACCGCATAGAAATACATCGAGCCGCCATCGTCAAGAGGGATGCCACCGATATAGTCGTAGCGGTTATACACTAGACCCATATTCTTCTCGATATTGGCCTGTGATTGCAGGGTTGCTTTCGAGGCGCCAACGTTGAGCCGAGAAGTCTGGTACTCGGTGCTGAACGAGTCCCACATCATATCGGCGTTGAACGTTTTGCGTCCCTGCAGGTAGTTGAGCACCGCGGGCGCAGGCGGAATCGAGTCAGCGCGGGTGAAGGTCGGTCCGTCCGGCTTGGGTCCCCAGAGTTGCCAGCTCATCCAACCGATAACACCCAGCAGCACAACGGCGACTGCCAGAGTCGGTGCAAAGGGTCGCATCGCGCGCCCGAGCAGCACCAGACTATAGAGCACGCGCCGTAGGAGCAGACGCATTAGACGGGCAAAACGACCGGCTGTGCCAACACGAGGCGGCTGCGTGTAGTATGGATACGGTGGCTGGGCGGGGTATGGCGGCGGTGGCGCCTGCTGAGCCGGGGATTGCGACATATGACGCGGGTCCTGCATACGTATCACCACATTTCCTGAAACTAACACTCATCCATCGACGGTCGATGTCGTCGGTCTGTTGATATGGACGGATAGATACACCAGGAGAAAAAACAGCAGGTGTGAAGAGCTATTATCGAGACTGGTTAAAGTATACTTGAATACAGACCGGTTATCAAGGCGTTTGTATGAAGATACGATGAGAGAGATGCTTCGGATGCGATGGTGGCAACGCGCTGACAGGCGCTGGATCGATGTGGCGGCACTGCTGATTGTTGTCGGGTACGCGACGCTGGCAGTGAGTGCACAAACGGGGCTGAACGTCGCCGGGCAGGGACTCGACCCCGTGTGGGCTGGGGTGCAACAACGCCGCGCCCTGCGGGTGGCGGTCGATCTCGGCTTTTACCCGTTCACCTGGATGGAGGATGGACAACCTGCCGGCTACGACATCGATCTGGCGCGCGCAATTGCGTCGCATCTTGGTGTTCAGGTCGAATTCGTGCCCAGCGGACTGGACTCGATCTACGATGACCTGGCGGCGCGGCGCGCTGATGTGGCGATTTCCGCCCTTCCCTATGCTCCAGAACTCGGCTGGCGCGCGCGCTTTTCGCAGTTCTACTTCGATGCGGGGCAGATGCTGGTGGTTCGATCGGATGCATCGATCGCCACAGAAGCCGATCTTGCCGGTCGTGTGGTTGGCGTGGCGCTTGGATCGGACGCCGATACCCTGGCGCGGCGGCGCCTGGCGGAGGGGGCAACGTTCACGTTGCGCTCCGATTACGACACACCTGATGATGCGCTGGCGGCGGTGGAGCGTGGCGAGATAGATGCCGCTATTGTCGATCATCCGTCGGCGCTGATTGCCATCGCACGCGCGCCAGCGTTACGTGTGGCGCAGGCGCTCACCTTCGAGCCATATGTCATCGCGCTGGCGCCGGAAGCGTATCGTCTGCACGAAGCCGTCAATCGGGCGCTCGACGCGCTGCGCGCCGAGGGGTTCTTTGAAGAGGCGCAGCGCAGGTGGTTTCGGTAGCGACAATCATATCCCGGAAGCGTACCGGATCGCATTCCGGAATATAATCAACCCCTCTCCTTCGTTCCGCAGCGGCTCGCGCGTCCAGCGCGGATGCTGGTACGGCAGCGCCGCGTTCTCCGGGTGCGGCATCAGTCCCAGCACATTGCCGCCGGGGTTGCAGATCCCGGCAATGTGATCCACAGAGCCGTTCGGGTTTTCGGGGTATGCAGGCGCACCACCATCGGCAGTGACGTAGCGCAGCGCCACCAGACCGGCGGCGCGCAGCGCAGCGAGGGTGGCGTCACTGCGCACCACGAAGCGTCCTTCGCCGTGAGCGACCGGAACCTCAATCGGTCGCTCGATGCCGCGGGTGAAGACGCATACGCTGGTTGGGTCGGCAGCCAGATGCACCCAGCGGCACTCAAAACGATCGGAGGCATTGTTGGTGAGTGTTACCGACTGCGAAACGTTGCTGCCGTCATCCAGGCGTATGCCAGGAAGAATGCCGGCCTTCACCAATGCCTGGAAGCCGTTGCAAATGCCGATCACCGGACGACCATCGGCAATGAAGCGGGCAATCTGATCGCCGAGGCAGTGGATGAGATCGACCGCCAGGAGCTTCCCGGCGCCCAGGTGGTCGCCATACGAAAACCCTCCCGGAACGACCAGCATCGCATAGTCCATCAGGCGCCGTTCGCCGGCAATGAGCCGGTTAATGTGGATTGTCTCCGGGTGCCCTCCCGCAAGTTCAATCGCCAGTGCAGCATCGTTATCGCGGTTGATGCCGGCGGCGCGCAGAATAAGAACACGTGGCGTCTTACCCATCATCTATCCCCAGCGAAACTCGATTTCCACTTCACCGATCTTGATCCGGTCGCCGGAACGCAGGCGATGTTTCTGATGCGGCGGCAGCGGCGTCCCATTGACGAGCGTGCCATTGGTCGAGCCAAGGTCGGTCAACGTGTAGTAATCGCCATTCCGTTCGATGATTGCGTGATGGCGCGACGCAATGCCGCGATCGTGCTCTGCCAGGTCGAGTTCCGGATAGTGATGCTGGCGAGG
>JBEPYG010000413.1:0-3764 GCA_041641515.1 Roseiflexus sp.
AGCACCACATCAACGCCGATGAGCCGAACGTGCTCGACTACAACACGAACTTCAAGAGCCCAGGACAGGTGACGAGCTTGTTCGCGCCCGACCAGTACCGCACCTCGGACCACGATCCCATTCTGGTTGGGTTGAATCTGGCGCCACCCGGAATCGAGAGGCCGACTGTCTACTTGCCGCTAGTCGTGCGATGATACGAGATCGTGGGGGCAGCGTCGCTCTGTGTGGATGCCCGATGTGATTGATGGGTTGCTGTGGAGCGACTCCACCTGGTTCAGGCACCTTCGGGGGTTCGGGGGAATCTCCTTCGGTTCAGGCGCACATGCCCGGCAGGTGGATTAGCTGACGGGCATTGTACCGCTGCAACTGTGTACATATGTGTCGTGCGGATGAGCGGGCTGACGGATGCGCACCGGCGGCATAGGATAGGATGCGGTGCAGCATCGCCCAGAATCGTCACCTTTGCGCGCCAATTGCACCAGGTGAGTCGGCGTTTCACACCGGAGCAGCATTGCATCCTTGTGCAGAGGGGGCTACAATACTTCATTGTACACATACAGAGTCTCCTGCGCGTTCGGAGTGTGTGGGGGAGTCCGCGAAAGGTGCAGGTATGCAACAACGTCCTTTCTGGCATATCGGAGTCGTCGCAATTCTGCTTCTGGCGCTGGTCGCATGTGGCAATGCACCCGCTTCATCGCCCGCAGCTTCTCCGCCGACTGCAGCGCCTACGCCGCCAGTCGCGGAGCTGTCGGCACCCATGGCGACCGCTGTTAGACCACCTGCCGTCTCACCGGTAGCAACCACGCCATCGCCAGACGATACCGGACCAACGCCCTTGCCGTCAGATGGAGGGGTGGAAACCATCACCGGCGAGTTCGAGTACACCAATGACATCATTACCACCTACTACCTCCAGCACGCAGTCGGACTCGTCGATCTCTACGGATTTATCACCCGCGACGAAGAATGGGAGGTGCCGGTCGAGAGCCAGGTGCTCGGACCGATGACGATCGACACAAGGCAACAGCGTGGCACGTTTCGTCTCGCTCTCCCCGCGCGCCCGTCGGGAATGATGGCGGATGTCGATAACAACGGGCAGCGTGATGCCGGTGTGCAGGTATTCGTGGTTGCGTACTGGCCCAACCTGTATGGCGGACCGTTTTCCGAGGGAGATGACCGTAGTTTCGGCTGGCCCTCCTATCTCGCTTCGACAGTCAATGATCCGGCGAATAACCGCGAGATTACTGGCGGCAAACTGGTCGTGTGGGCGCCGGACGATGCACAGCAGTTTCCGACCGGTTTTGGCGATGACGGGTTGCTGTTTACCGCCGACGATCCGGTTGGACCTCTGCCTGCCGGATATTCGGTGATCGATCTCGATCAACGTCCGTTTGGTATTGAACGCACCCGTGACGTGCAGGTAACGCTGTATGAACCATCGGACGCGGCAATCAAGGATTTCTCCAATCTGTCATATACAGAAGCGTTCGATGCCATGTTCCAGAAGGTGCGCGTTGAGTATGCCTTCAACGGCATTCCCGGCAAAGCGCCGGATTGGGACTCGCTCTACACTGAGCTGGCGCCGCGCGTTGCCGATGCGGAGCGACGCCGGGATCGCCGCGCGTTCTTCGAGGTGATGTTCGATTTTGTGAATGCCTTCCGCGATGGACACGTCGGACTCAGTTCGCCGCTGTCTGGGTCGTTGTTCCGTGAACGAGCCGCAGGCGGATACGGGTTCGCCATCCGCGAACTGGACGATGGTCGCGCGCTAGTCGTCTTCGTTACCCGCAACGGTCCTGCCGATCGTGCCGGGATGCAGGTGGGCGCCGAGTTGCTCGCATTCAATGGAACACCTGTCAAAGATGCGATTAGCGCCGTCGAGCCATTGGGGGGGCCATTCTCGACCGATTTTGCACTGCGGTATCAGCAGGCGCGTTACCTGTTGCGCGCGCCGGTCGGGACGGAAGCGGAGGTCACGTTCGCCAATCCGCGCAGCGCACCGCGAACGGTTACATTACGCGCTGTTGAGGAGCGCGACAGTTTTCTGGCGACGTCGATCTTCCAGGAGCGTAACCCGGCAGCGCTACCGGTCGAATTCGAGGTTCGACCGTCTGGCGCCGGCTATATCCGCATCAACTCCAATTACGACGATCTGTACCTGCTGATCCGGCTGTTCGAGCGAGCGCTCCAGACGTTTGAGGATCTGGACGTTCCCGGTGTTATCATCGACATGCGCCAGAATAGTGGCGGCGCGCCATTGGGTCTGGCAGGATTTCTGACCGATCAGGAGATTATCGTCGGTCAGGATGAGTATTACAGTGAGCGTACTGGACGGTTCGAGCCAAAAGGTCCGATTGATAAGATTCTGCCGAACCAGAACCAGTACCGCTTCGATAAACTCGTGTTGCTGGTGGGTCAGGCGTGCTTCAGCGCATGTGAGTATGAGTCGTTTGGCTTCAGCAAAGTCCCTGGCATGATCGTCATCGGCGAGACGCCGACGGCCGGGGTGTACGCCGAGGTTGCGCGCGGGCAGTATATCCTGCCGGACAATACCTTTCTCCAGGTTCCAACTGGACGCACGCTTCTCCCGGATGGGACGCCGCTGCTGGAGGGGGTAGGTGTGGCGCCGACCATTCGTATCCCGGTGACCGCCGACACGGTTCTTGCGAATCGAGACCTGTTGCTGGAACGGGCTGAGCGGGAGATCGTCGGACGCTGATACCATTTCGGATTGGAGATGTGAGATTGCAGATTGTTGCGCAAGGCGTCCGGGCGCGCCTGAATGCAGCGCTGCGTGCGGAGTGTTCACGTAACGTGGATCTGAACTCTACCGCAAATACTCACTCACCTGGCGTACCCAGTCGGCGGCGCCATACCAGATCAGGAAGAGGAACACTGTGACTGCCAGCGCCGCGCCGACGCGACTGCGGCGCTGCCATTGCTCCAGTGCCATCCCCGCGCCGATGGAGAGCGCCGGATAGATGAAGATCGTCCAGCGCACCGGCTGGTCGCTGAACAGGAGCGTTCCAAGACTCGCCATGGCGCCAAGCCAGCAGGCTGCCAGGACGATGCGGATTGCGCTGTTGTGCGAGCGGGCAATGACGAACACGCCGGTGATGCCAGCCGCCAGTGCAGGCGGTGGTATGGGGGCGCCGGGGTTGAAGATGAAGCCGACGATCCACCAGTTCAGTTTGTCGAGCAGCGGATCGCCTGGCGGGCAGATAATCCCCTGCGCCGCCAGCGTCTCCTGAGCGGCGCGGCGCGCCTCTGCCACATAGCCGAACGCCGAGTAGAAGAGCATGATCGACGCGATCCCGGCGATCCCGGCGGCAACCGGCAGTTCCCAGCGCAGAGGCGCGCCGCGCGGTTCCTGGTTTCGCCGCCAGACCAGGAGGAGGAAGAACCAGACTGCCAGCATTGCACCGGTCGAAAGCGCAACACCACCGTGACTGAGCAGGATGAACAGGATCAGAGCTGCACCAGAGAGCGTTGCCTTCCATGATCGATCGTGCAGCGTTAGTGCCATCCACAGGATCAGTGGCGCAACCAGCGCCTGTGCCAGCAGGTTTGCCATTTCGCCGACGGAGTACGCTCGCAGGATTGGCGGCGCAAGAGCATAGATCGCCGCTGTGTAGAGTGTTGCTGTTTTTCCCGCGCCGGCACGCCGAAGCAGCAGCCACAGCACGGCAACCGTCAGACTCTCCAGCAGCGCCGTGCCCGCCTGCACCAGGAGCGTCAGCGCCGCGCGGTCGGCGCCGGTCAGC
>JBEPYG010000414.1:0-3723 GCA_041641515.1 Roseiflexus sp.
GAGTGGTTTTGGTCGTTGCACCAACGCTGACGACATTCGACAGACATGCAGGCAGGCTGAGAGCACTGGTTGCGCCATTGTTTCCTGCAGCTGCGACTGTGATGATCCCCTGATTGCGCAGAGCAGCAATGGCAGGCTTCAGCACAACTCCGCTGCTGTGTGTCTCACACGCCTCGACATTGCTGAACGATCCCGCTCCCAGGCTCAGATTGACAACTGCAAGCGGTGGGTTGAACGTCGTCGAGGCCAGCCAGTCGAGCGCGCGCAACTGGTCGGAGACATAACTCAGTGCGCATGGCGAAGGGAGCGAGAATGCCAGGCAGTTGTTGATCTTCGAGAAGATCTGCACCGCAATGATCGACGCACCCGGTGCAACACCGCCGTTGCCGGCCGCAATACCGGCGACGTGCGTCCCGTGGTCGCATCCTGTGACAGTACAAGGAGCTGCTGCGCCAGAACCGACGAATTCCGTCACTCCGCCAGGACAGAGCGAGGTTGCACCATCACCCGCATTGTTCGTCGAAAAGCACGCTTCGGCAACGACGCGCCCGCCAAAGAACGGGTGCGCGGCATCGACGCCGGTATCGAGAATGGCAATCGCCACGCCGGTGCCGGTGGCCTCGGGATGCACCTGATCGGCGCCGATCAGCGGTACACTTTCACTCAAATGAGGCGCCATCAGCACATCATCGGCAATGGCGGCGACCCGCGGGTCGGAGGCGAGACGTTTGCGTACTGCAGGGGGCGCATCGAGAATCACCACCGGCAGGGTGTGCAAACGAGCTATCTCGCGCGCGCCTGCGGCGGTTGCGGCAGCGGCGACATCCTCCTGCGTCTGTGCAAACCCAGACAGCGCCGCATTCAGGTCGCTCTCCGCCGCCGCAGGCGCGCGCAGCACGACGATGATACGGCTGCTGCCGGACTCCGCCCGACCGATTGTGTCAGGAAGCACTGCCGAACTGAGCAGGAGGAGAAGCAGGAGCAGGATCGAAACGGTGCGATGACGAAGGGGAGTGACGCGCATACATTCGACACTTTCGCCAAATGATAGCCAAATATCGTATATCATGATACTCATACACATAATCAATGCAACTGCCGGCATCATCGTTTTCGCGAACACCTGCCGACCTCGTTTGAACATCGAAGGAGTCTTCTTTGAACACATTTTTCAACCGTCCTGCGGTGCTGTCAATCATCCTCCTGCTGTTGCCGGTCTGGTTCACCGCGCCGCCTGTACGCGCCGTCACTCCGACAGGCGCATTTCAACCCGATGCGTGTATGTTCGACCTCCCTACCGGCGCCGTTGAAGGGCGCGACCTTGAGTGCGGATGGCTCCAGGCGCCGAAATACCACGCACAACCGGATGGTCCTGTCATTCGTCTTGCGGTTGCAATCATCAAATCGCGCGCCAGCAATCGCAAACCCGACCCGCTGGTGATGCTGCAGGGCGGTCCAGGCGGTTCAACGATCGACACCTACACCCGGATTCTCTTCAGCCCTGGCAGCCGTCTGCGCGACACGCTCGACCGCGACATCATCCTGTTCGATCAGCGAGGCACACTCTACTCTGAACCGTCGCTTGTCTGTCAGGAGCAGTGGGAACTGGTCGAACGCACCATCGAGCAGCGATTGACCTACGAAGAGTCGAATCGGCTGTCACTGGAAGCAGCGGCGGCGTGCCGACAACGTCTGGCAGACGAACGAATTGACCTTTCGGCATTCAACAGCGTCGAGAATGCCGCAGATGTTGCAGCGCTGGCGCGAGCGTTGGGATATGAGAAGATCAACCTCTATGGCGTCTCCTACGGCACCCTGCTGGCGCAGCATGTCATGCGCGACCACCCCGATATTCTGCGCAGTGTCGTGCTCGATGCGGTTGTGCCGACCAGTGTCAATTATCTGGTCGAAGTTCCTCGCTCACAGGATCGCGCGTATACAGAACTGTTCAACGCATGCGCTGCCGATGCCGGATGCCGCGCTGCCTATCCGAACCTGGAGCAATCGTTGATCACAACCATCGAGCGGCTGAACCGTGAACCGGTGCGTGTACCAATAACCGACGATGAAACCGGTAGAACGTACAACGCTGTGCTCGATGGCGATAGTTTCGCCAATGTGATCTTCCAGATCATGTATGCGTCGAGTTTTATTCCTGCAGTCCCGCGCATTATCGATGATGCGACGCGCGACGACTTTCGCGTGCTGGGGCAGGTGCTGCCGATCATTGTCTTCGACCGCACGTTCAGTTTGGGGATGCACTATGCAGTTATCTGCGCCGAAGACGCCGACTTTTCCCCTGAAGACGCGCCACTCCAGGGAGTGCGTCCGTTCCTTGCCCTCGATGGACGACGCGGTCTCGAAGGATACCTGGAGCGCTGCAACATCTGGCAGGTCGATCAACTTGACCCGGTCGTGGATGAGCCGGTGGTCAGTGATATTCCGACACTTGTGCTGTCGGGCAGGTTCGACCCGATTACGCCGCCGGAGTTCGGGGATATCGCTGCACGCACCCTGAGTCGCGCCCATGTGTACACCTTTCCCGCTATTGGACACGGAGCGGTCAGTTCGAGCGCCTGCGCCGATTCCATCCTGAAGGCGTTTCTCGACAATCCAGATCAGCCGCCGGATTCCTCCTGCATCGCTGAGAGCGCGGGCCCGCGCTTCATCTCACCGGCAACGGTTATCTTTACCCCGACAACATTCGCTCTGGCGACACTCGACGCTGCCGGTCTGGCGCCGCTTGGCGCTTTTGCCGGTGCGTTGCTGCTGCTGATCTCAGCGTGGATCATCTGGCCCCTCGCCTGGCTGTTTCGCCGGATAACCGGCAGGCAGGCGCCAGAACCCTCTGCAGGGGCGACCACCGCACGCTGGCTGGTGGTACTGGCAGGCGTTGCGGGTGTGGCATTCGTCGTTATGACGGTGGTGACGATCGTCCAGCTGGCGACTGCCAATGATGCAACGATCTTCTACGGATTGCCGCGTTCTGCAACACTGGTCGCGACGATCTGGACAATACCAGCATCCACGCTGGCGATCCTCGTCTGTGCGGCGCTCTCCTGGGCACGGCAATGGTGGTCGGGAGCCGGGCGTGTGTATTACAGCCTGCTGGGACTTTCCGCCATCGTGTGTACAGCATCGCTGGCGTGGATGGGAATGTTGAGTGTGTAACATGTAGGTGGTGGGTGGCAGGTGGCAGGCGGGAACAGAGAACGCGCCTGACCCTTGAGGTCTTCACCGGAGATGCCTCGCCGGCAGCACACCTCACCGGCGCCACACGTCCTAACCGCGCCGGAGAGCGCATCCCGACCTCAAGGGTCTTGCAGGAGTGGAACACACGAACACGCGCCTGACCCTTGAGGTCTTCACCGGAGATGCCTCACTGGCAGCACACCTCACCGGCGCCACACGTCCTAACCGCGCCGGAGAGCGCATCCCGACCTCAAGGGTCTTGGGGGCAGGCAATCATCGGCGATCAGTTCAAGAGAGATTGTTGAAGAACTCGATGATGATCGCGTTTGCCACGGCATCCGGCAGCGCATCGAGGATTTCATTGATCAACGCCATCTCCTGTGGTAACACACCCGGCTGCATCCCGACTGCTGTCAACAACCCCGCAACGACTTCCGGCGAAGGGTTCTCGACAAGGGTATCGACCACCGAACGCACGAATTGCGGGTCAATTGGCGGCATGCGCCGCACCTCCTCGACACAGTCCGCAAG
>JBEPYG010000415.1:0-3685 GCA_041641515.1 Roseiflexus sp.
TGATCCACCCATTCATGGAGAGTGAATTATGCCGGTTATCACCGTTCGCGAAGCGCTGCGCCAGGCGTTGCACGATGCAATGCAGGATGAGCGCGTCTTCATTATCGGGGAAGACATTGGTCATTACGGCAGCACCTATGGCGTCACCGCCGGGTTCCTCGAACGGTACGGACCAGAACGCATCCGAGACGCTCCAATCGCCGAGTCAGGAATCGTTGGCATCGCCATCGGTGCGGCAATGGTCGGCATGCGTCCGATCGCCGAAATTATGTCGGTCAACTTCTCGCTCCTGGCATTTGATATGCTCTTCAACCATGCTGCTAAAATCTACAGCATGTTCGGTGGTCAGATAACCGTGCCTATGGTCTTGCGCACAACGAATGGCTGGACGCAACTTTCTGCCACACACTCCCAATCGTTCGATGTCTACTTTGCCCATATGCCGGGGCTCAAGGTCGTGGCACCGGCCACACCGTATGACATGAAGGGGATGCTGAAGGCGGCTATCGAAGACCCGGATCCGGTAGTGTTCATCGAGCACACCCTGATGTACACGGTCAAAGGCGAAGTGCCAGATGAAAGCTACACTGTTCCGCTGGGAAAGGCGCATCTGGCGCGTGAAGGACGGGACATCACGGTTGTCACCTATTCGCGTATGGTGCATCTGTCGCAGCAGGCCGCCGA
Source organism: Roseiflexus sp. (assembly GCA_041641515.1). Classification (GTDB taxonomy): domain Bacteria; phylum Chloroflexota; class Chloroflexia; order Chloroflexales; family Roseiflexaceae; genus Roseiflexus. Next base: position 685 of record JBEPYG010000415.1, read on the forward strand.
TATCCTCGCCCGTGACGGTATCGAGGTCGAGATTGTCGATCTGCGGACCCTGCGCCCGCTCGACATGAGTGTAGCGATCGAAAGTTTCAAGAAGACCAACCGCGCGGTGGTGGTAACGGAAGACTGGCAGTCATTCGGTACGAGCGCCGAGATCGCAGCGCGCCTGTATGAGTACGGTTTCGACTATCTTGATGCCCCGATTGCACGGGTCAATTTCCGCGAAGTTCCGATGCCGTACTCAAAGAACCTGGAATTGCAGACAGTCGTGACGGTCGACCGGATCGTGCAGGCGATCCGCAAGACCCTGGCGTAACGGAGACATCTATGCCTGATATTACGATGCCCAAAATGGGCTTTGACATGCAGGAGGGGACGATCATTCGCTGGTTGAAGAAACCGGGGGATGAGGTGCGTCGCGGTGAACCGATTGCCGAGATCGAAACCGATAAGGTTACGATCGAAATCGAGGCGTTCGCTTCGGGGACTCTGACGGAGATTGTGGTTCAGGAAGGGCAATCTGCCCCGGTCAATGCAGTGATTGCCCGGCTCGACGGCGGAAATGGCACACAGGCGCCTGCACCGGTCGCGGAGGCGCCCGCACCCGCTGCACCCGCGCCGGTTGCTGCGGAGGCGCCCGCTCCTGCACCGGTCGCTGAGGCAGTTCCGGCGGAAGCGGGAGATATTCGCGCGTCGCCGCTGGCGCGCCGCCTGGCGCGTGAACACGGCATCGACCTTCGCCAGGTGCACGGCAGCGGTCCGGCAGGGCGCATTGTGAAAGAAGACATCGAAGCGTATCTTGCTGCCCGCGGTGCAGCCCCCGCCCCGGTCGCGCCGCCTGCGGCAGCACCCGCGCCACCGCCAGCACCTGCACCGACGCCAGCTCCCGCCCCGGTCGCGCCACCGCCAGCACCTGCACCGACGCCAGCTCCCGCACCAGTCGCACCGCCTGCGGCAGCACCCGCGCCGGCGCCGGTCACACCTGCACCGGCAGCAGCTACGGTTGCGCCACTGAGCAACATGCGCAAAACGATCGCGCGCCGCATGCTGCAGAGCTGGCAGCAATTCCCGCACATCTTCGTCTCGATCGATGTCGATATGGGAGCGGCGCTCGCGCTGCGTTCCCAGGCCAACGCCGGTCGTGCAAAAGAGGAACATTTCTCGATCAACGACATGGTGGTCAAGGCATGCGCTACTGCACTACGTACCTTCCCCAACCTGAACGCCTCATACAGCGACGATGGGATCATCCAGCACCCGACGGTCAACATTGCGATAGCTGTGGCGCTCGAGAGTGGGTTGATGGCGCCGGTCATCACCGGCTGCCAGGATCGCTCGCTCGGCTCGATTGCGCGCGAAACAAAGCGGATCGTGGCGTTGGCGCGCGCAGGAACGATCACCCCCGATCTGCTCCAGGGTGGCACGTTCACCGTCAGCAATCTGGGCATGTACGGCATCACTGAATTCACCTCGATCATCACGCCGCCCCAGGCAGCGAGCCTTGCAGTGGGGACGATCCGGCGCGTTCCGGCGTTCAAAGGTGACAGCGACGAGGTGGTGGCGCAGCACCTGATGACCCTGACCCTTTCAGCCGATCACCGCGTCACCGATGGCGCCGAGGTGGCACAGTTTCTCAATGAGGTCAAGCGACTGCTCGAACAGCCGCTGACGTTGCTGGTGGGATAATCACCGCCGATATCTGTGGAGACGCCACCGGCTACTGCGTCAGCAGCGGCCGGTGGCATCCTCAAGCCGAAAGATCAAACCTGACCGGAATGGGCAGTTCGTCGTTCTATCCCGCGCGGTGCAGCAGATCGCGCATTAGAAGCCGATGAAGCGCGTTTTGATAACGACGCAGCGCCTCGTCATTGAAAAAGGAGCAGCAGCAAGAAAATCAAGGTAAACAAACCGCCAAGGCCAATCGCTATAGACGGTAGCGCCCACAAATCTGCGAACTTGTATTCGCGGACGTCTGCAGGACGCTGCGGATCATACAGGATCGACACGGTATCACCAACCTGATGCGCTGGCGGATTGGTTCCGGTCGGACCTTTTGCCCGCAGCATCGTTCCTTCAACAGTCGTAAATTCGAAGATCGGGTAATACGTTTCTCCCGCCTCGTCTATCTGCATATCCACTACTCTGGCAGTGGTCTGCCTGGCGGCGCCAACAAATCGCTGCGCTCGGACATACGACCAGATGCCCACTAGAAGAATCAGCAGGCTTATCGGGAGAAATATCAGTCCAACGACAGTTGTCGAAGACAACAGAGTGAGCACGCTAAACACTCCGACTTGTCACAAGAGAACGGCATTCCGATGTCTCCAGTTTAACCAGAAGATGAGATGTGTGTCAATAGGTAAGCGGCTCGCGAGCATGTCGAGCGGCAGGCGTTGCCCGGTTAGTGCGCGGCGCCACCAGATCACGGCGCCGCCAAGACAAGACAAGGCGCCGCCGTGCTTCACCTGCTGGAGTAGGGGTGCGATGTTCGTTGCCAGCTCGCGTATCAATGTAATGTCGAACGTTCATAAGTCGCCGCTTAGAAGCTGCTGGCCGCACGTCCTGCGAGGACGCCACCGTCATCGTGGGCAAGGAGGTTGCCCATTTCACCACGACACGCTACACAAACCACGGTGTCAACGCGCACCTGGACGCCTTATGCGATAATCTGCAATCCGAAATCTTCAGGCTCAAACGATATTACACGTTTGCGGTTTCCCCTTGATCGTTTACACTCAGTCCTTCGCTCTCCAGTGCACGCACGATGTCGGTCATCGAAAGGATGCCGACGGGCCAGAAGCGTCCGTCGTTGCGCTCTTCGACCACGACCAGACGGTGAATGCGGTTGCGGTTGAGCAACCGGATGGCGCGGTCGAGTTCCATCTCGGGCATACAGGTCACGACGCTGCGGGTCATAATGTCGCCGACCGGACCGTGCATCACCTGCTCGAACGATGACCCTTCCTTCCAGGCGCGCAGCAGGTCGGTTTGCGACACAATCCCC
>JBEPYG010000416.1:0-3626 GCA_041641515.1 Roseiflexus sp.
GCCGCGAGCTTCAGCCCCACGGCACCAAGCGGGCTTCGTCCTGGTAGCTGCAGGCTTCAGCCCCCACGGCATCAGACAAGCTTTGCCCTGCGTGCCAAGAGCTTCGCCCCCACCGCTGCAGCACCCCGCGAGCTCGCGAAGGCGGGTTTTGCCTTGGTAGCTGCGAGCTTATCGTTGTTAGTCCATCATCCCCGCAAGCTCGCGAAGGCGGGCTTTGCCCTGGCAGCCGCGAGATTAAGCTCGACGGCATCAGGCATATACTGGATTCGTTTCTGAAAGACCATTCAGCCCGACGGAGAGCGAACATCCAAACTGTAGTAATAGCCTGTCGCTGGTGGCATCGAGCAGTGTGAAGCTAGGCCACATAGGGTGCTGAGGTGAAAAGAGCTACCGGGTGCGCGGGCGTCTCGCTCGCATCCTCAGACTGTTGCATCACAAGCGCTGAGGAGGTTGCCGCGCATATCGTCACCGGCGCGCTGCGGACCACGTTCCGTCAGGCCCGTCCACAACGGCGCCGGGACAACACGGCATCGGTTGTCAGACCAAGAGAAGACCGCGTGTTGACCGAATCTATTACCCCAGCACACGTCCGTCCTGCTCCTGGCGTCCCTGCCGGCGCCATCCGAGGCGGCGCAACATCGGGTTCGCGCCAGTCTGCGCGTGGTCGATAATATTCAACAGAACAAACCCTGTCGCCGCGATTGCCAGCGCCACCCAGAACTCCGACGCTGCCGGATTGGGCAGGATATTGCGTTCAACGATCGGTGTCGGCTTCCCATGACGATCGAGTATTGTTTCGACCACCTCTTTCCATGGCCAGATCTTGCGCAGTGAGCCGGCCATGAAGCCCATCAGCACCGCTACGGTGATATGATGGTAATGCCGGAGCAACCAGCTCAGCAGGCGCACGAAACCCAGGATCCCCGCTACTGCTCCCAGGACGACCGGAACAATCGCCAGCAGGTTCAGGTCTGCCACGGCATCAAGTACATAGGCGTACTGACCCAGGATGAGCAGAATGAACGACCCTGAGATGCCAGGCAGGATCATCGCCATGATTGCCACGGCGCCGCTGAAGAAGAGCGTAATTGGATCGTGCGGCATCGTCAGGGGGACCAGCCCCACGATGAGGTAGCCGGCCGCAGTGCCTCCTGCCAATGCTGCCACAGCGCCGGGACTCCAGCGGACGGTTGCGCCCACGGCGATGATCGAAGCGACGATAAGCCCGAAAAAGAAGGCGAAGAGGTACACCGGATGATTTTCCAGCAGGTAGCGCATCACTCGCGCCATGGCGAGCACCGCCGTACCGATCCCCAGCCCCAGGGGAATGAGAAAACCCCAGGGGATGCTGGTCAGCGCTGCGCGCCAGCGCCCCTGACCGAGCAGACGGAGCACCTGCACGTTGAACGACTTGATGGCGGACAGCAGGTGCTCATAGATCCCCAGGATAAAGGCCATGGTCCCGCCTGATACACCAGGTATCAGGTCAGCGATCCCCATCGCAACTCCGGTAAAAAACAGCCGAAGCGCCGAAAACGAACGAGTTGCGGTGTCCGGTATGCTCATGATCCAGGCTCCGTATGCAGGCAAACAAAACGCGCGTCCCCATAACGGGACGCTGCGGCGAGTATACCCCACACACGGCGCAGCGTCAATGACAGGGAAGGTGAGAGAATTGTCACTGCCGAAGCGGTTGGCGTCGCGAGCATGAGCGAGCAGCGCCACGTGCATCATTTCGCAATCGCGCTGATGCGTGTGGCGCACGCGCTACTCTTCGCTCGCATAGCCTCGTTTGCGCCGTGTCCCTCTGCGATCAAGACGTTCGGCGCGCATCACGCCAGTTATATGCGGCGCGTGTGCCGGTCGCGCAGTCGCGTTATAGTCGCGCGGCGGAAGACGGCGGCGTGACCCGGCGTCGGCAGGCGCAGCGTGCGCGTGCGCCTCGTGATGGCGGGGGGCAGCGTGATGATGGGGTTGGACAGCACTGGAACGGCTTTCGTGCACCGACACAGCGGCGTTGTAGTCGAACCCGGGAACAGTTTCGCGTTTCAACGGCTCACCAATCAACCGTTCGATCGCGCGCACCATTGCCGTATCGCTGCGCGTCACCAGGGTGAAGGCGTCGCCAATGCGCGCTGCGCGCCCGGTGCGCCCGATGCGATGCGTATACGACTCGGCGGTCTGTGGCATGTCGTAGTTGATTACGTGCGAAATATGCGCCACATCGATCCCACGCGCCGCAATATCGGTCGCCGTCAGAATCTGATACCGACCACTGCGGAAGCCGTCGAGCGCCGCCTGGCGACGGTTCTGCGACAGATTGCCGTGCAACGACGTGGCGCGGTACCCCAGCCGCGCCAGCGTCTCGCCCAGGCGCTGCGCGCGATGCTTTGTGCGGGTGAAGATCAGCACCGACTCCGCATCGGTACGCTCGAGCAACTCGATCAGCAGCGAGGTCTTCAGATGCTCGGGAACCGGATAGATCGCGTGGGTGACCGTTGCAACCGGCGCACTGCGCCCAATCTGTACAGTCAGCGGGTCGCGCAGCGCCTCGTGCGCCAGCGAGCGCACCGCATCGGGCATCGTTGCCGAAAAGAGCATCGTCTGACGTTCCGGCGGCGCGAGACGCAGAATCCGCCGGACATCGGGCAGAAAGCCCATATCAAACATCTGATCGGCTTCGTCGAGGGTCAAGACCTCAAGATGGTCGAGCGTCAGGGTTCCACGCTCCAGGTGATCGAGCAAGCGTCCCGGACAGACAACAGCAATCTCGACGCCTCGCCGCAGACGCTGAATCTGCCCCTGGTACCCAACGCCGCCGTAGAGTGTGACGCTACGGATGCCGGTGTGTTTGCCGAGCGCTTCGATGACACCCTGAATCTGTTCCGCCAGCTCGCGCGTCGGCGTCACAATCATGGCGCGCACGCGCCCACGTGGTCCGCGCATCAGGCGTTGCAGGATCGGCAACACGAATGCTGCCGTTTTGCCGGTACCGGTCTGCGCAATGCCGATCACATCACGCCCTGCGAGTGCATGCGGAATGACCTGTTCCTGGATCGGGGTCGGAGCGCGGTACCCGAGGTCTTGGATACCGGCGTTGATCTGCGGATGAAAACGAAATGATTCGAACGACACTGAGTGTCCTCCCTGGCTACGCTTGAGCCAAGTCGGTCACTCAGCTCAATTGGATGATAATAACCCCGGTATTATACCATGGATTTAATGAGATCGGCTACTCAACGTCTACCATAGCAGGCGGTTGATGGTCTTGCATCATCCGTTCTCGTCCGTGCAGGCAGGCGTTGCCCTGTCGGAGCACGGCAGCGCTATGCCGACGGGGTTCTCACCGGAGCGGTATGCCCTGGCGCCGGACTCGGCGACTTCCGCACCGCCGTGTCCCGACGGGGTTCTCACCGGAGAGTGCAGGCGCGCCAGGGGCACGTCCTGCCAGGACCTGACGCCGTCAGGCATGTACCGGATTATCAAAAACCATCAAACTATGGAGGGGGCGGCGACTGTTCACACTGAGTGCGCTGCATTATCTTCCATTTCGCCCTTGCCTTTCTGGTATACTCGACCTATCGTTTGTACACAGCGACATTGCCGACCATCAGCAGACCGCAGAC
>JBEPYG010000417.1:0-3621 GCA_041641515.1 Roseiflexus sp.
TGCTGAACCGTCCTCTCGTGGTTCCGTCGGAACTTCCATTAGTCTGCCGCGATCGTATCACTTTTTGGAAGGGTGCGCCCCCCTCCGCTCAGGCGTCATATTCACCCCGGTACCACTCCCAAAAACGCGCCAATCCTTCTTCCAGCGGCGTAGACGGCTGAAACCCAAGCATCCGCGCTGCTTTGTCAATGCAGGCATAGGTGATCGGCGGGTCGGCAGCTGGCAGCGGTTGCGCCACAATCCTGGCGCGCAGACCGGTCACCTGTTCCAGAGTTGTGACGAAATCGATCAACTGTACCGGGCTCGAATGCCCCAGATTGAAGATTTCAAAGGCGTATCCGGCATCGAGTGCCGCAATGACGCCAGACACAATATCACCAATGTATGTCCAGTCGCGATGGACGCCCACACCGCCATTGAATAATGTAATCGGTTTCCCGGCGACCATTGCATCAACGAATAAATGCGGCGTCATATCGGGACGTCCACGCGGGCCATACACGGTAAAGAAGCGCACAATCCGCGTCGGCATGTCGTATTGGCGGTGCGCCGTGTACGCCAGCACCTCCGCAGCTTTCTTGGTTGCAGCATAGTACGACAGCGGTCGGTCAGTTGGTGACTCTTCCGACCATGGCGTTGGCGACATGCCGTACACCGATGATGTCGACGCCAGCACCAGACCCTCGACATCATACCGCGCCGCCGTTTCCAGAATAGTCAGCGTACCGCGCACATTGACATCTTCGTAGAGTGCAGGGTTGCGCATCGATGGACGCGGACCCGCCATGGCTCCGATGTGCGCCACCCGCTGCGGCCGATGCTGTGCAAAGACGCGATCCATGGTTGCCGCATCTCGAAAATCCGCTTCGATCAGCGTATAACCGGGATGCGTCAGCGCGCGCGCGATATTGCGACGCTTCCGGGCCGGATCGTAGTAGTCGTTGAAATTATCGACGCATACCACCTGATCGCCACGCGCCAGCAACGCATCGCTCAGGTGACTACCAATGAACCCCGCTCCACCCGTGATGAGATAGCGCATCGTGCTTGAATGTCTTCAGTGTGGTGCGCAATTGCGCCAATCACTGCCCATATACCCGCGAGCTGAATGCCAAAATTGAGTACGTGCAGATTCTCGAACAGGTTGTGCCCTGCTACTGCTGCGATGATACCACATCCACCGATTGCCGCGCTGTACAAAACAGGATCGATTGTGCGTCGAAGCGCACGCGCTGTCTGCCGGATCATGCCGCCAATCAGCGCCAGGTACGCCAGGAGGCCGACAATTCCTGCTTCCGCCGCCATGTGCAGATAGTAATTGTGTGCATGCCCGCGACTGGCATACCAGGCGCCAACCGCAAACTCCGGATATGCAACGGCATAATTTCCGGTCCCGACGCCGAACAGCGGCGCAGCGCGGAACATTTCCCACCCTGCCTGGAGGTGCGCCATACGCTCGACAACCGCGAAGTTCTCCGGCGTTACGGTTATCGCTGTCGCATCGAACCATGCCATACTCCGCCCGATGCTCGCCAGGCGCACAATCAGCGCTTCGGGAAGGATGCCCGTGATGGCGAGCAGCGCCACTGCCGCGCCTGTCGCCGCCAGCCCCAGGAACACCGGCAACGCACGCCGTCCCAGACCCAACGCCATGCCCAGCGCTCCGATGGCAGCGCCGATCCACGCACCGCGCGAGAACGAAGCTAGCAGCGCCAGCAGGACGACGCCAGTAATACTCCACAGGATTACTGCCAGTATCCAGCGACTCACAACGCTCAGACCATGTTGCCCCCTGCTCCGCAAGGCGCTGCCGGTGCTCACCATTGCCAGCGCGAGCACCAGCGGCCATGCCATGTTCAGGTATCCCGCAAATGAGTTCGGTTGACCGATCGTGCCATATGCCCGCACATATGGCAGGTCGGGCGCGATCCGGAAACTTGGCGGACCATCGCCAACGGCGAACTGTACGATGCCAATACCGGCACACACTGCCGGAGCGAGCAACAGGCATGCCAGCAGGTAGATCACATGCCAGCGCCGGGTTATCGTGCTCGCCGCCACCATCCAGACGACTGCCGCCACCACCCAGCGCGACGTCTCGCGCAGCGCCTCTGTGCGCGAATATGGGGTTATGCTGGCGGAAAGCAGCAGCGCGAAGAGCAACCCACCCCACAGAAGCAGCAGATCGGCAGGAAGCACGCGTTGCTCAGCGCGCGCCAGCGTATGGAGCACCCATACCCCCAGCATCAACAGCACCGCAGCTTGTGTGACCGACAACCCACCCGGAAGGACGACCAGTTCCTGCACCGGCACCGACAGCACCGCCATTCCAACCGCCAGGACCGGATGCGCCAGCGCCAGAACCAGCGCCAGCGCCGCACCCGCAAGCAGTGCAAGCGTCTCGAGCGGAATGAGCGCCAGCAGTACCCCCAGCGCAACGGCGACCATCCAGACCGTGATCGTCGTCCGGGAGGAAGGAGATTGTGAGATGGTGAGCAACGGCTCCACGCGGGTACGACTCCCCCGTCTGGTTCTTCTTTATCTCAAGACAATTCTCCGCGTTTGCGCATCTCGTCACGGAACCACGGGAGCGTTCGGCGCAACCCTTCTTCGAGACCGACGCGCGGTTCCCACCCCAGAATCGTGCGCGCCTTCGTAATGTCCGGCTGGCGTACCTGCGGATCGTCCTGTGTGCGCAGATCTTTGTACACCACACCGGCTGTGTTGCCCGTCAACTCATTGACAAGTTCGGCGAACGCTTTGATGGTAAACTCACCAGGATTGCCAATATTGACCGGCTCGACCTCATCGGAGAAGAGCAGGCGATAGACCCCCTCCACCAGATCATCGACAAACTGAAATGATCGCGTTTGCGAACCGTCCCCATAGATGGTCAGCGGCTCGCCGCGCAACGCCTGTTGAATAAAGTTTGGCACGACCCGACCGTCGCGGAGGCGCATGCGAGGACCATACGTGTTGAAAATACGCACAATGCGTGTCTCAACGCCGTGATAGCGATGGTATGCCATGGTCATTGCCTCGGCGAAGCGTTTAGCTTCATCGTATACACCGCGTGGACCGATGGGGTTGACGTACCCGTAGTATGTTTCGGGTTGCGGATGCACCTGCGGATCGCCGTACACTTCCGAAGTCGATGCAAGCAGGAAACGCGCTTTTTTGTCTTTTGCCAGCCCCAATGCTTTGTGCGTTCCCAGAGCGCCGACTTTCAGCGTTTGAATGGGCAACTCCAGATAATCGACCGGTGATGCAGGCGAGGCAAAGTGCAAAATGGCATCGAGCCGTCCCTCGACGAAAATATAATTCGTCACGTCGTGCTTGATGAAACTGAAGCGCGGATGTCCGGCGAGATGAGCAATGTTGTCGGTGCTGCCGGTAATCAGGTTGTCCATCGCAACGACAGTATGACCTTCCGCCAGAAATCGGTCACACAAATGAGAGCCAAGAAACCCTGCGCCGCCGGTGATCAGGACACGCATAGACATACGACCTCAACTTCTTTATGCATTGCTGGTATGGTACTGTATTCCAGTGAGGAAGCTGTGACTCTGCATATCACAGTAGTGAACAACCTGTTATTGGTGCGGACGACGTTGACCATTC
>JBEPYG010000418.1:0-3592 GCA_041641515.1 Roseiflexus sp.
CGGAAATGCGCGAGTCATGCGCACGAGACCGTGGAAGTTGATGTCGAACAGCCATTCAAAGTCGGCATCGCTGACCTGCTCGAAGGCGCCCCATATTCCCACGCCGGCATTGTTGAACAGAAGATCGACGCCATTGTGTGCGCGACGCACTACGTCCGGCAGTGCAGCGACAGCTTCTGCGTCAGCAACATCGAGGCGATGACAGCTGACGCGCACCCCATGCGGCGCAATCATTGCCGCCGTCTGCGCCATGCCCGCGTCGTCGATGTCTGCCAGCGCAAGGTGACAGCGACGACGCGCCAGTGATACGGCAAGCGCCCTGCCAATGCCACTCGCTGCGCCGGTGACGACTGCCGTCCGGTTTGCCAGACGCATGTGCCGTGGCACTATTGTGCTCCTCGTGCTGCGTGCACCTGTTGTAGTCCTGCTCGGGTGAATTCCAGCGATCCGTCGTTCAGGCGACCGAGTCGCAGGCTCAGCACATCGCGGAGATAGTTCTGATGTGCTTTCCAGGGAGCGCGTTCCCCTTGGCGCGGAATAATATCGAGGGCGCGCTGGATGTAGCCGGAGGTGAGTGTGACTGCCGGTTGCGCCGGCAAGGGCGCATTCGGGCGTCGTGGCGTGCACTGGACGTAGCCGTGTTTCTCCATGTAATTCAGCAGGCGGCAGACATACTGCGCAATCAGTTCGCACTTGAGAGTCCACGACGCATTGGTGTATCCGAATGCCAGCGCCAGGTTGGGCACATCGCTGAACATCGCGCCGCGATAGGTCAGTGTTTTTCCGAAATCGACCGGCACGCCATCGACGACGATCTGCGCGCCGCCCATCGGTTTTAACACAAGCCCGGTGGCAGTGACGATGATATCTGCCTCGAGTTCGGCGCCGGAGGCGAGCCGGATGCCGGTGGCGGTAAAAGACTCGATCCGATCGGTGACAATCGACACTCTGCCGGATTTGATTGCCTGGAAGAGGTCACCATCCGGTGCAACGCAGAGCCGCTGATCCCACGGGTTATAGCGGGGATTGAAATGAGTCTCGACATCGAAATCGGGGCCGAGATGCGCGCGAACCTGTTTGAGCATAGCGCGGCGCGTGGCGTCGGGCATGCGGCGTGCCAGGGTGTAGAAGTACATCCCCACCCCGATCGACCACCAGCGCGACAGGCGATAGGCGATCCTGGGGGGCAATCTCCGGTAGAGGCGGCGCATGACGGGATCTTCGGCGGGCAACGCAGCTACATACGTCGGTGAACGCTGCAGAATGGTCACATGCGCTGCATGTTTTGCAAGCGCTGGCACCAGCGTCACCGCTGTAGCGCCGCTGCCGATCGTAATGATCCGCTTCCCGGCGTAGTCGAGATCGGCAGGCCACTGCTGCGGGTGAACGATGAGCCCGCGAAAGCGCTCGATGTCGGGCCAGTCGGGAGTGTATCCGCGTTCATAGTCGTAGTACCCTGTGCACATGAAGAGAAAGGTGCAGGTGAAGCGCGCCGGTGCGCCGTCCGACACCCGAACCGCATCAACAGTCCAACGCGCCTCAACTGATGACCACGCTGCGCGCTGGACGCGATAACCGAAGCGAATCTGGCGGTCGATGCCGTACTCTTGCGCCGTCTCTTCGATATACCGCAGGATCGACGGACCGTCTGCCATCGATTTCAGTCCGCGCCACGGGCGAAAACTATACCCCAGCGTATGCATGTCGGAGTCTGAACGGACGCCCGGATAGCGGAACAGGTCCCACGTACCGCCGATCGCGTCACGGCTTTCCAGGATCGCGTACCTCCTCGTCGGGCAACGGGTTTGCAGGTAGTATGCGGCGCAGATGCCGGAAAGACCGGCGCCGACGATCAGGACGTCGTGATGGTCAGACTGTGCTGGCATAAGGGCCCCCACTGTCGATCAGTCGCGGAGCGCAGACAACGGAGACGGGCATGCTCCGAGATCAGGGATAATCTTAGTATACCACGAGAGACGAGCAGTGCACCGATTGAACCTTGCCCATCGTCATACTCTTCCGGTATGATGTATGATATATGCAAAGCCGGCATTGCGTTGACAGGGGATGGGCAATGCCGTACAGTACGCACAATGCTACGATTGTGAGGTCCGCTATGGCGCCACTGCTCGTCGATCAGCGTCAGTTACAAACCCTGAGTCAGCTCATTTCGGCTGGGGGACATCAGGATGTGCGCGAATTGCTTCAGGCGTCGCTGGAGCGGTTGGTCGCCTTCTGGCCCGCGCAGGGAGGGGCATTGCTCTACCACGCGCCCCATGGTGAAGTCATTCGCCTGCACTATGGGGTGATCGACAGTGAGGCTGGCGCACTGATTGCAGAGGCGCGCGAAACCTTTGCCCGCCGTGAAGAGGGACGTGAGCCGACGATCGGGTACTACACGCTCGACGACGAGCGGAAATTGCTCGAACTTCCGCTCTCGACCAGTTCACAGACAGTGGGGTTGCTCCACCTGGTCGTGCTCGACGCCGATACAGAACGCCCGTCTCCTGCGCCCGACGAGGATCTGGCGATGCTGTTAGTGCGCGCGATCGGTGGTGAAGCCGACAAACTGGCGCGCCTGCGTCGCGCCGAGCAAGATCTGCGCGAACTTCACCTGCTCTATCAGGTGGGGCAGGCGCTGGCGAGCAACCTCGATCTCTCCAGTCTGCTGAGCGATATTCGCAACCAGGTGCCACAGGCGATGGGCGCCGAGCGTTGTTCGATCATGCTGCTCGATGAGCAGACCCGCGAACTCGTTCTGGACTTGCCCGATCCGCATACCGGCGAGCAACGCGAGTTTCGCATTCCGCTCGATCGCGGCATTGCCGGTTGGGTGGCAACGAATGGGATCGGTCAGATTGTGAACGATGTCGAACAAGACCCGCGCTGGTTCGACGGAGTTGCGCGCGATGTCGATTTTGAGACGCGGCAAATACTCTGTGCACCTATGCGCATCGGTGATCGTGTCGTCGGGGTGATGCAGGTGCTCAACAAACGTGACGGCACACCGTTCGACGAGCAAGACCTGCGCCTGTTGACGACCCTGGCGACCCAGGCTGCAATTGCGGTCGAAAATGCACGCCTGGTGCGCAGTCTGAAAGAGGAGCGTGACCGGTTGCTCGCCAAGGAAGCCGAAGTGCGAGCGGCAATTGCGCGCGATCTACACGATGGACCGACCCAGAGCATTGCGGCAATCGCCATGAATATCGAGTTCGTCAAGAAATTGTTGCGCGCTATGCCGGAACGGGTCGAAAGCGAACTGAACGTGCTCGCTGAACTGGTGCATAAAACCGCTTACGATATTCGTACCCTCCTCTTTGAACTGCGTCCGCTCGGACTGGAAACCCAGGGCTTGCTGGCGACGTTGCAGCAGTATGTGGCGCGCTTCCGTGATCCTGCAGGCATGATGAAACTCCGTCTCGAAGCGCCATCCAACATTCCACGACTGCCGGTCGAAGTCGAAGGTGCCATTTTCATCATTGTTCAGGAAGCGGTCAATAACGCACGTAAACACGCGCGTGCCGATGAGGTGGTTATCTATCTCTATCTGGAAGAGGGTCATCTGATCGCCAGTGTGCGCGATCGCGGGCGT
>JBEPYG010000419.1:0-3569 GCA_041641515.1 Roseiflexus sp.
ACAGAACTGGCGGTGAACCGGACTGGTGGAACTCGTCGTGCGTGGTTCGCGCGCGTCCTGACCGCAAGAGTCTTGCACAGGTGGAACGTGCCCCGACCCTCGCGGGCTCTGCCGGTGAAACAGAACTGGCGGTGAACCGGACTGGCAGAAAGGCTCCGTGCACGCAGCTTGCTCCCGTCTCAACTTCCAGGGGCTGGCACGGATAACGTGTGAACGTGAAACGGGCGAATGTGGAACGTGGGCGCAAGGCAATCTCGTAATCTCCCAGTCTCGTAATCCCCCAATCTCGTAATCCCCCAATCTCCAGTTGCAAAACAGATGAACAACCGCGTAAATGAGCCTGTTTGCCGGGCATGGAGAGGCGTGTTAGACTCGCAGCACACATTGCAAGAAAGAGATGAATGGCGATGATCGGCGAAATCATCGGCATAACGAAAGGACCACATCGTGAACATCGTCCGGGTCACCGTCTGGAATGAGTTCCGCCACGAGCAGGACAGCCGCCATCCTGCAAGCAGCATCTACGGCGCGCAAGGAATCCACGGCGCAATCGCTGAAGGTCTCCAGGAACACGGCGGTTTCGAGGTGCGCACTGCCACCCTCGACGAGCCAGAGCATGGGTTGACCGATGAGGTGCTGGCAACCACCGATGTGCTGATCTGGTGGGGACACATGGCGCATCATCTGGTACAGGACGCTGTCGTCGAGAAGGTGCATGCCCGCGTGCTCGATGGCATGGGGTTGATCGTGCTGCACTCAGGTCACTTCTCGAAGATCTTCCGCAAATTGATGGGTACAACCTGTGATCTGAAGTGGCGCGAGGCGGACGACATCGAGCGCGTCTGGGTCGTCGAGCCTGGGCACCCGATCGCTGCCGGGCTGGATGAGTGCTTCGAACTGCCGGAGGAGATGTACGGCGAACGGTTCGACATCCCGGCGCCGGAGCAGCTGGTATTCATCAGCTGGTTTACCGGCGGCGAGGTGTTTCGCAGCGGCTGCTGCTACACTCGCGGGCGCGGCAATATCTTCTACTTCCGCCCCGGTCACGAGTCCTACCCGACCTACCGCGATCCGAATGTGCGCCGGGTCATCGCCAACGCCGCACGCTGGGCGGCGCCGTCGGGCGGACCGAAACCGGTGTTTGGGAACGCAAAGCCGCGGGTCAGGAGTTAGCGAAGGGCGCACGACGAGCAGCGGAAGCGCGCATGAACGGTTCAATCTGGTCGAGAAACCGGTCAGCGACGCGCTCCCAATCATACGCCGCGACATACGTCTGCCCGAAGGCGCCATATGCGGCGCGCTGGTCCGGGTTGCGCAGCAATTCGATCAGCGCCGCCGCCAGCGCACCGACATCGCCTGGCGGCACGAGCAGCCCGGCGCGACGATGCGGCACGACCTCGGGGATCGCTGTAGCTGTTGTCGCCACAATCGGCAGACCACTCGCCATCGCTTCGAGGAAAACGATGCCGAACCCTTCCTGGATGCTCGGCAGGCAGAAAACATCGGCGCGGTAATACATCTGCGCCACGACGTCGTCATCAGGGATGGCGCCGGTCAGGTTCACGGCTTCGCCGAGACGCAGGTCGGCGGCGAGTGCACGCAACCTGGCGTGCTCCGGTCCGTCGCCGACGATAATGGCGTGCGCATTCGGAACTGCAGCGCGCACCAGCGGCATGGCGCGCAGAAGATCTGCAATGCGCTTTCGCGGATACTGACGCGCCACACAGAGAATGGTCGCGCCATCGCTCTGTCGCGGCGTTTCGCGCGCAATCCGACGCCAACGCGTCAGGTCGATCCCTTCGGGAA
Source organism: Roseiflexus sp. (assembly GCA_041641515.1). Taxonomy (GTDB): domain Bacteria; phylum Chloroflexota; class Chloroflexia; order Chloroflexales; family Roseiflexaceae; genus Roseiflexus. The sequence goes on from JBEPYG010000419.1 coordinate 1,807, forward strand.
CCAGACGCACACGCTGTTCCGCTACGCCGTAGTGCTGCCGTATCGCTTCACGGCAGTAATCGGATGTTGTAATCACACCGTCAGCATTGCGCGCATTGATGCCTTCGAGTCGTGACAGCGACCAGAGCAGCCGCTGGACTGCGCCGCGCTCCTGGCGTGACTCCTCTGCCAGCACGCCTTTGATGCTCGCCAGATATGGTGTGCGCCGCTCTCGTTTCGACCAGAGGAACCCGTCGATGTCGAAGCCAACCACCAGGTCGTAGCGCAGATGGCTCAGAATCGCCGGCAGGTGAAGATTGAACAGCAGGCGACGCGCCGTCAGGTTTCGGGGCCAGGGTTGCGGCGGCGTCAGTCGTGTGATGCGAATACCGCGTTTCTGAAGCGTTCTCTGCAGACCGTTGATGGCAACGGCAGTGCCGCTTCCCTCAACGCTCGATTGCACCCACGAATCGATAAAAGCAATGTTCACAGCGTTTGCTCTCCTGTCGTTATCCTGCGCTGTCGTGCGGAAGAACGCGGCGGCATCGACATCGAGCAAAGAGCATGGAACGTTGCTCTGGAAACCCGTGCATCCGCACCGGATCATTGTACTGCCATGTTAGATTGGAGATTGTCGCGCGCAGCGTCTGGGCGCGCTTTGACGCACCGTTGCGCGCAGCGTGTTCACGCGAAACTGTATACGACATGACAGGTGCGGGTGGATGTTTTGATACCATTTGAGATTGTCGATTTTGGATTGGAGATTGCTGTGATGGCATTGCGGTGCGCTCTGGTGAGTGTGTGCATGCAGCTTGTTCAATTCCAATTGGCATAAGCATGCGCGTGGCGCACATCACCGCGATGAAGACAAGATTGTTTGAACGTTGCACATTAGAGCCTATATAAAAACCCGGTATTCTGCCGTCCAGTGCTTGCACGGGTAGAGGGCGGATGGGAACGAAACGACCGATCGCTGATGATGCCTGGCGCATTCCAGACGAGGTGTGGCAGGTGATGGCGCCTCACCTCCCGCCCGAGTGCCCCACGCCTCAGGGCGAACGGCCACGCATGCCGGATTGTCAGGCGACGGATGCAATCTTATTCGTGGCGCGAATCATCTGCCCATTGAAAGATGATCCCGCGCCAGTTGGAACCCTCCAGCACCATCCACGACCGCTGCCAGCAGTGGGGCGCCGATGGCGTCTTTCTGCGCCGCCGGCGCGCCAAACCGTGGCCGCGTGACCCGTACCACCGCCTTTAGGCGGTAGAAGACAGGCTAAAGCCATGATCTTTCGTCAAACCTTTGTTCTGTTTGCGCGAGAGCCGCAGTTCGCGCGCGAGGCGCGCGGTCGATTCGCCTTTGGCGATGCCGCGCAGGAGCAGCACCAGCGTGGCGGGCGACTGTCGGATTTTCTCGAACGCCGTGCCGGTCAACAAGGGGTAGGAGCCATCGTAGTCACGACAGCGATAGTCCGGAACGTGTTGCTGCTGGCGGAAGAGGCGTCGCTTTGCGCTCCCGCAATGCAGGCAGACGAAACCGTCGGTTGGAGATGGAGCTCCAGCCAGATCATACACATGCATGCGTCGAGCAGTTCGGTGATCGGAAAGTCTATCATACTGCCATGATACCACAGTGCACGCTAACTACACATGAGCCTTCCGATAGGCTCTAAATGCGTCCACCAGGGTCGCCTCTCCGGTGAGGGATGATGCGCGTACCGCCAATGCGCCCGTCCGCGATGCGGCTACCCGCGATGCGCCCGTCATTGCGATCCCGCCAGGAG
>JBEPYG010000420.1:0-3537 GCA_041641515.1 Roseiflexus sp.
TGCAGCGCAGTCTGGCTCGGGCAGATCGGCAAATAGCCCGGCGCGACGGATCTCAGTGCTGTTGACAGGCATATGTGGCCTCTCTTCCCAGTACAGCATGCCGGGAGCGGTGCAGTCTTTCAGCGACCATGCGCCGCACGCTAGCAGGCTGAAAGCATTGGGCGAACGGAATCATTCGATACCCACCGCGCTGCTCTATCTTATTAGATTGCAGATTGTCGCACAAGACGGTCATGCGCATGGCGCACGACACTTTACACCCTTGCCCGTCACGTGGTATGCTGTACTCATGCAACAACAGATGTGGCTGTGCGCCGTCTCCCGGCCTAGATGTGCACATGCATCACATGCCTGGCGATATCGTAGAGCCGCTACCAAACAGGAGCAGACAATGGCAACGGCACAAACTGGCGACACCGTGACAGTGCACTACACCGGCACGCTGGAAGATGGCACCGTCTTCGACAGTTCACACGGTCGTGAACCGCTGGTGTTTACGCTGGGCAGCGGGCAAGTTATTCAAGGGTTCGAGGAAGCGATCGTGGGCATGCAGGAGGGTGAGACGCGCCGTACTGTGCTGGCGCCAGATCAGGCGTATGGCGAGTATCACGATGAACTGGTCTTCTCGCTAAGCCGCAACGAACTCCCGCCGCAGATCGACCCGGCGGTTGGCGAGCAGTATCAGATGCGCCGTCCCGACGGGCAGACGTTCATCGTCACAGTACGCGATGTGTCGCCGTCCGATGTGACATTCGACGCCAATCATCCGCTGGCGGGCGCAACCCTGACATTCGATATCGAACTGTTGGCCATTGAATAACGGGCAATTCCTGCATACCGGGAAAGCATCTGGCGTTTCCGCACTGTGAGACGCCAGATGTTTTTTTACCACAATCAATGCCTTACCGCAATCAATGCCACGTGCACATGTGATATACTGAGACACACACCCGCGAAGCAGAAAACCAGATGCGAGGACGCTATGACCACTGCTGATACACAGGCGCTGCTTGCCGACCTCTCCGCACGTCTTGGTCCCGATCGCGTTGTTGTTGATCAGGCGCAACTGATCACGTATGAAGTCGATGGCAGTTTCGACCGTGGGCATCCCGACGGCGTTGTGTTTCCCCGATCGGTCGATGAGGTCGTCCAGGTGGTGCGCTGTGCCGCCGAATACCGCTTGCCCCTGATTGCGCGCGGTTCGGGCACCGGTCTGGCCGGTGGCGCCGTACCCGAACTTGGCGGGCTGGTGGTGCAACTTGGGCTGATGAACCGTGTGCAGGAGCTCGACCTGATCGGGCGCAGTGCGGTTGTCGAGGCGGGAGTGGTGAACCTGATCTTCGACAATCAGGTGCGCAGGCATGGTCTGTTCTTTCCACCTGATCCTTCGAGTCAACGCACGGCAACCATCGGCGGGAACATTGGCACGAATGCGGGCGGACCTCACTGTTTCAAATATGGCGTCACAAGTAACTATGTCACGGGCGTGGAGGTTGTACTGAGCGACGGTCGGATCATTCACACCGGCGGGCGCGCGCTCGATATTCCGGCATACGATCTGACAGCGCTCTTTGTCGGCAGTGAAGGCACGCTTGGCATTATCACCCGCGCCGAACTGCGGGTCTTGCGCGATCCGCCAGCAGTACGCACCATGCTGGCGGCATTTGACAGCGTCGAGCATGCTGGAGAGGCGGTCTCTGCTATTATTGCGCGCGGGTTGGTGCCAGCAACGATGGAAATGATGGACTCGAGCATTGTGCGCATCGTTGAGGAATACGCCCATCCGGGATTGCCGCTCGACGCCGGCGCCGTGCTGATCATCGAGGTCGATGGCTACCCCGAAAGCGTCGGACCGCAGATCGCCGAGATCGAGGCGACGCTCCGCGAGTGCAACGTGCGCGAGATGCGCGTAGCGCAGAGCGCTGCAGAGCGCGACCGCATCTGGTTTGCGCGCAAGAGCGCAGCTGGTGCAATGGCACGACTGGCGCCAGCGTACTATCTGGTCGATGGAACTGTGCCACGCAGCAAACTGGCTCAAACGCTCGCCACAGTGAACCAGATCATCGAAGGAGACGGATTCCGCACCGGTCACGTGTTCCATGCCGGCGACGGCAACCTGCATCCCCTCATCCTAATCGATGATCCGTCGGATCGGGCGCTGATTGCGCGCATCCTCGAAACCGGACGCAAAATCCTGGCGGCGTGCGTCGCTGTCGGCGGAAGCATTACCGGCGAGCATGGCGTTGGCATCGAAAAGCGCGCGTTTATGTCATTGATGTATGGTCCTGCCGAACTTTCGTTGATGTGGGATGTGAAGGACATCTTCGATCCGACGGGAATAATGAACCCCGGAAAAGTGTTGCCGCCGCGTGAGGAGGTTGTTGCATCATCGACCAATGGACAGCCGACGGACTCAGCGTCAGTGATACGTCCGGCAAGCACAGTGGCAACGTCTGCCGCTGCACCGCACGTCGCAGCGCCGGAAAGCCCGGAAGAAGCGGCAGAGATGTTGCGCACCTTCATCGATGCCGGGAAGCATGTGCGCATCCAGGGTGGTGGAACCAAATCGGCGCTCCTGCCCCCCGCCGATGCGGTGCTATCCACTGAATGTCTGTCGGGTATTCGCGTGCTTGCCCCCGAAGACCTGTATGTCACCGTTGGCGCCGGTACGCGCCTGGACGACTTGCAGGCGGTGTTGCAGAATCACCGGATGTGGGCGCCGCTGGCATCCCCCTGGACAGCGGCAACGATTGGCGGCATTGTTGCGACGAATGCAAATGCGCCACTCCGTATGCGGTATGGTGGCATTCGCGATATGCTGCTGGCCGTGACAGTCGCACTTCCCGATGGGCGCGTGGTGCGCATCGGGCGACCGGTGGTGAAGAATGTAGCGGGTTACGATCTGCACAAAGTGCACGTCGGCGCTCACGGAACCCTGGGACTGCTTTGCGATGTCACGTTGAAACTGGCGCCGCTGCCACGTGCACGCGCCACCCTGATCGCGCTGCCGCGGCGGGTTGCACACGCGCTCGAGATCGGTGCGACCCTGGCGCAGCAGTGCCTGATCGCATCGGCAGTGCTGGCGCTCGAGATCGCCGATGGCGGGAGCTGGCTGTCGTCTTTGCCGGTCGCCCTGGACCGACGTCCAACAACGCTCCTTGTCTACACTGCCGAAGGGCTGGCAGAGGATGTCAACGCGGAACTCGCAGCTGTGCGCGCTGTGTTGCGCAACGCAGATATTCCGGCAGTTCAGATCGATGCACCCTCCGGTAACGATCTGTGGGGCGCTTTCATGAACGCGACGCAACCGGACGATCTGCTGGTACGGATCGGCGTTGCCGCAAAGGATATCAGAACATTCATGCAACGCGCCGGTTTTGGCGGGCATGAGTCGTATCTGACCGATCTGTCGGCAGGTCAGGTGTATGTGCGCGCGCCGGCGCCGCACCCGGACGATGCGGCGCGCATCCTGGAGCGTCTGCGCGCTGCTGCGCGAACGCTCAATGGCTACGCTATCGCGCTGGCGGCGCCGGGGGG
>JBEPYG010000421.1:0-3512 GCA_041641515.1 Roseiflexus sp.
TCGAGTTCGAACTCTTTCACGATCAATCTGCCAAGGCGCGCCGTGCTTCGCCAGTGGATGCGGTTGAAACTGTCACCTGGCTGATAGTCGCGAATGGTGGCGACATTCGGCGTGACATGATGCGCGCGTCGCCTGAGGTCCTGACCACCGGGCAATTCTGCACCTGGCAGAACAAACCCCGGCAGCGGAACAGTGCGCGGGTAGACCAAAACCTCGTTATCACCGGCGATGTCGCGCTGGAGACGGAATAGACCCAGGAGGTCACTGCTTGCCAGCGTTACCGGACCCAGACGGAACTTCCCACGTATGGTGCAGGGAGTTCGGACGACCCAGCGTCGCTGCTCATAACCTGGAAGATAGGTCACGAAGCCAGCGCTGTGATCCGGCAGGTTCGAACGGTCGATGACCTCAATCCAGAGTTTGGGCAGAAACCAATGATTGATCAATGTTACACGCTCGCGTACTACATCACCAACCTGCGCGCGGTGCGTGAAGACCTCGCGCTGCAGGCTCAAGCCACGCAGATTGAGCCTTGCCCAGAGGTACGCCACGATCACAATACTACTGAGCAGGTAGCTCAGGTGGAAAAAGAGCTCGATTCCCGTGCCATGCGCTGCTACAAAGAGCAGCAACGCGAGCAGAACGATACTGAGGGGACGCAGATAATGCATGGCGCTGTTACTTTCCAATACAGAATCGGCTGAAGATGGCGTGCAGCAGATCGTCGCCGACCGTCTCACCAGTCACCTCACCGATCGCATTGATCGCTGCAGTCAGGTCCACCGCCAGCAGATCGGGCGATACACCACGCCGGACACCATTAAGCGCGTCACGTGCATGGTCCGCCGCACGTGCAAGCGCATCGCGGTGCCGCACATTCGTCACCAAACGACCATCGGCAGGCGGCGACTCACCGAGCAACAGGCGCGCAACCGTCGCACCAAGCACATCCAGTCCCTGTCCGGTCAACGCCGAGACTGCCACAGTCGCATCGAATGGCGCGCCTCGCAGACGCTCATAGGCGCATTCAAGCGATGCAACACGCTCCCGCATCGCATCATCGCCCGCGATCAGGTCGATCTTGTTGACTGCCAGAACCGTGCGTCTGCCTCTGGTCAGCGCCACAATCTCGTCGTCATCAGCGGCAGGGAGAGTCGATCCATCAACGACCAACAGCAGCAAATCTGCCAGCGCCACTGCCCGCCGACTTCGCTCCACGCCGAGGCGCTCGACCGGATCGGCGCTTTCAACAATTCCGGCAGTGTCGGTCAAAACCACCGGCACGCCTTCCAGGTTGGCGGTTTCTTCCAGCGTGTCGCGCGTCGTACCGGGGATCGGCGTCACAATCGCCCGATCAATCCGCAACAGTGCATTCAACAAGCTCGACTTCCCGGCATTTGGGCGACCAACCAGCGTGGCGCGCGCACCCTGGCGGTAGATAACCCCCTGCTGCGCCGTGGCAACCAGCGCATCGAGCGACCGAACCGCCGCCGTCAAGGGGGTCGTGATATCCTGTGTCTCGACGTCGTCTTCGGGGAAATCGACCAGCGCTGTGCAATATGCCAGTGGGTCCATAAGCAGGTCGCGTATGCGGTGTAACTCGTGGGAAAGCCATCCGCCCAATTGCGCTTCCGCCAGCGCCAGTGCTGCCGTTGTACGCGCCGTAATGATATCGAGCGTCGCTTCCGCCTGCGTGAGATCGATCCGTCCATTCAGAAAAGCGCGCATGGTGAACTCGCCAGGATTGGCAGCTCGCGCTCCCGCTGCCAGCGCCTGCTGTAGCACCTGCTCAACGACCAGCGGACCGCCGTGCACCGAGATTTCAACCGTATCCTCGGCAGTGAAACTGCGCGGACCGCGCATGAAGACGGCAAGCGCTTCATCGATGCTGGCGCCGTTGCGATCGACCACGTGCCCGTAACGCATTCGATAGGGCTTCCAGGAACCAGGGCGCGCCGGCACAAAGATGCGCTCCAGGATGAGCAGCGCATCCTTCCCACTGATGCGCACAATGCCAATTCCACCTTCGCCGGGAGGTGTGGCAATAGCTGCGACGGTATCGTCGTACATCATAGACGATCATTATTGTACCAGACACAGCCGCCTGCATCCGTCAACGACCTGCGCACTGTCATGGCTGAACCGGTGGCGGTTCGGGCTGCGGTTCGGGCTGCGGTTCGGGCTGCGGTTCCGGTTGCGGTTCCGGCGGCGGAACGGGTGTCGGCGGAACGGGCGTCGGCGGAACGGGTGTTGGTGGCGGACGCGGTGTTGGCTGTGGCCGAGGCGTTGACGTTGGCGTCGAAGTCGGCTCTGGTGTTGCGGTGGGCTCCGGAGTCAAGCTTGGCGTCACCGTTGGCGTCGGGCTTGACGTTACCGTTGGCGTGGAAGTCGCCGTTGGCGAGAATGTTGGCGTCAGAGTAGGCGTTGGCGTTGCGGTTGGCGGTGCAAACAGCGCGCGCGCGCGATCGCCAAGCGCAGCCACACCAGCCGGATCGAGCACTAGGATGCCACCGATGCCTACGACCAGCGCCAGTACGACGACGGCTGCCCATATCCACCACGGCATTGCGGAACGCGGCAGAAACGAGCCGCCCAGCGCAGGTAACGGTTCGACAGGCGCAGTGTAGTGCCGTTGACGATATTCCTCGAGCGCATTCGCCACATTCAGACCAAGATATGCGGCATATGTCTTGACCATCGCCTCGGTCATCGCACCATGCGGCAGCAGGGAAAACTTCTCCTCCTCCATCGCCTGGATGTACGACATCCGAATTTTGGTATCGAGTTCCGCCTGCACCAGTGTAATACGGCGGCGCTGGCGCGCAGCGCGAAGGCGAGCGCCAAGCGGCAACTGCTCCAGCTCGCTTGCCCGCAGATCATCGACCTCCATCGGCGTATGATCGGCGATCAAGCCGCGCTCTTCGGCATGAGGAATGAAAACCGGCTCATCCTCTTCCGCAGAGGAACGGGAACGGCGCAGGCGTTCCGTGGACGATATCGGAGCCGGTTGCCGGGCAGGAGGTTCCGGCGCGTCGGACCTACGTTCCACGGTTGCCTCGAACACGTCGTCATCGTCACCCAGATCGATAACCCTGGCGGTCATTGAAGATGGATCTGAGAGCGACTCGGACGTCGGCTGCCCGGTAGTGGGAGCGCCGGACGGTGCAGCAACATCGCTGCCAGATCGCAGCCGCAGATGCGCACGCAGACGCGCCAGTAGTTCACCAGTACGAAACGGCTTCGTGAGATAATCCACGGCGCCGGCGTCAAATCCGCGGACAATGTCTTCTTCGAGACCATCGCCACTCATCACGATGGTCGGGACGCACGTTGCCAGATGCGGAAGCCACTCCCACCCGGCACGGTGATCAATGGCAGGCTCCAGAAGCGCCAGATCAACCGTTGTGCTGGCAAGCGCCTGTTCCGCCTGCCGAACACTGGTCGCCTGTACGGTTCCGAAACCGGACTCTTTCAATTGTGTTGCCAGCCGTGCCAGCAACACCACATCGTCA
>JBEPYG010000422.1:0-3452 GCA_041641515.1 Roseiflexus sp.
TTACGCCTGGGGAGAGGAACGGGTGAGCAGACGATAGCAGAGCATGCCGAGCGGGAGCATCATCCAGAAACTGATCAGGCGAAACAGAATGGCAGCGCCTAACGCGGCTTCAAGCGGCACACCCTGAGCGTGGAGCGCAACGGTCAACGCGGCTTCGACCGTCCCGCCGCCGCCGGGAAGCAAGGTGAAGACGCTGACAATCAGCGCCAGACCATAGGCGGCGAGCATAGCGGCGATCGGCGGGTCGGCGCCAAGGCTGTGGAGGATTGCCATCAGCGCCAGGCTATGGCAGCAAAAGATCAACAACTGCAATCCAACCAGCACCACAATCCGGCGTGGTTGCTCGAGAATCAGACGGCGACTGGCGATAATTTCATCAACGGCCTGCTTCACCTGAGCAGCGGTCAGCACCGGACCAAACAGGCGATTCACCAGGCGCTTCAGTCGGAGCGCCCACTCCTGAAGTGTAGCATCAGGGCGCGATGCGACGTAGATCGCGCCGCTCATCACCCCTAATGCGACCGCAAGCGCGCCGTAACTGACCGACGCACCACTCAGACCGGTTGTGATCAGCAGATACATCAGGCCATAACTGAACGCCACCAGCACTGCGCCATTCCAGCTCAACAGTTCCATCCCTGCAACCATGGCGACGCTGCCAACGGGAAAACCACGCCGTCGCAGGCTGGCGACCAGAAAGGCATAGGCGCCAACGCTTCCAGCAGGAATCGCCTGATTGATAAGGATCGTCACCATGGCAGCGGCAGTCAACCACCAAAACTGCGCGCGATGCCCCAGGATCGCCAGCACCCGACCATAAATCTGCCCCGCGCACACAAATCCCATCACGACTGCGCCAAACGCGAGCAGCAGATATTCTGGTCGAACGTTGCGCAGCAGGAAGAAGGCTTTGATCACCTCTTCGCGGTTGAGATAGGCGACTGCAATGATGACAGCAAGCAGGAGCAACCCGATGATGGCGCCCCAGGGAGTGCGTCGAAGCTGCGCTGTCTTGGTACTGATATGCCACCTCCGAATACGAAATGGTTAGTAGCGCGCCAGATCGCGCATTGCCGCAGCGATTTTCTGTGGATTGAGCATGAAATGCTCCTCGAGCGGATCGGCAAACGGCGTGGCGAACAGATCGGGAGATGCCAGGCGGCGAACCGGCGCATCCAGATCCTCGAAGGCGTGCTCAGCAATCAGCGCTGCGATCTCCCCGCCAATCCCGCCGGTCAGCACATCCTCGTGAACAATCAATGCGCGACCGGTCTTTCTGACAGACGACAGCATCGCATCGCGATCGAGCGGCGCAAGGGTGCGCAGATCAACAACTTCGGCCTCGATCCCCTCGGCTGCCAGTTGTTCTGCCGCCGTCAGCGCATGATGCACCATCAACCCGTAGCTGAACACGCTCATATCGTTGCCGCTGCGCCGCACCACAGCCTTGCCAATCGGCTGGTGGTAGACCCCTTCGGGCACATCGCCGCGCACCGCGCGGTAGAGTTGCTTGTGCTCGAAGAATATCACCGGGTCTGGATCGTGAATTGCGGCGATCAACAACCCCTTGGCGTCGAACGGCGTCGATGGCACAACCACCTTAATGCCCGGCGTGCTGGTAAACAGGCGTTCGACGCTCTGTGAATGGTAGAGCGCGCCATGGATGCCGGCGCCACACGGCGCACGCACCACAATTGGACAGCTCCAGTCGCCATTCGAGCGGTAGCGAAAACGCGCCGCCTCGTTGAGAATCTGATCGATCGCCGGGTAGATGTAATCGGCGAACTGAATCTCGGCGACCGGCAACAGACCGTGCAGGGATGCGCCAATGGCGGCGCCGACAATGCCGCACTCAGCGATCGGCATATCGATCACACGATGTTCGCCGAATTGCGCCAGCAACCCTTCGGTTGCCAGAAAGACGCCGCCCTTGACGGCGACATCCTCGCCGAGCACGATGATACGGTCATCAGCCGCCATGGCATCGTGCAATGCAGACCGGATCGCTTCGACAAACGTCATCACAGGCATAGGCGTTGGTGTCTGTTCTCTCAGGCGGCCCTCATATCGCTTGAACTGCCATGACCATCACACACCTGGCGCTGGCTTCGCCAGGCGCATCAGCTTCACCCATAGAGATGATCGGCAATGCTTTCGACGGGAGGCCACGGTGCGGCGACTGCAGCATCGGTAGCGGCATCGACTTCGGCGCGCACCTCACGTCGAAGCGCATCGATCTCGTCGCCCGTCATCACCCCGTGCTCGACCAGATAATGCTCAAAGCGTTTGATCGGATCGCGTGCACGCCAGGCCTCGACTTCTTCCGCCGAACGATACTTGCGATCATCATCAGCGCTCGAATGCGGACGAAGACGATAGGTCTTACACTCAAGCAACGTCGGACCGTCGCCATTGCGCGCCCGTTCCATTGCCTGATAGGCAGCTTCGTAGACAGCGAACACATCGTTGCCATCGACAACGACGCCCGGCATGCCATACCCTGCCGCTTTCATTGCAACATCGGGAACCGGAACCTCACGGTGGAGCGGAACCGAAATCGAGTACTGGTTGTTCTCGCAAACAAAGACGACCGGCAACCGGTAGATCCCGGCGATCGTCAACCCTTCGTGCCAGGCGCCTTCGGCAGTCGCACCCTCGCCAAACAACCCCATTACGGCAATGCCCTGCTCGCCTCTGGCACGAAATGCCAGCCCAAGACCGGTAGCGTGCACCAGATGACTTCCTACTGAACTGGAACCACTGACAATACGAAGACGACGACTGCTGAAGTGGCCGAACATCTGCCGCCCACCACTAGACGGATCGCCGCGCCGCGCCATTGCGTGCAGGAGCATGTCGAGCACCGACTGACCAAGCGCCATCACCAGCGTCATATCGCGATAGTATGGCACCACATAATCGTGCCCGACGCGAATTGCCCAGGCACAGCCAAGTTGCGTCGCCTCGTGACCGGCGGCGGTCACCACAAAGTGCGCCCGCCCCTGACGGTTCAGTAGCCAGAGCCGATCATCGGTCTCGCGCGAGGCGATCATGGTGCGCAGACCGGCGATCAGCCGCTGATGGCTCAGACCCAGACGGATATGAGGAGGAATATCGTGTGCTTGCATACACCTGCCACTAAAACGCCCAACACCGTTATGCGAGCGGCACCCGCAACTCAACCGTGGTGCCTTCGCCTTCCGCCGAGCGGATGCGGCACTCACCGCCGATCAGGCGCGCGCGCTCGCGCATATTCAGCAAACCGAGCGATCCACGGGTATTGTAACTCGATTCGACCGCTGCCAAATTGAACCCACGCCCGCGATCGCGCACACTGGCGATCAGATGACCCTCTTCCAGATAGAGATAGATAACCACCTCATCGGCACGCGCGTGTTTACGTGCGTTATTGACCGCTTCCTGAACAATGATGAAAATGGCGCCTTCGACTT
>JBEPYG010000423.1:0-3438 GCA_041641515.1 Roseiflexus sp.
CCTGCTCATTCAACTGGCGCTGGTGCGCGGCATCAAGCGCCTGCGCGGAATCTCCCTCGCAGATAATGAAGGCGTCCATCGGCTGATCCAGAAATGCGGCTTCCCGGTGGAAAGCCATACGTCGCATGGCGAAACCACACAGATCATATATCTGGAGTAATGCCATTTACGCACGTTTGCACGTTCCACGTTCCCGCGTTCCACCCCTCAAGACCATTGAGGTCGGGACACGTGCGTACCATCTGGTTCGACTATTCCGCCAGCAAGGGATCATGGCAGCACGCGATCACCGGCGCAAGATCTCAAGGATCGGGACGTTCGCACGTTCCTACCTGTAACCTCTGGTTGTAATCTTTTTACCAGTTTGTTTGCGATTTCACGAAGGGTTGTGATATACTCAACAATGTCATTGCGCCTGAGAGAGATATTCCCCATAAAGGAGCGCAGTCTAATGCTGGCGAACTATGCGTTCATTGGCGTATTTTTCATTGGTGCGGTCATCTTCCCGCTCGTCCCGCTGGTGGCCGCGTATTTTCTTGGCCCCAAACGTCCCACGCCGATCAAACTCGACACGTATGAATGTGGTCTGGAAGCGATTGGCGACATTCGGGTGCAGTTCAAGATCCAGTATTATCTGTATGCACTGGCGTTTGTCATTTTCGATATCGAAGTGGTCTTCCTCTATCCCTGGGCAGTTGCGTATGGGCAGCTGGGGCTGTTTGCGCTGATTGCCATGGTGGTCTTTCTGGTTATCCTGATCGGCGGTCTGGTGTACGAATGGAAGAAGGGTGCGCTCGAGTGGGTGTAAGCGCAGGAAGCGAGAAGGATTGCCGGTAGAGCGATGGTGCGCCGCAACGCCTGCACTATGGGTGAGAGGGGGAAAGCAAGAATGTCAGACGATCGCGATATCCAGCTCGAGGCGGAAAAACAGGGCGTCTTTTTGACGACCATGCAGCGGTTCTATAACTGGGGGCGGCGTTCATCGGTCTGGCCGCTGTCGTTCGGTCTCGCGTGCTGCGCTATCGAGATGATGGCGACCGGTTTGGCGCGTTTCGATCTGGCGCGCTTCGGCGCCGAGATGTTTCGTGCATCGCCGCGCCAGGCCGATTTGATGATCGTCGCGGGGACGGTGACGAAGAAGATGGCGCCGCAGGTGGTGCGCCTCTACAATCAGATGCCCGAGCCGCGCTACGTCATCTCGATGGGCGCCTGCGCGACATCCGGCGGCCCGTTCCGCGATGGGTACAATGTGCTGCGCGGAATCGATCTCCTGATCCCGGTCGATGTCTATATTCCTGGCTGCCCGCCCCGCCCGGAAGCTCTGCTCCATGCTCTTATGACGTTACAGAAGCAGATCGATGCGCAACGCCTGAGTCGGGTGCGCTGGTACGGCAAGCGTGAAGCAAAGGAATATCCGGTGCCGACGTTCGGAAAGCATGGGCTGGAGATCGATGGCAAACTGGTCGATCCGGTCGGCGGGTTGCCGCTCATCAGTCCGTATACGTCGCCAACCCACGGTGAAACACGCTCTGGTCTGATCGAACACCCTGAACTGGTGCGTCATTTCCCGATCATGGACGAAACAGTCGAACTGGAGTCGCCCCACAAAGCAAAAGGGGTGGCGCCAGAAATTGTGCATAACGACCTGAAACGCCCTGCTGTCGAGGTGAACCATGCCCAGGATGAGCAGCGCTGAACTCAGAGAGCGACTGGCTCACGATCTGCCCGGCATCCTGATGCCGATACGCACCCGCACACAGGCGAGCAATGGGAGCGAGGCATCAGGGGGCGATGGCAAGGCGGCGCGCCATAAGCGCGGGGAGCATGCGCCTGTCGATCTGCTGGCGACGGACGACGCTGTTGTGTATCCTGAGCGTCTTCCAGAGGCGGCACGCTATGTGCGCGACGTTCTCGGCTATGAGTTGCTCTCGAATATTACTGCGGTCGATTATCTTGCTGATGGTATTATCGAAATGGTGTACCATTTCTATCATCTCGACGGTGGCCCCGAACTGGTCATCAAAACCCGTGTGCCGCGCGATAACCCGGTTGTGCCATCCCTGACCGATGAGTGGCCCGGGGCAAATCTGCAGGAACGTGAAGCGTTCGATCTGTTCGGTGTGATGTTCCCCGGTCACCCGAACCTGACCCGCATTTACATGTGGGATGAGTTCGAAGGATGGCCGATGCGGAAAGATTTTCCCAAACAGGGTGATAAGTACTTCGGCGATAGTGAAGAGTGATGTGAGCGATGCTGCAAACGCAGGAACTTCAGATCAATATTGGGCCACAGCATCCGTCGACCCACGGCGTCTTCCGTATGATCGTCACGGTCGATGGCGAGACGATCATCGATTTGAAGCCGGTCTTCGGGTATCTGCACCGGAACCACGAGCAACTGGCGGAGGTTTCGACGTACATTCAGTCGATGCCGTATACCGACCGTCTCGATTATTTCAATTCGATGGCGAACAACCACGCGCTGGCGCTGGCAGTCGAGAAACTGGCAGGCATCAGCGTGCCGCAGCGCGCCGAGTACATTCGCGTGCTGATGGTTGAATTGACCCGCATTCTGAACCATGCGTCAGCGGTCGGCTTTCTGCTGAACGATATGGGCGCCTGGCAGACGCCGCTGATGTTCGGTATGCGCGAGCGGGAGAAGATCCTCGACCTGTTCGAGATGGCGAGCGGTGCACGCATGATGTGCAACTACTTCCGCTTCGGCGGGGTGTGGCGCGACCTTCCACCTGAGTTCATCCCACAACTCAAAGAATTGATGCAGGGGCTGCCAGCGTTCTTCGACGAGTTCGAGCGCCTGCTGAAAGAAAATGAGATCCTGTTGTCGCGCACGGTGAATGTCGGCATCCTGCCGAAAGAGGTCGCTGTTTCGTATAGCGTCACCGGTCCGGTGCTGCGTGCGTCGGGCATTCCGTATGATGTGCGCCGCGCTGAGCCGTACAGCGTGTACGGCGAACTCGATTTCGATATTCCGATTGGGTCGGTTGGGGATGTGTACGATCGCTTCCTGATCCGTATCGAGGAGATGCGGCAGAGTTATCGCATCCTGCAGCAGGTGATCGAGCGTCTGCCCGATACGACAGGCGGGCATATCAACCCGGCGATGGCAAATATCGGCAAGCAGAAGGCGCTGCGCCCGCCGCCCGGTGATGCATATGCGCGTATCGAGTCGCCGAAGGGGGAGTTGGGCTTCTACCTGGTGAGTGATGGCAGCGAACGACCATACCGCTACAAGGTGCGCGCGCCGTCGTTCATCAACCTGACGCCCCTCGGCGATATGTGCCGTGGTCATAAAGTCGCCGATGTGGTGGTCATCCTTGGGAGCATCGATATCGTGATGGGTGAGGTGGATCGGTGATACGTTGAGGGGTGAGGGTTGAACGTTGTGTGTGCGATAAGGCAGCGGGGTGTCCCGGTGTC
>JBEPYG010000424.1:0-3413 GCA_041641515.1 Roseiflexus sp.
TCTCGCGCACCGAGATGCTCGATCTTGTGGTGATCGACGGGCAGGCGCGCGGGATCGTGACGCGCGACATGGTCACCGGTAAGATCGAGTCGCACCTGGCCGACGCCGTCGTGCTGGCGACCGGCGGGTACTCGAATGTCTTCTATCTCTCGACCAATGCCAAGGCGTGCAATACCACTGCAATCTGGCGTGCTCATCGGCGCGGCGCCTTCTTCGGCAATCCGTGCTTTACGCAGATTCACCCGACCTGTATTCCGGTCAGCGGCGATCACCAGAGCAAACTGACGCTGATGTCGGAGTCGTTGCGCAATGATGGGCGCGTTTGGGTGCCGAAGATACCGGGCGACAAACGTCCGCCGAGTTCGATTCCCGAAGATGAGCGTGACTACTACCTGGAGCGTCGCTATCCCAGTTACGGCAACCTGGCACCGCGTGACATTGCATCGCGCGCTGCCAAGCAGGTGTGTGACGAAGGACGCGGCGTCGGTCCGGGCGGGCTTGGCGTCTACCTCGACTTCTCCGATGCGATCAAACGCCTCGGGAAAAAGGTGATTGAACAACGCTACGGCAACCTCTTCGAGATGTATGAGCGCATCACCGGCGAAGACCCATACGAGACGCCAATGCGCATTTACCCGGCAGTTCACTACACGATGGGTGGCCTGTGGGTCGATTACAACCTAATGAGCACCATCCCCGGGCTGTTCGTCATCGGTGAAGCGAATTTCTCGGACCATGGCGCCAACCGTCTGGGCGCGTCGGCGTTGATGCAGGGTCTGGCAGACGGCTATTTCATTCTGCCGTATACCATTGCGGATTACCTGGCATCGACCAAGCTGCCGAAGATCGACACGACTCACCTCGCCTTTCGCGAAACCGAGGCGGAAGTCGCCGAGCGCATCAACCGCCTGCTCAATACCAAGGGCACACGCACAGTCGATATGTTCCACCGCGAACTTGGCAAGATCATGTGGGACTACTGCGGCATGGGGCGGAACGAAGCCGGTTTGAAGCACGCGCTGGAAGTCATCCCAGAACTCCGCGAGCGCTTCTGGCGCGAGGTGAAAGTGCCCGGCGAAGGGAATGATATCAATCAGGAACTGGAGAAAGCCGGGCGCGTGGCCGACTTCATGGAGCTTGCCGAACTGATGTGCATTGATGCCCTCCATCGCGACGAGTCGTGCGGCGGGCACTTCCGCGAAGAGCACCAGACGGAAGATGGCGAAGCCAAACGTGACGATGAGAACTTCTCGTATGTAGCTGCCTGGGAGTTCACCGGTCTGGGAACGAAACCGGTGCTTCATAAGGAGCCGCTGATTTTCGAGTACGTCAAGCCGGCGGTCCGTAGTTATAAGTAATCATCTGGCCAGTGATCGAGGAACATGCGGGGCACGTCGTCGATATTGCCAGGATCATGTCCTCGATCATCAGCGCCCTGGAATAAGAGAGAGCACGCTTATGAATCTGACGCTCCATGTCTGGCGACAGAAGAACGCACAGTCGGAAGGTCGCTTTGTGACCTACCAGGCGACGAATATTATCCCTGACATGTCGTTCCTGGAAATGCTCGACGTGGTCAACCAGGAACTCATCGTGAAGGGTGAGGAGCCTATCGCCTTCGAGCACGACTGCCGCGAGGGCATCTGCGGCTCATGCGGTATTGTGATCAATGGGTATCCCCATGGCGGGCATCGCGGAACCACGGCCTGCCAGCTGCACATGCGCCACTTCAAAGACGGCGATACGATCACGATCGAGCCGTGGCGGGCACGCGCCTTTCCGGTTATGAAAGACCTGATCGTGGATCGCTCGGCGTTCGACCGCATTATTCAGGCTGGCGGCTTTATCTCGGCGAATACCGGCGTGGCGCAGGATGCCAATGCTATCTTGGTGCCTAAGCAAAATGCCGATGCTGCGATGGACGCAGCGGCATGCATTGGTTGCGGCGCCTGTGTGGCAGCCTGTCCAAACGCTTCGGCGATGCTCTTTACGGCTGCCAAGATTGCTCATCTTGGGTTGCTACCACAGGGCCAACCCGAACGCTACACGCGCGTGGTACGTATGGTTGAGCAGATGGATCGGGAAGGATTTGGCGGATGCACGAATATCGGTGAGTGTTCCGCCGCCTGCCCGAAAGTGATCCCGCTCGACGTCATTGCCCGAATGAACCGCGATCTGCTCGTGGCAAAGATCAAGGGGGTTAACTAGCGGGCCGGCGATTGAAACTGCGACTGACGCCGGTTCTCTTTGAACTAGTCGCGTTCCATCCGTATCAGCGACAGTCCTTCGCCGTGAGGAGCAGAGGCGCAGCAATGCTGCGCCTCTCCCTGTTATGTGAGGTTAGCACACGGTTGACCGTCCTGGCGCGCCTGCGTGCTCGCTGAGATAGAAACCTGTCGGGGCGCGACGCCGTGCCCCAACCGGGCAACGCCCGCCGTAGCGCCTATGTGCACGTCACTGCGTCACATATTTTCGTTTATGATGTGCGTGGTATGACACGCATTGCGAACCATCGACGGAAATCGGACATTCCTGCCCACCTGTGTGCCGCGTGCGACACGCTCGCCGATGGTCTCGGCGCGCTACCCGACGATCAACGACGCTCGATTGCCGCGCTGACGCTGGCACGGTTAATGTTTCTGTCGTTTCTCCGTGAGCAGAGCTGGCTCGACTCCCACGACTTTCTGCACCGTCTGGAACAGGAGCTTTGTTCTGGCGATGCTCTCCTCGCGCATCTGCCAGCCAGCGTTGTTGTGTGCCGCCACAGCATCTACCCGAACGCCGCCGCACTGCGGCAGGCGCTTATTCTGCTCAGAGCGGCATCCTGGAGCCTGAATGACAATGCTTCTGACTGCCTGACACCACCCATGATCGGGTATGTGTTCGAGCGTTATGTTGAGCGAAAGCGTGGCGGCATCTACTACACTGGCGCTGATGTGACATCGTTTATTGCAAGGCGCACGATCATTCCGCGCCTGATCGATGCGCTGTCGCCAGACGCTATCCGTTTGGCTGCCGATCTCATCCGGCGCGACCCGCTCCGTTACATTCCCGCCGCTCTTCGCCACGGCGCCGATCGTCAGCTGCCCGATCCTATCGCTGCGGGTGTGTCAGACATTGCGCAGCGCTCCGGGTGGGATGCCGTTGCAGATGTCGATTATGCGTTAATCGGCGAAACCTGGCGTGATGTGGCGGTTCGGCGCCAGCATCTGGAAGCATTGCTCTCCACGCTGCGCGCCAGACCCATCGATCTGGCAGACCTGGTCACCTGCAATCTCGACCTGGTGCGCCTGATGTGTGATCTGTGCGCTGTCTGGTCTCCGGCGCAGCTCGACGAACTCGACGCTGCGCTTGCGCGCCTGACCATCCTCGACCCAACCTGTGGTTCGGGCGCGTTCCTCTGTACCGCGTTC
>JBEPYG010000425.1:0-3385 GCA_041641515.1 Roseiflexus sp.
CTTGGCGCTGGCGGTTATTCTGTTTATCGTGGTTGGTGCGGTCACGTTCCTGCAGGGCATGGACGTGACCCAGGCGCTCATGTATACCGCCATCGGCGGATTTATGGGGTATCTGCTGCCGGGCATCTGGCTTGGACAGCAGATCAAGAAGCGGAAGAAGGCGATTGTCAAGGCGCTGCCCGATGCACTCGACCTGCTGTGCATCTGCGTCGAAGCCGGTCTGTCGTTCGACCAGGCGATGCAACGCCTGACCGAAAAATGGGACGACCCGCTCTCCAGGGAGTTCAAGCGCGTGCTCAGCGATACGCGGCTCGGACGCCCTCGCCGCGATGCGATGAAGGATATGATCGATCGGTGCGGCGTCGATGACGTGCAAACCTTTATCGGCGCGGTTATTCAAGCAGAACAACTCGGTGTGTCAATCGGTCGTATTCTGCGTATTCAGTCTGACCAGATGCGCATTCGACGCCGCCAGCGCGCTGAGGAGGAAGCGCATAAGGCGCCGATCAAGATGCTCTTCCCGATGGTGTTCCTCATCTTTCCGGCGCTGTTCATTGTGATTCTCGGTCCGGCGGTGCCCCGTATTATGAAGTCTCTTGGTGGACTGGGAGGCTAGCATTCTTCGGTTCTTTCGTACCTGTGCACTGAAACGGTACGACTATCTTCTCGATGAGCACACGGCAGCAGCTATCTCCCACAATCATCGAAAATGCAACCCGCGGTACGGTTATTGCAGACCGCGCCGAAGTGGCGCGATCATTGCTTGCACGCGGACGCGGTTTGATGGGACGTACCACATTGCCCGCCGGGTACGGTCTGATCCTGGTTCCTGAGTCGAGCATTCATATGTTCTTTATGCGCATCCCCATTGATGTGCTGTTCGTTGATCGACAGCACCGGGTGATCGGTGTGCGTGAGGCGCTGCCGCCGTGGCATCCGTTCGCCGGCGTGGCGCCCTGGCGTGGACATTATGTCGTCGAACTACCCGTCGGCGCCATCCGTGCCAGCCGCACTGAAGTGGGAGATGAACTGCGGGTGACGCCGGGTATTTAGATTATGGCATTCGCCCCCCTGCGCAACAACCGCCTGATTGCCGCTGCGATCTTCATTGCACTGCTGCTTCTCTACCTGCCGACTCTGACACAGGTGCACACGTTCGATGCGCTGTCGTATGTGACGAGCGTCGAACGTAAACCCTGGACAGAGTTGTTCCACCCGCACCATCTGGCGTATGGTCCGCTCGGTTCGTTGATGCTGGCATTGAGCCGCGCGCTCGGATACGATGGCGGTGCAGCGTTGCCGATGCAACTGGTGAACGCCGTCGCCGGCGCGCTCGGTGTGGCGCTGCTCTACCTGACAGTGCGCACGGCAACGGGACGCGACGATGTGGCACTACCAGCTGCACTGTTGCCAGGCGTGACGTATGCCTACTGGTACTACGCTATCGAAATCGAGGTCTATACGCTGGCGACGTTCTTCCTGATCGTCTGCCTTGCGCTGCTCACCCGCCCGACGCCATGGACTGCGCGCCGATGCCTGGCATTGGGCATTGCCCAGGGTGGCGCGGTGCTGTTTCATCAGACGAATGTGTTGCTCTGTGCACCCATTGCGCTGAGCGCACTGGCGGATCTGCGTACAGCCCGGAATATCGACGGCATCGGCACAGTCGCCGGACGCTGGACTAGGTATGCTGCTGCGCTGACGTTGATCGTGGCGTTGCCCTACCTGTATGCGATGCTGGTCGTCAGCAATTTTCGCACCATCGATGAGATGTTCGCGTGGTTGACGGAATATGCGCGCACCGGCTGGTGGGGCGGTCCGCTGACTGTCGAGACCTTTGCCAGCCTTGGCGCCGGTCTGAGCGATACACTGGCGCAACCGTGGGGCGGTTGGTTCTACCTCGCGCTTGGCGGGATCGTGGCGTGGGTGTGGGGTGGATATGCCCGCTCGCCAGACGACCATCGGGACAGCGTGCAGAAAACTCGGGTTGCGCTGGCGCCGCTGATTGCCTGGCTTGCGACGTATGGTGCGTTTTTCGCCTGGTGGGAGCCGGATAACATCGAGTTCTGGATTGCCAGCCTGCCGCCAGCTAGCTTGCTGTTTGCCACAGCACTCGCGCGGGCGCGCCCGTGGAGCGCGCCGGTCTGGGCATCCCTGGCGGTTGTCGGGATCATGGCGTGGGTCAATGGCGGTTCGATCATTCAGCGTGGCGACCCGGCGACCGACCTGCAGCGTCTGATCGCACGTGAATTGGCAGCGCGCAGCACGCCCGCCGATCTGCTGATTGTTCCTGACGGATTGCAGGAACTCTACCTGCCCTACTATGAGCGCCGCGAGAACTTTCTGTCGCTTAACCAGGCGCTGTTCGAGAACAGCGGATCGTGGGATGGCGCCTGTGCGGCGATTCGCAGCCGGATCGCGACCGCACAGCACGCTGGAGCTGCGGTGATGATCGCCGATGAAGCGCTCCATCCGCCATCGCGTGTGTTGAACCGCCACGGCATCACACAAGCTCAGGTGGATGCATGCTTTGCGCCGTACCGCGCGACACTGGCTGACCTTGCATTCACCGAACCGCTCCCTTCCTACTGGCGGCTGCCCTCCGCAACCGAGATGGCGCTGGCGAATGGATGGACATTCGAGCAGGATACGATGGGCTGGCAGGCATTCAACGTCACCGATGAACGTCTCAACGGAGGATGGCGCTTTCAGCCTGGCATCGACCCGGCACTGGTCAGTCCGCTCTTGAACCTCGATGCTCGCCGGGTGATTGCGATTGAGATTCGGATGGCGAACGGCACGCGCGCTCGCGACGCACAACTCTTCTACGCCGGCATCGACGGTGCGTTGACCGAGGAACATTCGATACGCTGGGAACTGGCAGAGACCGCCGAATCCCTGACCTACACCATCGATCTCCGGGAGGCGCCAGGATGGAATGGCGTGATCACACGCCTGCGGATCGATCCGGTTGGAATGGGCGATGGCGGTGAGATCCGTATCGAATGGGTGCGCCTGCAGCTGGCGCCGCAGTCAGGGAGATAGCGCCTGTGATGCATGACGAACGATGCGCCACGCGTGATCTGAACGTCAACGCGCGCGCCGGGTGCGCCAGACGATCAGGGCGATCACAGCGGCAATGATCGGAATGCCGGCAAGCCAGTAGGGGAACAGAGGCGCCGCGCCTCCGGGTATGACGCCGCGACGCCCTCCCCACGGCGTGACGGTCGGCATCGGCGTGGGAGTCACGTCTTGCGCTAGCACGCCGAACGGCATCAGCATCCAGATCAGTGCAGCAACCAGCACCGCCAGCGCAACCAGAAGCACCAGGAACGGTGGAGAGTGAAACAAGCGAGTCATAGAGCACCATCTACAATCACAACCA
>JBEPYG010000426.1:0-3369 GCA_041641515.1 Roseiflexus sp.
ATGTTCGAGCTGGCGCCGCGCGCAGTGGTGCTCCTGGCAAATCTCCGGAGCGCATGGCGCGTCACTTCGGTCGAAGAACTTCTTCCTGCCGGGTTTGCATTCATCGATCGCTCAATCGAGCGGTAGCTTGCTCCTGGTTACTGCAACCCGGTCACCAGCCCGGCATACTTTTCCGCCAACACACGCGCCTGTTCGTCGCTGCTCCCTTCAGCGATAATGTGGAAGAATGGACCGTCCGGATCGGGCAGGATCAGCACCCACTCGTCGCCAAGATCGATTTTCACCCCATCAACCTGATCGAGTTTGCGGTCCTGATACTGCTGGTTCAAAATGCGCATGACTTTGCCCTTGAACTCCCAGCGGCAGGGAACGCGCGCCTGGCTCATGAAATAGTGCGGCAGATCGCGCACAATCTCGGACAAACGCACCTGCTGCAACGCCAGTAACTCGACAATCTTCACAATGGCGAACATGCCATCGGCAATCGGGTAGAACGAGGGAAAAATCACGCTTCCGGCGCCATCCCCCAGCAGCAGCATATCGCGATTAGCTGCCGCCGTGCGCATGAGCGCGCCAAGGGTAGCGCGTGTGCGCACGATCCGTCCGCCATACCGGGCAGCAATCATCTCAAATGCGCGTGGCGCGGTCACCGGCACGGCAACCGTGCCGCCGCCATTGACCGCCATCGCCAGTGCGGTCACTGCCGCCAGCGCCTGCATTCCGGGTAGTCGTTTCCCGGTATTGTCCACCAGGAAGATTTTTTCGCCGCCTGGATCGAGCCGCGCTCCCAGCGACGCTTCAAGGACCGGCGTGATACGCGCCAGACGTTCCATGCCCGCCTCAAACTGTTGTGGTGTCTGAAACAGGAGTTGCGCATCGAGGTTGGCGTTCAGTTCGACGACGTCGATGTGCAGTCGCCGCAGAATGGCAGGGAGAAAGTTCGATGTGTTTGCATTTGCGTAATCGATGACCAGTTGAAAATTGCGGGCAATGCTGGCGAGCGCATCGGGCCGCAGCGCTCCGAGGAACATATCGGTGTAGATCTGATTGATATGCTCAACCTCGTTGATGCGCCCGATTTCGTCGAGATAGACCCGCCGGTAGTCTTCGCGAAAGAAGACCCCCTCGATCTTGCGTTCGGTGGCGGTATCGATATCGAGCCCGTCGGCATCGAAGAACTTAATATCCACTACGCGACTGTCGAGCGGCGACAGGCGCACATGAATACCGCCAGCAGCGTTGATGGCGCGGGTAATCACGCGAGCGGTCGGCAGCGGCACGTCGTGGAGTTCAGCGACGTGGACGCCGGCTGATGGCAAACCGGCAACCAGCCCTCGTTTGATCATGCGTGGTGTAAAGTGCGTATCGCGACTGGTCGTCACCACGGCGCCACGCGGCAACGTTGCTCCGAAGGCGGCGCCGAGGCGTGCGCCGAACTCTGGAGTCAGGTCGATGTTGACCAATCCTGAGATCCCCGAACGCCCAAACAGCACTCGGCGCCCCTGCGATCCCCAGATAATGCTGGAACTGATCGTCGCCCCTTCCTCAACCTCCTTGCTGGGCCAGATTTTGACATTTGCGCCGATCACCGCGCCTGCGTTGATGATCGTCTGATCGCCAACAACCGTGCCTTCAAAGAGGACGGCGCGGCTTTTGATGTTGCACTGCCGCATCACGATGGCGCCACGCAGTTCGGCGCGCTCGCCGATATACGAATTGCGCCAGATGATTGAGCGGTCAACCGTCGCGCGCGTGTCGATGATCGTATAGTCGCGGATGGCAGATGGACCATGGATGATGGCGCCGCCCTTAATCTTGACCCCGTGTCCCAGGAAGACCGGTCCGTGGAACTGCGCATCGGGCGCAATTTCCACATCCCCTTCGACCCACACCTCATCGAAGATGCGTTCGCCGACGCGTGGCAGGTTGACCTTCCCCTGCATGTAGTCGCGACTGGCGCGCATATATTCTTCGATTGTGCCAATATCGGTCCAGTACCCTTCCGCAACATATCCGACTGGCAGGTTCCCGCTGCGCAGCATGCGCGGAAAGACATCTTTCGACCAGTCAGTGAACGCACCTTTTTCGATATAGCGGAAGATTTCGGGTGTGACGACATAGATGCCGGTATTAACTGTATCCGAAAAGACTTCGCCCCAGCTGGGCTTTTCGAGGAACTGACGCACATAACCGCGTTCATCCACCACCACGACACCGTAATCGAGCGGATTGGGAACGCGAGTCAGGGTAATTGTGGCAGTGGCGCCGTGGCTTTGATGAAACTCGATGATCTTTGTCAAATCGAAGTCGGTCAGCGCATCGCCGGAGATGACGAGAAATGGCTCGCGCAGGAAACGCTCGGCATTCTTGACGCTGCCAGCCGTGCCCAGCGGTTGTTCTTCGAGGGAATACTCGATATGGACGCCATACGCCGATCCGTCCCCAAAATGGTCCTGGATGACATTTGCCAGGTATTGAACGGTCACCACAATGTCGGTGATGCCATGTCGCTTCAGCAATTCGATGATGTGCGCCATGACATGACGATCGACAATGGGCACCATAGGTTTTGGGCGGTTGATCGTCAAAGGACGCAATCGCGATCCCTCACCGCCAGCCATGACCACAGCCTTCATCGATCACCTCACCCGTGATGTGTCGGTTTTGTGCATAGCTTCAGTATAGCACGGGGAGACCGCGAGAACCAGGAAGCACAAAAATCAAGAGCCGGGAGCCGGGTACGGAGCACCGGGAGCCGACAAGCGTGCGTCGCGAACCAGGAACTGAAACATCAAACACCAGAGATTCGGACGCCAGGAACCAAAAAATCAAAAACCAGGCGCCAGAGGCAAAAAACAAGCGCCAGAAACCAAACACTGAGAACCAGGAACCCGGGAAAAATCAAGCGCTAGAGACAGGGCAAAGCTTCTGCGGGCGGCATCAATATTGTGCGCGATGGCGCCAGGAACCAAAAAATCAAAAACCAGGCGTCAGAGGCAAAAAACAAGCGCCAGAAACCAAACACTGAGAACCAGGAAAAAATCAAGTGCTAGAGACAGAGCGCCTAGCACCAGGAACTGAAAAATCAAGAAATCAAAAACCAGAAACAGGAAACCACCGCACTGACACGCCACTCGGCAATTCCCTGTCTCTGGTTTTTGAACGCCTCGTTCCTATCCGCCGCTATTCCTGGCTCTTCCGCAGTTCCTCGACGCGCGCCGCCAGTTGCGCGATCTTCTGGCTCAACTCATCAATGTCACGCTTGGAAGGAATGTTCAACCGATTCAGGAACTCTTCCATCCCCTGCTCGACACGGTCGCCAACTTTCTCGACCTGCGGGCGATTTGCCGTCAGGCGGTTCTGCATTTC
>JBEPYG010000427.1:0-3335 GCA_041641515.1 Roseiflexus sp.
CCAAATCCCAGAGGGGGCATGTCCATGCCTCGTTGAGCGTAACGGTTGGGACAGGAGACATCCTCGTCCTCCTTTTTGAAATCAAAAGCGCCCGGCGACTCGCGGTTGCAACGAACAGTCTCAGGTCTGCGCCTCCACGGGCAAAGCGACGCTATGGACTCAACAGCCGGGTGAACGAAAGTGAGACCAGATTCCGGGTGTCATCTGGCTGCACATACACCTCTGTCGCCATGAAGGGATTGGTGACTTCATTGCCGCCAACCACTGCGAGCAGTGCAATTCGATTGAGCAGGACAGCAGTTGCGCCGATGAACCGATGCCTCATGGACATCTGTTTTCTTGTAGCGAATCCACCCGCTGGCGATGATTTCTATTTTACGCGCCTTGTTCCAGATGCCGTTTATGTGGACAAAGACGGATTTCTCATGGAAGAGGGCGTCCAGGGCGTCTATATTGCACTCTGCCATCCAGCGCCACTTTTCTTGAGAGAGCTTGATGACTTCTTGTTCGCTATTCATGGGTATGATGGTGTGTCTCCTTTAGCTGATACTCGCTGCAACAATCCCAGATTCTGCCAGATCGGGGATTGTATACCAACAGGTTATCGTCAGTACCGGTCGCGCACCACCGTGATCTGCGCCATCGCTGACTTTCATCATTTATGGTACGATTGTTACGCCCGGGTAACCAACAGATAGATGCCTTGTTTGCGCTGTGCACAACACGCTATACTCGTTGTCCATGGTAGCCAGCGCCAACGCAACGCGGTATGGCATTTCTCCAGCATTCTTGTACAATCGTACAAACCTTGCAGAAAAGCAGACAGCATATGAGCGCGGCAATCAAGATGAATGTCAGCAGTGCCGGGCAGGCGCCATCCGAACTGACACGATGGCAGATCAATCACGGGGAGCTTCTCGAGCGCATTCTGTGCATCGTTCGCACCGATGGAACAGCTGAGCCATTGCCGGGATTGTCGTTTCATCGCTCCTCTTCACCTGGAGAACCGCTGCACAGCGTCTATGACCCGGTGTTTTGTGTAATTGCCCAGGGAAGCAAAGAAGTCTTTCTTGGTCGTGAGCGCTATCTGTACGATGCCACACACTACCTGATTGTCACCGCCAATCTGCCAGTCGTCGCGCACGTACTCGAAGCATCTGAGGCGCGTCCCTATCTGAGCTTTCGTCTCAGACTGGACCCGTTGCTTGTCAGCTCCGTCATGATCGAGGCCGGTCAAACGGCGTTCGCGCAGCGCGCCAGTGTCAGGGCGATCAATGTCAGCCCACTGAATACAGACTTGCTCGACGCAGTGTTACGGCTCGTACGTCTTACTGACGATCCCGTCGAAGCGCGCTTTATGGCGCCGCTGATTACGCGCGAAATTATCTACCGGCTTCTGAACGGCGAACAGTCTGATCGGCTGCGCTACATTGTGGTCGAGAACGGTCGCACCCATCATATTGCCCGGGCAATCGACCGCCTGCGCCGGGAGTTTGACCGACCGCTGCGTGTGGAAGACATTGCGCACGATCTTGGTATGAGCGTGTCGAGCTTTCATCATCACTTCAAGGCGGTCACGGCGATGAGTCCGCTGCAATTTCAGAAGCGGCTACGGCTTCAGGAAGCGCGCCGGCTGATATTGAGCGAAGCGCTCGACGCAACCAGCGCTGCGCACCGCGTCGGTTATGATGACGTGTCTCATTTCAGTCGTGAGTATAAGCGATTCTTTGGTGTTCCACCAATGCGCGATGCGCAACAACTGCGCGCCATTGCTGAAAGTGTTGCCGACTGACATCCAGATTACATCGCCATATCGGTAGACAGATCACGTCGCAATAATGGCAAACGATCAGATACAGCTCTGTCCGGTGGATCTCTGCAGCAATCCAATGCCGCCAAACAGATGCTGTATCAATATCAGACGCCTTTTCGCGCTATCATACCAGAGCATTCCCTGGATGCTGGCGTCCGTTCATTGTTCACATCGTGCGGGCGCACTCATTGAGCACGTATTTGTTGCAACCTAAAGGAGACATCCATGGCTGAACACACACTCCGCCCCGATCAGGTCCATCACAAATGGGACAACAGCTTGTCGCCGGCCATCGAGATTGATCCAGGCGACATCGTTCACTGCGAGACTGCTGAGGTTACGAATAATCAGGTGACTCCCGGTTGCGATGCGTCGGTGCTGACGAACCTCGACTTTGACCAGCTCTACCCGCTGGCGGGACCGATTTTCGTCAAGGGCGCCGAACCCGGCGACATTCTCGAGGTCGAGATCCTGCGTATGCAGACGCTCGACTGGGGATGGACCGGTATTATCCCCGGGCTGGGACTGCTAGCGAACGATTTCACCGCACCGTATATCCGCCACTTCGATCTGAGCAATGGTGTGACCGCGCCACTGCGCGACGATATTCACATTCCGATCCAGCCCTTCTGTGGCACCATGGGAGTCGCGCTCGACGAACCGGGAGCGTTCGATGTTCTTCCGTGCGGCAAAGCAGGCGGTAATATCGACACACGTCATCTAAACGTCGGCGCCAGACTCTACCTACCGGTCTTCGTGCCGGGTGCACTCTTTTCAGCAGGCGACTGTCATGCTGCACAAGGCGATGGCGAAGTATGCGTCACCGGCATCGAATGCCCGATGCAATTCAGCCTGCGGTTCAATGTCATCAAAGGGCGCAGCCTGCGTCCCTGGAGTTATCAGTTTTTCACACCGCCAGGACCGATCCAGCCGGCTTATGATGAGAAGGGATATTTCGTGACCACGGCGATCGGTCCAGACCTGATGACCAACTCCCAGAATGCGGTCCGTGACATGATCGCGTGGCTGGAACGCGAGAAGGGATTGAGTCGTGAAGATGCATACATCCTGTGCAGTCTGGCGGGAGACCTGCGCATCAGCCAGATTGTAGACGCCCCCAACTGGTGCGTATCGTTCTACATGGCGCTGAGCGTATTCCGTTGAGTCAGGGAGGAACCATAACCGCACTCGTGTCGCAACCGAAACGACGGTTATTGCCATCTCGCTCCAGGACGCTGAGTGCTGACAGGTTGGGAGACGTTTCCCTACCTGCATCAACTGCTACATCGGTATACCCTGGCAGGCGTGGATGGTCTTGAGTAATCCGTTCTCGCTCACGTCCGCAGTCTTTGCCCGGTTGGGGCACGGCGCCGTCGTGCCCCGACGGGGTTCTCCCCCAGGTTTCACGGGTGCGCCAGGTGCTCGCCGAGGGCTGATGATTGTCCAGAACAGCATCCCCACGAGCCCGCGCAGGCGAGCTTCGCCCTGCTCGCCGAGGGCTTCAGCCCCACGGCACCAGCCG
>JBEPYG010000428.1:0-3312 GCA_041641515.1 Roseiflexus sp.
CACCTATCCACTGATTATTGACGGCGAACGAGTGATGAAGGGTGCTACGATCGCATCGGTCAATCTGGCGCATCCTGCAGCAGATTACCGGATCGCTGGATGCGCGAGCATCTTGCCGGTACTCACCTGAATGTGGGTGAGATACCCATATGTCCAGATCGGTGGATGAGCACACGTCTGAATAGTTGCACAATGAGACCCCCTTGACAAACATAAACAAACGCTGTATATTTACACTGTAAATACATGGTGTTTATTTATAGCGCAAGACACACACTCGCGATCTAGAAGAGACAATGTATGGTTCGTCCCACCAAATCACAGCAGATCCCCAACCTGCCAGAAGCGATCAGGCAAACTGCCTGGCAACAGATTGCGGAACACGGATCGCCGGCGCTGAGCCTGCGCGCCATTGCTCGCGCGCTGGGCATCACCGCACCGGCGATCTACCACTACTACCCTGACCGCGATGCGTTGGTCACCGCGCTGATCATCGAAGCGTACACATCGTTCGGCGACGCGCAACTGGCCGCCCGCGATGCTCTTCCTGCTCACGATCTTGTGGTACGATTGCGCGCGATCGGTATTGCCTATCGCCAGTGGGCAATCGCCTATCCGGAGCGCTATCAACTCATCTTCGGCACACCCATCCCCGGCTACGTTTCACCTGTCGAACAGGTCATGCCGGTAGCGGTGCGCGCTCTGAGCGCGCTTGTCAGCGTCATCGACGCACTGCGCGTTGATGGCCGTCTCCACGCGCCCAACTTGCCCGACGTTCACCCGGCATTTCAGCCGATGATCGATCAATGGAAACGCTACAGTGGCAACTATGACATGCTCAGCCTGACAGTCACACTTCTGATCTGGGCGCGCGTGCATGGGCTGGTGTCACTCGAAATCGGCAGGCACATCCCACCCTTTGGACTGGATAGCGCCGCGATCTATCACTATGAACTGGATAGTATCAAACAGCAATTCATCATCCCGTAGCACAGCACAGGTAGAGCAAACACTATCCGCTTCCATGAAAGGAGAAGGACCATGAGGATCGTTGTCCTCGACGGCTCTGCCGCCAACGACCTGCCTGGACAGCGCATCGTCAACGCCACACTCGCCCGGCTCGCCACGCAGGACCATAGTGTGCGAACCTTCACCCTGCGCGAATGCAATATCGGCAACTGCGCTGGCGATTTCTTCTGCTGGGTGCGCAGCCCCGGCCAGTGCATTATCGCTGACGATAATCGCGACATTGCTGCTGCAATTGTCGCAGCCGATCTGCTTCTTTACCTCACTCCCATCACCTTTGGTGGGTACAGCGCCACGCTCAAAAAAGCTGTAGACCACCAGATTCAAAACATCGCCCCGTTCTTCACCACGCGCAACGGCGAAACCCACCACGCCAGGCGCTATGCCCGCTACGCCGACTGCCTCGTTATTGGCTGGCAACCCGAACCCACCCCGGCCGCAGAAACCATCTTCCGCCACCTTGTCTGGCGCAACAGCCTGAATTTCTACGCCCAGACCTGGCATTGCGAGATCGTGACCGGCAACCCTTCGGAAACCGCGCTCGCCTCCCAGATCGAGTCTGCCCTGACCGCCGTGGCGCATCGCACATCTGATCTCGCGCCCGTCTTACCGCCTCTGAACGCTAACCTGGCGCAACGTTCGCCGCCGCGCACCGCACTGCTGCTGGTCGGCAGCCCACGCACCCGCAAAAGTACTTCGTATGCCCTTGGCGACTACCTGATGCAGCAACTCAGTGCGCGCGGCATCAAGACCAAAACTATCCACATCTATACATCACTCAGCAACCCGCACAAGATGCAGGTCCTGCTGGACAACATCGATGCTGCCGATCTGACGCTCCTTGCCTTTCCACTCTATGTGGATAGCCTGCCCGCGCCTGTCATTCTGCTGCTGGAACGCGTCGCTGCCCATCGCGCCACGCGTTCCGTCCCCGGCGCCGGGTTTGCCGCTCTCGCCAACTGCGGTTTCCCCGAAGCATATCACACCGCCAATGCCCTTGCTCTGTGCGCCGAATTTGCGTGCGCGACGGGTTTTGATTGGCGGGGGAGCCTGGCGCTTGGCGGAGGTCAAGGGCTGGTGAACGGCACACCACTGCACGAATCTGGCGGTCGCACCATCCCGCTCAGGAACGCGCTCACCCTCGCCGCCGAAGCGCTTGCGCAGGGGCAACCCATCCCTCCAGCAGCGCAGACGCTCATCAGCAAGCCCTTCATTCCGGCCTGGCTGTACCGTCTCCTTGGCGGAGTCAGCTGGCGACAGCAAGCTAGACGTTGGGGCGTACAGGACCTGCTCCAACGCATACCCTATCAATCTGGAGGGTTCAGAGACAATAGTGAAGAGAGGAGATAATGATAAGGATTCTCGTTATCGGCGCTACCGGGATGCCTGGTATACCGACAACCAGCCTGCAAACATGGCTCTACAGGAACAATCGATGAACATCACACATCTTAAACTTCGTTTTTCGAATGCCTACCTGCTTAGTGGGCGCAAAACGGTGATTGTGGATACCGGTATGCCTGGCGAGGAGGGCGACATCCTGCGCGCCGCCGAACGGGCCCGAGTCAGGAGAGAGGATATCACCTTGATCGTGCACACGCACGGGCATGTGGACCACGCCGGTAGTACCGCAGCGCTGGTGAAGACGCTCGGCGTCCCGACGGCTGTTCACCGTGGCGACGAGGGCATGCTGCGCGCTGGTAAGATGAACCCGCTTTCGCCGCTGCGCCTGGAGGCGCGCCTGATCCTGCCGCTGGTGAATATGCCTTTTCCGTCCGTTACACCCGATCTGCTGGTCGATGAGTCCTTCGACCTGAGCGCGTACGGTATCGATGGGCGCATCCTGCATACGCCGGGACATACCGCCGGCTCGATATCCATCCTGTTGCCGGATGGCGCGGCGATTGTAGGCGATGTGAGGATGGGCGGGTATATGGGCGGCAATCTTCTGGGAACGCGCCCGAATGAACACTACTTTGCCGAAGACCGGGACGCGGTGTATGCAAGCATCCGCGCCCTGCTGCAGGCAGGCGTGACAACCTTTTACGTCGGTCATGGCGGGCCGTTGCAACGCGCAGCGGTGGAGCAATGTTTCGTAGGGCGCATATGAAATCCGATTCTGCGCATACAAGCTGCTGGAAGATTGGGGAAATCATTATCCCCGAAGAGCGATACCTGGGCAGGAAGTTCGGCAGCGAATACGAAAACATATGCTGCATCGATCAACCGGTAGCTTGGGTGCAGGTAACCTGCGGAATGTGACGCACGATCTACTCGACACCCGGC
>JBEPYG010000429.1:0-3296 GCA_041641515.1 Roseiflexus sp.
CCCCAGAGGTGCGCACACTCGACATTGCCAAGCGACTGATCGATTACGGGTTCCATCCGCCAACAGTCTACTTTCCGCTGATCGTCCCCGAAGCGTTGATGATCGAGCCGACCGAGACCGAGTCGAAGCGCACGCTGGACGCCTTTTGCGATGCGCTGCTGGCAATCGCCAGGGAAGCAGCGCGTGACCCGGAGATTCTGAAGCGCGCGCCAACCACGACACCAGTGCGCCGGCTCGACGAAGTGCGTGCTGCACGCCAGCCGATCCTGCGCTACGATCCGGCGGTGTTCGCGCGGCTGCGTGAGGAAGGTCTCCAGTTCTGATGACCAGGACCTGTGTTCGTGTTATCCCTCACGTTCCAGCAATCATCATCGTCTCGCTCTTGCTGATTGTCGGGTGCAGTGCGCCGTCGCAGCTATCAGGACCGGCGGCGCCTGCGTTGCCGGAAGCACGACCGGCAACTCCGTCGATCCCATCGGCGCCTGGGGTGCAGCCTGTGCCAGCGTCGCCCACGGCGCAGGTCGCGACCCGTCCCACACCTGCCGGTTCAGCTTCGCTCGAGCGCGGCGATCCGACCCGCTTCGTCTACCGGTGGCCCTCATTTCTGCCGGAAGGAATGCGATCATCGACCGGTGAGACGCGCATTGCCCGTGAAGACGAGGTGGGTGACGGCGATATCGGATTTTACCTGGTGACCTTCAACGGTGATGCGGGCAAGATCGTTATTGGTGGCGGCGCGGTGGAGCCATTCAGCCTGAGCGGACCGATCGAGCGCGTGAACCTTGGTTCGTATACCGCTCGCGTTGTTACGCAGGGTGATCAGACCCTGATCGTCATTGACGATGGCGCGCCGGGAGCGTTGTTTGTGTTCGGCATAGGCATTGCGCGCGATGATCTGGTGCGCGTTGCCGCATCACTGGAGATCATTGACCCACGCGAGATGCGGCGGCGCGCCGGCGTTGAGTAGATGGCGATTGCAGGTGCGGGTGACCGGCGTTGCCACACGCCCTTGAATACCTGACCAACGACCCGAATCCTGGAGCGGATTATATTCTGGCAAACTATGGACCCCATACGGGCAGGGCGCCGCCACGCCCCAACCCCGTCGGGGCACGGCGCGCCGTGCCCCAACCAAGGGTGGGACCGTCTAGCAGCTAGTCAATCAGTCGATCTTCATCGAGTCGGCAATGGCGCCAAGCGTATTGGCGCGGCGACTGAAGTCGGCTGACGGCGCCTGCAGCGACACCAGGTAACTCAGCCCGGTGCGCGGACTGGTCACGGCAACAACAAGACCGGTGTAGGTAACGCCGTTCTGGTCGGTGTACTGGTAACTCGCCGACGGTCCGACCTCACCGCCAACCTGCACCGGATCGCCGGGTCGTTGCTGGAAGTTCTGCTGCGTCTGGAGCGACTCGAGGAAGAACTGCAGCAACCGCTGGTTCGCTTCCGAGGGACTCAGGCCCGTCTGGTACACGTCAACGCTGACGAAGACATTGCCATTCTCAGCTGGATCGTAGAAGTAGATCTGGTCATTGCCGGTATCGAGAGTCGTCCAGCTGGTCGGATATTCGATCGAGAAGCCAAGTTGCGGGTTACGATACGCCTGGAACCCTGCCTGTGTGCCGGGTGATGTCTGAACCGGCGCCGGCACGTTTGCACCGGTGCCGGTGTTGCGCACATTGATATCGGCATACTGGTAGCTGAACCGTCCGGCGATGTCGCGCACCAGGAAACCGCTGACATAGGCGCCGCTTTGCAGTGCGATGCGTTGTACGGCAAGCGGCTGGTTGCCGATCGTCAAGGTATCGCCTTCGACAAACCCGGGTTCCAGGCTGCCGCCTTTCACGGTGTAGGTGCGAATCACCGCAGTGAAGGTGTCGCCTGGAACTGGTACGATCTCGAACGGTTGCGACTCCTGTTTCTGATTCCTCGGGAAGCCGTAGATTGTGATGAGCTCCGGTGTGCCACTCTCGACCGAGAAAACCAGCGCAGCCGCGATCTTCTGATTCGAACGACTGACCGTGTAAATCCCCTCGACACCGTATAGCGCTGTGCCATACTTCGCCGGACCAAACAGAACCGGAATTGTATTCTGCCCATTGGTCAACCCCCACTGGGTGCCACTGTAATTGACTTTGAGCCGGGTGCTGCCACTGGTCCAGGGAGGAATGCTGCTGCCCGGTACGCTTCCGGGCGGGTAGAGAAAATCGATGCTCGTCAGCAACACACCGCTGCGGTCATTGTTGGGAATACCGGCAAAGAAGAAGACATAGGCGATATCATTGCCGGAGACGACCCCCTCGACTGTAATCGGGTTATCGATGCTTACGGTTGTATTCGAGACGGTGAGCGAACTGATCTCGGCGGCGCTCTGCAAGCCAGTGTTGGCAGTATGAAAAGCGTTCAGAAAATCGCCCCACGAGGTCTGCTGCGGCAATGGCGATCCCTGCCCGTAGATCGGCGGATAGAGCTGGGCGTATTGCGGGAAGAAAATCGACAGTCCGGTGGAGTTGGCGTGAAATCCGCCATTCCACTCGGAAATACGCGCCTGATCGATCGCCTCGAACAGGACGCGCGCCGGATCTGCCACGGCAGGACGCGCCCCACGGTCAACAACCAGTCGAGCGAAGTGCCCCAGATCGGCAGCGCTGAACTCGTCAGGCGCAGGCTGGCTGTACACATCGACGAATGAGCGTGCTTCGGCAATTGCAGTGTATGAGTCGCCCATGCCTGTTATCATCGCGTCGGAGAAGGCGTTCAGCTTCTGGCGCAGATCACCGGCGCGCGACAGGTCGAATGCTGAGAGTGTAACCGTCGGATCTGATCTCGTTTCGTAGAACTCGCGGTAGGCATCGACGATCGCCGCACCGAACGTTGCTGCATCTTGCTGAGGGTTATCAACCAGACGACGCAGCAGAAGGTCCCAGGGCCAGCCGGTGTTGGGCTCGAGTTCGGCAGAAGCAACGAACACATCAGCGTAGGGCGCCGTGACGAGCGCCACGTCGATCTGCGCCATCAGGCAGGCATCGAAGCCGATCAGATCGATCCGCCGACCGGTTTGCTGCTGAATAGTACGGAGCGCAGCGTCGAGCTCCGGCATGTTGATGCCGTCCTCGCCATCGGTATCATCGAATGCAATCCCAGCCCAGGAAGCGCCGTGATCCCACAGGATCAGCGCATACCGCTCAGCCGGGTAGGTCTGCATACCCCACACCACAAAATCGACCAGGGTCTGCGGGTCGCCCATGTTCAATTCACCAAGGTCTGCCAGTTCTCGAGAGCGGATGATCTTCATA
>JBEPYG010000430.1:0-1048 GCA_041641515.1 Roseiflexus sp.
AGCTGCATAGACTGGATCGAAGGCGTGCTCAGCATCGATGAATGCTGCGACGCCACCCATCTTCTGCGCCTCAGCGATGATGTGTTGCGCCAAGGTGGTTTTCCCGCTCGACTCTGGACCGTAGATTTCGACAACCCGGCCGCGTGGCACGCCGCCGACGCCAAGCGCGATGTCGAGCGCAATCGACCCGGTGGGGATCACTTCGATCGCCAGTTTGGAGCTGGCTTCCCCCATCCGCATGATCGAGCCCTTGCCGTACTTGCGGTCGATCTGGCTCATAGCAGCTGCCAGAGCCTTTTCTTTCTCCGGGGAGAGGGCCATGACCTGCGCTCCTCCATTTGTTGTGTTCACTCGTGCTTCTCCTTACGACTCTACCTGATCGCGCCTGCGCTGTCAAAGCGGCGCCACGAACTATGCAGGCATTATAGCACGGAGGTTCGTTTCGCACAAGTGGTCTATTTGGTTCACCCGATCCGTTCCGAATGTCTTACGGAACAGCCGACTCTGTACCGTCATCAGCGTATGGTCGGTCCGTCAGCGGTTGTGGATGGCGCGCCGGTTTCTGTGCCGTATGGCGTCGCACGCACGATGATGCGGTACTTGAATCGGTCCGGTCCGCGGTCGGGCCAGCAGGTGACGAGGGTGACCGTTTCCTGACTGGTTGGGGCGATGTAGAGGGCATTCATCGCCTGTTGCTCCGGCGAGACGCCTTCTTCGTGAACCAGGATGTGTTCGCGCACGACGTAGAGGTACTGTTGACCGCCGGCGAACAGGGTGATCATGTCGCCTTCTTTGACGTTGATCAGGTTTCTGAATACCTTGCCGTACCCGCCGACATGACCGGCGAGCACAATGTTGCTCCCTTCGCCGGGGTTGGCGGAGCCGCGGTGGTGCCCGACGGCATATTCGGCGACCTGCCAGACGGCGACCTGTTGTCCGTTCTGTTCCTGCACCTCCCAGCCGACTTCGACGACTTTTGAGTCAACGTCGATGCTTGGGATGATGATGCGCGAAATCTGCGACGGGGCGGGTGACCTGGAGCTGTCTG
>JBEPYG010000430.1:1058-3276 GCA_041641515.1 Roseiflexus sp.
GAGGCGTGGCGCAACAAACGGAAGCGGTGCGACGAACGGCGCCGGTTCTGCATCAGGGGCGCGTGGCGCGGCGACAGGCACAGGCGGCGGTACGTCAGTGTCGCCGCGTGCGGCGTAGCGGTTGTAATCAGCTTGGGCATAGATTCCGCCGACATACGCGAGCAGGATGGCGCCGATCAGCATGAGCAGGTTGCCGAGCGTCCAGTAGAGTTTCTGGCGCGGCGTGGTCAGTGTGTCGCTGTGACGCGGCGCACGTCGGAGGAATGGCGCTGCAAAACTGCGGAGCCTGAGCAGACCTTGCGTGGTGATGCTGTTGTCGCGAACAATCTGTTTCATTGCTCTGTCGGAATAAGTTTCACATATGCGCCAATCTGGTCGCCTGTTCCTCGATGCTGATGTTCTCAGCGTCATCAGTATAACGTATGCGGAGCATCTTGTGGATCTCATTTCAGCATCGAACGGTATGCAGTGTGGTATGAACGGGCGATTGCCGCCTGGGTGTAGTGCGCCAGCACACGTTCTCTTCCGCGCTGTCCAAGGTCGTTGCGCAGCGCCGGATCGTCTGCCAGCCGCTGCAGCGCTGCGGTGAGTGCGACGATATCTCCTTCAGGGTAGATGATCCCGGCGTCGCCAATAACGTCGGGAATAGCTGCCGACGAGGAGCCGACCACCGGTACCGCACAACTCATCGCTTCGATCAGGATGCGTCCAAACTGTTCCTTCCAGGTGCGCGTTGTGTGCGATGGCAGCGCCAGCATGTCGAGCTGGCGCAGTTCGTCGGGAACGCGGGTCGATGGGATTGATGGAAGGAGTTCGACCCGTGCGCCGAGGTTGAGTGCGGCGATCCGTGTCTCGATTGCGGGTCGCAATGCCCCATCGCCGATTAACCGCAGGTGGATCGTGTCTGGCAGACGCGCTACAGCTTCCACCAGATCGAGCACCCCTTTTTCTGGCACCAACCGACCGATGTAGCCGACGACCAGGTTGCGTCGGGCGGAAAGATTGCAGTGTGACGGCGCATACAGGTCGGGGTCGACGCCGAACTGCGGCAGGATCGTGAGCGGTCCTGTGTATCCGTGCCGACGCATGATTGCTGCCGCTTCGGTCGTGCAGGCAAAGGCGTGTGAGGCGCGGCGAAAGGCGTAGCGCTCGAATAGGTTGAATGGCGGCGGATAGAAGCGGTCGATGTTGGCATAATTGTAGAAGCAGCAGCGTGCGCCATACTGCACACCGGCGCGCAGCGCCAGAAACGTCGCCAGGTTGAACGACTCCTCGTCGGCGTGCAGTATGTCGGGACGGATCTGGCGCACCAGTTTACCGAACGTTGGATAGAAATGCAGATGATGGCGACCGTTGAAGATGATCGGAAGGGTGATCAGACGATAGCCGTGGGTGAAGCGCCGTTCGAGTGGAATGACGCCGACACGCGGTTCGCGCCAGGCAGGAGGCACGGCGACGATCAGTTCAACATCTGGCAGTGCTGCCAGTTCTTCACACTTTTTCTGGTAGGCGCCATTGACCAGCGCTTTGGAAAGCATCAGAATGCGCATTGTGTCACTTGTGCTCACTCAGGGCGCGCGCGTAGACTGCTAGTGTCTCGCGCACAAGACGTTTGGGGGTGAAGCGCGTTGCACGCTCCAGTCCCCGGCGCGACAGTTCAGCACGGAGCGTGCCATCCGCCAGCACGCGCCAGAGCGCCGTCGTCCAGCCGGGGATGTCGTCGGGGGGCACGCGCAGCGCTGCATCACCGACCACTTCGGGAAGGCTGGCAGCATCGGCGACAATCACCGGCGTACCGCACGCCATAGCTTCGAGCGGCGGCAGACCGAACCCTTCGTACCGCGACGGAAAGGCGAACAGTGTAGCAGCGGAGTAGAGGAGCGGCGCGTCCCGGTACGGCACATCGATACGTTTCACAAATGCATCTGCTCCGGCGAATGCAATGATTGCGTCCAGGTCGGGGAACATGCGCGGATCGTCGCCGAGCGCGCGTCCGGCGATCACGAGTGTGGCGGATGGTCCGCCGGCGTGCCGCATACGGGCGAACGCCTGCACCAGTGTCGCCAGGTTCTTGCGCGCGTCCAGCCCGCCGACATAGTACACGAACGGTGTTGTCACCCCATACCGCGCAGCGACTTCCTGTTCGGCGCAAACGCGATCACAGGGATGAAACTGTGCGCCGGCGGCGAGCGGGGTCACCGTCACGCGCGCCGCGCGG
>JBEPYG010000431.1:0-3274 GCA_041641515.1 Roseiflexus sp.
TGTCAGTCAACACCCTGGGTTACTGTAAGTGTTACGGTCCAATATATCATCCCTTCCAGCTCGCGCCGGCGAGTTTCGCCCGGTTGGGGCGCGGCGCTGCCGTACTCTGACGGAGTTGTGCCCCA
The DNA here is from genome assembly GCA_041641515.1 of Roseiflexus sp. Classification (GTDB taxonomy): domain Bacteria; phylum Chloroflexota; class Chloroflexia; order Chloroflexales; family Roseiflexaceae; genus Roseiflexus. The sequence goes on from JBEPYG010000431.1 coordinate 126, forward strand.
GCTCGTGGGAGCGCCTCGTCCACGCTCCTGCTGATTCGGCGCCGTGCCAGCTCGCGCCGGCGGACTTCGCCCTGACAGCCGAGAGCTTGCGCCCGACGGCAGCCGGCGGACTGCATTCGTCATCATAGCCGGGCGCCGTGAGCCGATAGCCAGGCGCACACGACTCTATCGGCTATCGCGTATCAGCTATAACTCAACCCATGCCCGCTCTCAGGAGCAGGAGTCTCAGAAAATACAATAGCCGAGATTCGTGTATGATAGAGAACGAATTGTGCCTGTCTGGAAAGGACCCATATGACTGCCATTCGTGTCGGTGTCCAGGTTCATCCGCAACATACATCGTATCAATCGTTCGCCGATGCCGTGCGCCAGGTCGAGGCGCTTGGCGTTGATTCAATCTGGAACTGGGACCATTTCTTTCCACTCTACGGACCTGCAGACGGCGCGCACTTCGAGGGATGGACGCTGCTGACTGCAATGGCAACGCTCACAAGCCGCGCTGAGATTGGCTGTCTCGTGACGTGCAACAGTTACCGTAATCCGCATCTCCTCGCCGATATGGCGCGCACCGTCGATCATATCAGTGGCGGTCGCCTGATCCTAGGCATCGGCGCAGGATGGTTCCAGCGCGACTATGACGAATATGGGTACGAATTCGGAACGGCGCCGGATCGCTTGCGTGCATTGGGAAAAGCGTTGCCACAGATCAGGCAGCGGCTCGAGCGCCTGAACCCGCCGCCAGTGCGTCAGCCATTGCCCATCCTGATCGGCGGCGGCGGCGAGAAGGTTACGCTTAGGTTGACCGCTCAATACGCCGACATGTGGAACGGCTTCGGTCCCCCTGAGTCCTTCCGCCACAAGAACCAGGTGCTCGACAACTGGTGCCGTGAATTCGGGCGTGACCCGGCCAGCATTGAACGTACTGTCGCTATCGGTGTTGGCGATCTGGACAACCTCGACGCCTTTGTGGACGCTGGCGCAGCGCACATCATCCTGGGGTTGGGTGAACCGTGGAACTTCGCCGCCGTCGAGCGCCTGGTGCAGTATCGCGAGACGCGGAGGGCGTAACTGTGCCACCGATTGGATTGTTCGACAGCGGTATCGGCGGGATCACCGTGTTGCGCGAAGTGCGCCGGCTGCTGCCGGGGGAAGACCTGCTCTACCTGGCGGATCAGGCGCATTGCCCGTATGGTCCGCGCCCAATCGACGAATTGCGCGCCATTGCTGCGGCGTGCGCCGCATGGCTCATCGAGCGTGGTGCGAAACTGATCGTTGTTGCGTGCAACACGGCCAGTGCTGCTGCACTCGGCGACCTGCGGCAACGCTTCCCCGAAACCCCGTTTGTTGGCATGGTACCGCCGGTGAAACCTGCAGCTGCACATACGCGCAGCGGCGTCGTCGGGGTGCTGGCGACCCCCACCACCTTGGAAGGGAACCTGCTGCGCGATGTGATCGAGCATTGGGCGAATGGGGTGCGTGTCGTCCCACAGGCATGCCCCGGTCTGGTCGAATGCATCGAGGAAGGAGCGCTCGACTCGCCAACAACTGTGGCGCTGCTGCAGCGGTATGTTGCGCCGTTACTCGACGCCGGCGCCGACACGATTGTGCTTGGTTGCACTCACTACCCGCTGGTGCTTCCACAGATCCGTGCGCTTGTCGGCGACGATGTGCATCTGCTCGACGCTGCACCCGCCGTGGCGCAACGGGTCGTCCAGGTAGTGCAAGAACGCGGATTGGTCGAAGTGCCAGCCGATATGCCGGGAAGCGTCACCTACGCAACCACCGGCGACCCGCAACGTCTCGCCAGATTGATTGAACGTCTCGATCTACCGCGTGGATCGGTCATACCGGTGACCTCACTGTGACAACTTCTCCTGTGTTGACGTTCTTATACTAAAAGAGACACAATCGCACCATGTAACCTCGACAGATCATCGTGCGTATGAGACAATCGAGCGAGCAATTACACCGGAATTGACAGAGCGTTGCACGATGACTTCACCGCACAATGGGACAGACAATCCAAAGCGTCATTCATCATCGCGTAGCACGAGTCACCACATTACAACACTGGAGGAGCCATGACAGCATACCTTACTGCGGTTAGCGGCGCACAGGCGGGACGTCAGATTCCGTTGACCGATGCGCCCTGTTCATTCGGGCGCAATCCGGATAACACGGTCGTTGTTGCCGGCGCACGCGCATCACGCCGCCACGCCGAAATCCGCCGTGAAGGAGATGGTTTCGTTCTGTACGATCTGGGGAGCGCGAATGGCACAGTGGTGAATGGACAGCGTCTGGCCGCGCCACATCGCCTGCGCAATGGCGACCTCATCGAGATCGGCGATGAGACCTTTCGCTTCGAGCAACCGCAGCCTGCAGTCGATGCCACCCTCGTTGCAGCGCCAGCACCCATGTCTGCGCCGCCGACCGCTCCGGCGACTCCGCCGCCGCAACCGGCGCAGGGATTTCGGCTCCCCCCGGCGCAACCACAGCCGCCGTCTCAACCGGCGCAGGGGATGCCGCCGTCGTTTTCACAGCCCCCGCAGGGATTTCAGGTTCCACCTGCTCAACCACCGTACCAGCCGCCTCCAGCGCAACCGCCACAGGGGTTTCAGGTTCCGCCAGCGCAACCGCCACAGGGGTTTCAGGCGCCTCCGGCACAACCGCCGTATCAGCCGCCTCCAGCACAACCCGCTGTGGCGAAACCTGCGCGCAAAGGGTGCCTGCCGATGTGGGCGCTCATTCTTGGGTTGGTGGGCGTCGTGCTCGTTGTCGGCTGTCTCGGCGCGCTCGTCGCGACCGGCGCGATTAATGTACGACTCGGACCGTCGGGTCCGCAGAGCGGCAATGCGACGCCTCAGAGCGGTAGTGTGACCGATGCAACGCCCCAGAGCGGCGGCGCCGTCTCGCCGACGCCAACCCGTCCGCCGACGCCGGTTGCGCAACCCGCCGGCGACAAAGCCGCCTGGACTGTGCTTGTCTACCTTGATGGCGATAACAATCTTGAGAGTGATGCCATTATCGATTTCAACGAGATGGAACTGGTTGGTTCCACCGATCAGGTCAAGATTGTCGTACAGTTCGACCGCATCGGTTCTGCTGCGCCATGGGACGATACATCGAACGGTGACTGGGAAACCACCAAA
>JBEPYG010000432.1:0-3247 GCA_041641515.1 Roseiflexus sp.
GGCATCGCGCGCGCGCTCGCGCAACAGAAGCACAATGCGAGGAAAGCATGACAACAGTCACCGTCGGACACCTGCGTTGTGAGTACCTGGAACAACCGCTCGGAATTGATGTCAGCCGTCCACGCCTGAGCTGGCGCCTGTTCGGTGATCAGCGCGGCGTGCGGCAGACGGCGTACCGCATCGTTGCGGCGCCGTCCGCCGATGATGTGGCAGCGGAGCAAAACCTGCTCTGGGATAGTGGTCGCGTTGAGTCGGATCAGTCGATTCATGTGGTCTACGACGGCGGACGCCTCCGATCACGTCAGCGCGTCTTCTGGCGGGTGCAAGTATGGGATGCCCACGGCAATGTCGCCATCAGCTCGATCGCCTGGTGGGAGATGGGGTTGCTGCGCCGTTCGGACTGGTCGGCATCCTGGATCGGCGCACCGCTCGTCGGCGGTCGCTGGACGACCATTCCGGCGCCGTTCCTGCGTCGTTCGTTCACGCTCGATGCGCCGGTCTTGCAGGCGCGCCTGTATATCACCGCACTGGGGCTCTATGAATGTACTATCAACGGGCAACGCGTCGGACAGGACCTCTTCACGCCAGGATGGACCGACTACCGCCGCCGGGTGCAATACCAGGTCTACGATGTGACCGATGTGCTGCACGAAGGCGAAAACGTGATCGGTGTCATCCTGGGTGACGGCTGGTACTGCGGGCATGTGGCGTGGGCGGGTCGTCAGAATTACGGTGACCGACCGAAACTGCTGGCACAACTCATGATCACGCATACCGACGGCAGCACGCAAACCATGGTTAGCAACCGCTCCTGGCGTTACGCCTTCGGTCCGATTCTGGAAAGCGACATGCTGCACGGCGAGAGTTACGATGCCAGACTGGAATTTCCCGGCTGGAATATGCCCGGTTTCGATGATGCCGCCTGGCAACCGGTGGATCTCTTCGCCGCGCCCGATATCGCCCTGGTCGCCACACGCGGTCCGACGGTGCAGCGACACGAAGAACTGCACCCGATCAACCCGCCAACCGCCTTCCCTTCGCACCAGGTGACGCGCTGGGTTTTCGACATGGGGCAGAACATGGTCGGATGGGTCCGGCTGCGTGTGCAGGGGCCGGCGGGAACGACGGTGACGATCCGGTATGCCGAAGCGCTCAACCCAGACGGTACGATCTACACCGCTAACCTGCGCAGCGCGCGCGCAACCGATCACTACACACTGCGCGGTGATGGCGAGGAAGTCTGGGAGCCGCGCTTCACCTTCCACGGCTTTCGGTACGTCGAACTTTCCGGGTACCCTGGCGCCCCCGATATCGACGCGGTGACCGGCATCGTCGTCCATTCCGCTACCCCGCCAACCGGCGAGTTCAGTTGTTCCGACCCGCTGATCAACCAGTTGCAGCATAACATTGTGTGGAGTCAGAAAGGCAACTTCCTCGATGTGCCAACCGACTGCCCGCAGCGCGACGAGCGTCTGGGATGGACCGGTGACGCACAGGTATTCATCCGCACAGCAGCGTTCAACATGAACGTCGCGCCATTCTTCACGAAATGGACCCAGGACCTGGAGGACGCACAGAGTCCCGAAGGGGCCTACCCACCGGTGGCGCCGCTGACAGGCATCAGTGGATTGCCCGATGGCGGTCCGGCATGGGCGGACGCGGGGATCATCTGTCCCTGGACGATCTACCTGTGCTACGGCGACACGCGCCTGCTCGAGACGCATTACCCTTCGATGCAACGATTTATTGCCTACCTTGAGCGCAGCAGCCGCGATTTTATTCGCTGCTACGAAGACTATCCCGGCTTCCGCGGCTTCGGCGACTGGCTGGCGCTCGATGGAAGCGGCAGAACCGACGGCGGCACCGCCAAAGACCTGATCGGCACGGCATTCTTTGCGTACAGTGCTCGTCTGCTCAGCCGCATCGCCGCAATCCTCGGGCATCAACGTGATGCGGCTCGCTACCGCCGCCTGTTCGAACGGGTGCGCCAGGCGTTTATCACGCGCTATGTCACTGCAGCAGGTCGTGTTGCCGGTGAAACGCAGACCGCTTATGTGCTGGCATTGCACTTCGACCTGTTGCCGCCAGAGTTGCGCTCGGCTGCAGCCGATGCACTGGCGCGCGATATTCGAGCGCGTGGGACGCATCTGGCAACCGGTTTCGTCGGTACACCCTACCTGCCGTATGTCCTGACCAACGCCGGATGCCTCGATCTTGCGTATGCGCTCTTGTTGCAGCGAACGTGGCCCTCGTGGCTCTACCCGGTGACACAGGGTGCGACCACGATCTGGGAACGCTGGGATGGCTGGACCCACGACAAAGGATTTCAGGACCCCGGCATGAACTCGTTCAACCACTACGCCTACGGCGCCATCGGCGAATGGATCTACAGCACAATTGCCGGTATCGACGCAGACCCGGAACAGCCCGGCTACCGCCACCTGATTCTGCGTCCGCAACCGGGGGGCGGGCTGACGGCGGCGCGCGCGGCGCTCGAAACGATGTATGGGCGCGCCGTGAGCGCCTGGCGCATCGACGATCATCGCTTCATCTGGGAGATTGTCGTGCCGCCGAACACAACCGCAACCGCATATGTTCCGGCACTTGAAGGAACACTTGTACGGGAAAGCGGTCGTCCGGCAGAAGAGTCGGAAGGGGTGACGTTGGTGCACCGTGACGAGGAGATCGCCACATATCGGCTGACATCGGGAACGTATACATTTGAGGTAGTTCAGAGATAGTTCGCCATAGCTGCGTGACCTGTCGAGACAATCGCCGGTACATACTGCGTGCAGGACATGCCCGGGGAGTTACAGTGCACTGCGCCCCCGGGCACATCGCCTCTCAACGCTGATTGAACCATTCTCCCGGCAAACCAGTCTGGCAACGCAACGATTATGAACAGATTATCTGTCACGAACGCACCCGAACGCTATCCGGCAGTACATCATCGACAACCGGCGCCGCCGGCATATGGACCGCGAAAATGACTGTCGAACCAGCAACGATCCGCCGGCGCGCGACATCTGGGAGATATTCCAGAAGGACGATCGGCAACACATCGCTGGACGCGATTGATGAGCAGAGTATCCCGATCGCATAGCAACCCGACATCCACCTTGTCTACCACAGTCACCCACACCCCCACAGCCTGCCGGCATGCATAGAGTGTGCGCATTTACGCAATTCCGCCCGTAGACCTGCCCGCTATTCTGTGCTATACTACCAATTGTGACCCAAACCACGA
>JBEPYG010000433.1:0-3235 GCA_041641515.1 Roseiflexus sp.
CGGGCGCTGCCGCCGCAGCAATCAGTTGCCTGGCCCTGGCGCACTATGCTGCGGGTCGGGTCGTACTGGCTGCGCCTCGACCCGCCAGAGGGTGCAGAGAGCGCCAGAACCGCAATGCCGTCGGACAGCGTGCTGACCACCCCGCAAACGGCGGCCACGCCAGGGGGCGGGGTGATGACTGTGCCGCCGTTGACGAGCGGTGCTGCACCATTGCAGTACTCCCAGGCATTTGTCACCACCGGCACGGTGGGGATGACGCTCGAACCGGAGACGCTGGCAGTCACGCCGGGCCAAACGGCGACGGTGGCGGTCACGCTGGCAAACCTGAGCGATCAGGTCGATCATCTGACGATTGGCGTCACCGGCGTTCCGCAGGAATGGGTAACGCTGCCGCCCCCTGCACAGATGCCACCGCGCGGACAGACGACGGTGATGCTGATGGTCTGCCCTCCCGCAGCGCCAGATGCGCGATCTGGCGAGTATCCGGTTGAAGTGACGGCACGCTCGCGCGCGCGCCCGACAGAGGGCGGGTCGGTGCTGGCGCGCTGGACAGTACGCCCGTATGTTCGTGAAGAACTGGTGCTGGCGCCGGGGCGCGCGCGCGGGAGGCTGCGCGGGGTGCTGAAGGCGACGGTGCGCAATCAGGGAAATGCACCGGTGCGCTACCGGTTGCAAGGCGAGGCGGACGAGGCGGGCATCCAGGCGACGCTCGCGCCTGAGGAACTGGTGCTCGAAGCAGGTGAGAGCGGCAGTGCGATGGTCACGGTTGAAGGACCGCTCAAACCTTTTGGCAACGAGGCATCGCACAGTGTGACCATCACCGCAGCTGCCGATCATGGGGCAACCCTGCGCGCACACGGGATGTGGGTTCAGGGTGCGTTGCTGCCGGTCTGGAGTCTGGTTGCGGCCGTGCTGATGGCGACGTTGGGCGTATCGCACGTCTTTGGCGCGCTGCCTGCATCATTGGCAGGCGGGCTGCCCGGGTATGCCGTTCTGCGCAGCAGTGGGAGCGTCGATGCAGGCATCGCAGGACAGTCGGGGATCATACCGACGGCGGAAGCAACGGCGACGCCAGAACCGACGGCGGAACAACCAGCTGCGCCGGTCGAGGTGACGGCAACGACTGACGCAGCAATGCTGACGGCAACGACCGGCGCCGTCGTCACCGATGACCAGGCGACGGCGACGGCTGTCGCGGCGTCTGGCGGAACTGGGGGCGACAACAATACCGGCAGCGGTGGGGGAAGCGGAGGCGCTGGGGGTTCAGGCAGTTCGGACAGTGGCGGCGGTGCGGGAGGAACCGGGGGCGCCGGGGGCGCCAGCGGCACAGCGACTGTAACCGCCACTGCCACATCCACGGCGACGCCGAGTGCAACAGCTGCGCCAACGGCGACGCCGTTGCCAACATCTACACCGGAACCGACCAGCACACCGGAACCGACTAGCACACCGGAACCGACCAGCACACCGGAACCGACCAGCACACCCACGCTGCCGCCGACAGCAACACTGACACCATCGCCGACCGAGACGCCAACTTCGACCCCAACGAGCACGCCGACCCCAACGAGCACGCCGACCCCAACGAGCACGCCGACCCCGACACCGGAACCTATCACAGTGTCGCCGCCTCAGATATTTCCGCCGAATGGTGCAGTGTTCGACTTTTTTCCGCGTACAACGCAATTTCACTGGATGCCAGTGTCGGGTGCGGTATCGTATCGCCTCGAAATCGACTGTTTCCACTGCTGTCAAGCGAATACCTGGTGTACCGATATTGGTCGCACCTGGTTTGTTACCAACGTCTCATCGATTGAGTATACCCATAACTGGGTTGGCGCTCAGCCAGGGCGCTGGCGAGTATCGGCTGTTGACGCTCTTGGCCGTGAAGGTCCTCGGAGCAGTTGGTGGGTCTTTACCTATACGCGATAATGAAGGATCAGCTTGGGCAGGTTATTGAAAACATTAGCCGAGATTATCCGCGCATACTCTATCTTGTCGAACGATGAACGATCTCCTTGGACAGATGATTGGAAATTGTCGCATCGAAGCGCTGCTGGGCGCCGGTGGCATGGGTCAGGTGTTTCGCGCGCGCCACGTGCATCTTGATCGCCTGCAGGCGATCAAGGTCATGCACCCGCATATGGCGAGCGATCCTGGATTTCAGGCGCGCTTTCGCCGGGAGGCGCAGGCGATTGCAGTGCTCGAGCATCCGCACATTGTGCGCATTTTCGATTTCGATGAGCAGCAGGGGCGATACTATATTGCAATGGAATACCTGCCCGATGGGTCGCTGCGCACACTGCTCGACCGTCGTGCGCGTGAGGGGACGACGTGGCCGCTGGTCTTCGGTCTCGATCTGATCCGTCAGGCGGCAGAAGCGCTCGATTTCGCTCATGCCAGGGGTATCGTCCATCGCGATATCAAACCGGACAATATGCTGATCGAGCGGCACGCCGGTCCCAATGGGCGATCACTCTATGTAGTCAAATTGACCGATTTCGGTCTGGCGCGCATGGTCGAAGGCGGCGGCGGCATTACCGCCAGTGGAATGACGGTTGGCACACCGGCGTACATGTCGCCGGAACAATGTCAGGGGCTGCCGGTCGATGGGCGCAGTGACATTTATTCGCTTGGTATTGTGCTGTATGAAGTTGTTACCGGCTACCTGCCGTTTACCGTCAGCCGGATCAGCGAAGCGGTCGAGAAACATGTTTACGCTCAACCGCCATCGCCGCGCACGGTCGCGCCTGATCTGCCGGTTGCGGTGGAAGCAATCATTCTCCGCTGCCTGGCGAAAAAACCGGAGGAGCGCTTCGCCACCGGCGCAGAACTGGCACAGGCGCTTCGCCAGGTGATGCAGGCGCCGCCGCCCCCGCCGCCGCCTGCGCCTGAAGGTCTGTTCGTTCGGGTGCTCGATGCAGCGGGACAGATGGTGCAGCGGGTTCCGCTGACCGGCGAGGGGTTGACCATTGGTCGGCGCGCGGGGCATCAGATTGTGCTCGATGATCCGGCTGTGTCGCGCAATCACGTGAATATCGAATGGAGCGGACGGCGTGTGCGCGTAAAGGATCTGGGATCGCGCGGCGGGACGCTGCTCGATGGGACGCCGCTGACGCCGCACGAATCGCATGCCTGGGAGATCGGGCAGCGTCTGAAGGTCGGTTCGTTCACGCTGGAACTGGAGCAACGTCGGGACGATCAGATTGGCGTGACGCTGGCGCCTGGACAGGAT
>JBEPYG010000434.1:0-3232 GCA_041641515.1 Roseiflexus sp.
GAGCCAGCGCACCAGCACGGCAGCATATCCGTGCGTGACCCACACTCGTTCGGCGCCGGTCGCATCAATCGCTGCCAGCAGTCCGGGCCAGTCTGCGTGGTCGGAAAGGACAAATCCGCGGTCAATGGCGCGACGACGGCGTGTTCCACGAATGCGCATCCACCCGGATGCAAAACCGGTGGAGATAACGCCAAACCGACGCATCCAGGGAGTGCCATGGGCTGAAGGGGGCGCCAGAATCAGCGCCTGTGACCAGTCGAAGCCGCGTGGCGCATCGCCGACGTATCGGACAGGCGGAAGCGTCACGCCGCTCATACGATAATCGTCTGTCAGGCGAACGAGCGCACCGTGGATGAAGATGGGTCCGATAGCGGCATCGAGACCGGCGAGCAGCCGTTGCGCCTTGCCGAGCGCATAGGAGTACAGGATGCTGGCTCTGCCTGTTTCCTGGTTGCGCTGCCACCACGCATTGATCTGCGCCAGTACGCTTTCTTGAGGCGGCCAGCGATAGATCGGCAACCCAAACGTCGACTCGGTTATGAATGTATGGCAACGGACCGGCTCGAACGGCACACATGTTGCGTCCGGTTCGGTTTTGTAATCGCCGCTCACCACCCACACCTCGCCGCGATATGCCACGCGCACCTGCGCCGATCCCAGAATATGACCGGCGGGATGGAACGAGACATCGACGCCATTGATCGAAACGACTTCGCCATACGCGAGGGTTTCGATATGCGCCTCGGGTCCGAGACGCGTGCGCAATACGCGCTCACCATCGCGCGCTGCCAGGTATGCTGCGCTTCCGGGGCGCGCGTGGTCACTGTGTGCATGGGTAATCACTGCACGCGCCACCGGCTGCCACGGATCGATGTAGAAGTCGCCAGCAGGGCAGTACAATCCGACGTCGGTGAGGCGTAGCAGATCATCGGGCATATGAACGTGCTCTCCAGTGCATCATAGAGCGAATAGTACGACAACGAGACATCGCTTGATGATCGCACCACAACGGCACGAAGTCCACAAAGGCCACGCTTAGAGATCTCGCTTTTTCCAAGCCCGTTGCACCTTCACGGGTCACTGTTCACGATCGGGGGTTTCCAGGGGAAGCCTGCGAGATTACGAATCGGCGGCGGGATAGCTTTCGCAGGCGCCGCGAGACGCCGCCCCGCCGACGCACAAACACCATGATGGTTACGATCTGTCTGAACACGTACCTTTGTCGTCCATGAGAAATCCCGTTGTCGTGATAGCTAGCTCGAACGCATATACTGGCGCTGTGCGTTTCAGGTGTCCGGGAATCCTGGCAGGAACACCCCTTCCCAGTTTACCATGGCGCGCGGCGTGTATACCCGCTGCGCTTCGGACGCTGCCACAACCTGACGCGCCGTAGCAAGATCGGGAAGATAACCCATTGCAATCGCCTGAACCAGGATGTTCCCCAGCGCCGTGCCCTCGGTCGGACCGGCGACGACAGGACGGTGGCAGGCGTCGGCGGTAAGCTGGCAGAGCAGGGTATTCTGGCTGCCGCCACCAACGATCCGCACGGTCGTGATCGATTGACCGGTGAGCCGTTCCAGCGCGTCGATGACCTGCCGGTACCGCAGCGCCAGGCTCTCCAGACAGCAGCGGGCAATCTCACCTACCATCTCAGGGATGGGTTGACCGGTGCGACGGCAATAGTCGCGAATGCGCCCGGGCATGTCGCCGACCGCCAAAAACTCGGGTGCATCTGGGTCAATTAGGGAGCGAAGTGGGGGTGCAGTTTCTGCCTGGGCAATGATCGCGTCCCACGTGAGTTGATGCCCCTCCTCGTTCCAGCGCCGCTGGCATTCCTGCAACAGCCACAGCCCGCTGACATTCTTCAGCAGGCGAATGGTTCCGTAGACACCGCCTTCATTCGTGACATTCAGCCGACGCGCCTCTGCACTGGTGAGCGGCTCAGTGCGTTCGACGCCGACCAGACTCCACGTTCCGCTGCTGATGTAGGCACTCTGCGCATCGAGACCGGGAATGGCCGCCACGGCGCTGGCGGTGTCATGGGTTCCGACGGCAATAACCTCAACTGGACGGTGCAGTCCAATCGTGTGCTGGACTTCTGACACCAGCGGGCCAAGGCGCGTTCCCGGCATCACCAGCGGAGGAAGGATGCGCGCCGGTAATCCCAGGCGATCGAGCAGGTCGATGGCCCATACACGCTGGCGAGCATCGAGCATCATAGTCGTGGTCGCATTCGTATACTCTGCAACCCGAACGCCGGTAAACCAGTAGTGAAAGAGGTCGGGCATGAGCAGCAACGTCGTTGCCGTTGCCAGTCGAGGACCGCTCCGCTCGGCGTACAACTGGTACAACGTATTGAATGGGAGGCGTTGTAAGCCGGTGCATTCATACAGTTCTTCCGGCGGAATGATCGCATCGACCAGTTCTGCCATCCCCTCGTTGCGCGGGTCGCGGTAGGCGTAGGGATCGCCGATCAGTTCGCCATGCGTATCGAGCAGTGCGTAATCGACGGCCCATGTGTCGATGCCGACGCTGACGAGCAGCGCCTGGTTCTCCTGCGCTGCGTAGCGCTGCATTCCCTTCTGAGTCTCGCGCCAGAGCCGATTGACATCCCAGAACAGATGACCGTTCCGCTCCACTATGCCATTCGAGAATCGATGAATCTCTTCCAGCGCTATGTGGCTTCCATCCCAGCGCCCGAGCATCACCCGGCCGCTGGAAGCGCCAATATCGACTGCCAGAAAATGCGCCTGTTCGCTCATACCCGTTCCTCGTCAACGCAGAAAAGCTTCGTGCAATCCGCCGTCAACTGTGATAATCTGTCCCGTCGTCTGTCCAAGGCGCCGGGTCAGGAGCAAAAAGAATGCCTCAGCCTGATCAGATGGCGTGACCGGCCGTTTGAGCAGTGAACGATTAGCGTAGAACTGCGCCAGTTTTGCCGTCAACTCCTCGACTGATTCGTCCGGCGTGAAGGGAATGCCATACTTGGTGAGCGACGCGATCACCCGTTCGCGGGGGAACATGCCGCTCCCCTGCACGACAGTCGCCGGAGCGACGCCGTTGACCCGCACCAGCGGGGCAAGTTCGATCGCCAGTTCGCGGACGAGGTGGTTAGCTGCAGCTTTGCTGGTATCGTATGCCAGCGAGCCCTTCTTGGCGACGACTGCATTGACCGAGGTTGTCAGGACCAGGCTGGCGGGCAACCCCTGCGCACGCCAGATCGCCGCAGATT
>JBEPYG010000435.1:0-3228 GCA_041641515.1 Roseiflexus sp.
GAAGCATTCCATTTCCACATAATGCTAGAACAATAGTACTATGAACTAATGCATAGGTCAACCCGCGATGCACAATGTACTTGCAAACCTAAACGCATGACCACGATCACATCCAGATCAACATCCGACGACGCCTCGCTCTCCGATGACCCGTTTCGCGACGGCTGGCGTCTCGTGCCTCGTCCAGCCTCAATGATCCGACCATCTGGCATCCGGAAACGTGCGCCTGGTAGGAATCTGCGCCCGTGCTAGAGCCAGAGCGCATCTGCGGCTTCTGGAAGAAGCACTGCGGCGTCTCACGTCTGGTTGCTAAACGCAAATGTGCAACATAACAGAGAGGGGCTCAGAGAACTCTACTCTCCGAGCCCGACGTCGTTAAGATGCGATGCTCTCAGTGACGGCTGACGCCAATCGTGAGGGTGCGCTCCTCATCGAGTTCAAGCGTGGTTGTGTGGACGTGATCCGGCGGTTCACAGAGTCGCAGGTCATCCGCCAGCGTCTCTTCGCGCACATAGTCGCCCCAGGCGCGCAGCATCGCCTCCACGTCGGCATTGCCGTCGGCGCCGCCAAGGAAGACGATGATTCGGTCGCTGATGGCAAACCCGGCGTCTTTGCGCGCATCCTGGATGTTGCGCACCAGTTCGCGCGCCAGTCCTTCCATCGTCAACTCTGGCGTCAGGGTGGTGTCGAGCGCCACGAGCACGCCGCCATCTTCCGCCACCGCGTACCCTTCCGGCGAACTGCTCTCGACCAGGACTTCTTCCGGCAGGAGTTCAACAACCTGCCCTTCGACAGTCAGCGTGATGGTCTCCCCTGCCTCGACCGCCTGCGCTGCTGTGCGCGCCGCATCGCCCGTCAGATCGCGCAGCGCCGCCGTGATGGCAGGCACCAGTTTGCCGTATTTGCGACCAATCAGGCGCAGGTTGGGTTTGAAGCGGTACTCGACCAGCGTGGTGGCGCTATCGAGATAACGCACTGCCTTAACATTGAGTTCATCGCGCAGTTCGGCTTCGAAGCGCCGCAGACCTTCGAGCGCAGCAGGGGTGGGCGCCCGCACCCACAACTCCCGCAGCGGCTGGCGCACTTTGATGCCCGCCGCACGCCGCGCCGCGCGCCCAACTGAGACAGCTTTCAACAGTACTTCGGTGTCTGCCACCAGGCGCTCTTCGAGTAACGCCGTATTGACCTGCGGCCACGCGGCAAGGTGAACGCTCTCCGGAGCATCGGACTGCCCCTCCCTTCCCTCCAGACCGGCAAGGTTGCGGTAAATTGCATCGGCGACGAACGGCACGAACGGCGCCGCCAGTTTCGCCACCGTCAGCAGACAGGTGTAGAGCGTCGCGTATGCCGCCTGCTTGTCGCTGTCGTGCTCGCTCTTCCAGAAACGTCGCCGGTTGCGTCGCACATACCAGTTCGACAGTTCATCGACAAAATCCTCGATGGCGCGCGCTGCGGTCGTGACATCATATGCCTCGAATGCGTCGGTCGCCGTGCGTACCAGACGGTTCAATCGCGCCAGCGCCCACCGATCGATTGGCACGAGGGTCGCCGGGTCGAGATGTTCCGCGACACCGTTCTTCGAGGGACTCCAGCCATCGAGGTTGGCGTAGGTTACGAAGAAGGCATAGGTGTTCCACAGCGTTAGCAGGAATTTGCGCAGACTTTCGGCGACCAGCCCTGCCGAAAAACGGCGCGGGCTGCCGGGAGGTGCGGCAGTGAACAGGTACCAGCGCAGCGCATCTGCGCCATGCTCGTTCATCACCGACCAGGGATCGACGACATTCCCGCGTGACTTGCTCATTTTCTGTCCATCGGCATCGAGGATGTGCCCCAGACAGATGACATTCTTGAACGCCGGACGATCGAACAGCAGCGTCGAGATTGCGTGTAGCGTGTAGAACCAGCCACGCGTCTGATCGACCGCTTCGCAGATGTAGTCCGCCTGCTTCGCCAGTTCGTAGATTTCGCTATTCTCCATCGGGTAGTGCCACTGTGCAACCGGCATGGCGCCCGAGTCGAACCAGCAGTCGGCGACGTCGGGGATGCGCCGCATGAGGCCGTGCTGCGGATCGACCCAGGTGATGTCATCGACGTAGGGCCGGTGTAACTCCAGGTCTTTCAGGCTGCGCCCGACTTTCTGCTCCAGTTCCGCCAGCGAGCCGATGCACTCTGCGTAACCATCTTCCGCCATCCAGATCGGGATCGGTGTGCCCCAATAGCGCTCACGGCTGACTGCCCAATCGATATTGTTTTCCAGCCAGTTTCCAAACCGCCCGTCACGGATATGCTCCGGCACCCAGTGGATTTGCAGATTGTTCGCCACCAGGCGATCCTTCATTGCTGTCGTACGGATGTACCAGGAACGCTTGGCGTAGTAGAGCAGCGGCGTATCGCAGCGCCAGCAGAAAGGATAGGAGTGTTTGACGCGCCCGCTCTTCAACAGCAAGCCTCGCGATTTCAGGTTGCGCGTAATGTCGGAGTCCGCCTGTTTGAAGAACTTGCCGGCAAAGCCGAGCGATGCAAACTCCGGCAATACATTCCCCGCCAGGTCAACCGAGAAGAGCGTCGGCAGACTGTACTTCCTGCCAATCTCGAGATCGCCGTAGGCGGGTGCAATATGCACGATGCCGGTTCCATCTTCCAGCGACACGAAATCGTCAGCAACAACGGTATAGGCGCGCGACCAGTCCACCGTATCGCCAGGCGCAGGCACGCCGTCGAACAGGTTTTCGTAGCGTGTGCCAACCAGATCGACGCCGCGGAAGGCGTGTTCGATCACGGCGCCATCACCCAGCACATTGTGCGCCAGCGCCTCCGCCAGCACCAGATGCTCGCCGTCAACCGCAACCATAACGTAGGTGGCATCAGGCTTGACTGCCAGTGCCACATTCGCGGGCAGCGTCCAGGGGGTCGTCGTCCATGCCAGGAACGACGCGCCACGCAGCGCCTCGTGAGTCGTCTCGCGCACGCGAAACTTCACCCACACGCTCGGGTCGTCCACATCGTCCTTGAAGCCGAGCGACACTTCGTGGTCGGAAAGGGATGTGCCGCAGCGCGGACAGTGCATCGAGACCTTGTAGTCGCGGAAGAGCAACCCACGATCCCACAACTGGCGGAAGATCCACCAGAGCGACTCGATGTAATCGTTTTCGTAGGTAATGTATGCATCTTCGCTCACCCAATAAGCGATGCGGCGAGTGAATTGTCGCCAGTCCTGAATGTACTCCC
>JBEPYG010000436.1:0-3210 GCA_041641515.1 Roseiflexus sp.
AACGGGTGCGCCCAAACATGCAAATCATCTTTCAAGATCCCTTCTCATCACTGAACCCGCGTCTGACGGTTGGGCAGATTGTTGGCGAGCCACTCGCAATCCAGCAGGTCGCCTCTGGTCAGGCGCTCAAGGACCGGGTTGCTGAGTTGTTGCAAGAAGTCGGCATTCGCCCTGAAAACATGACGCGCTATCCGCACGCATTCTCGGGCGGGCAGCGACAGCGTATCGGCATCGCGCGCGCGCTGGCGCTCAATCCGAAACTGATCGTGTGCGATGAGCCGGTGTCGGCGCTCGATGTGTCGATCCAGGCGCAGGTGCTCAATTTGCTCGAGGACTTGCAGGAAAAGTATGACCTCACGTACCTCTTTGTGGCGCACGACCTGAGTGTGGTCGAGCATATCTCGGATCGTGTGGCGGTGATGTATGTCGGGTATATCGTCGAGATGGCAAACACTGAGGAGTTGTACTACCACCCCAAACATCCTTACACCGAAGCGCTGCTTGCCGCTATTCCAAAACCTGACCCGCGCAAACGCACGCGCCCGATCAAACTCCCTGGCGATGTCCCCAGTCCGGCGAATCCGCCGTCGGGGTGCTACTTCCATCCGCGTTGCCGGTATGCCGAGGAGATCTGCAAGGTCGAACGTCCACCGTTGCGCGATATTGGCAATGAACATTGGGTGGCGTGCCATTTCGCCGAGAAGTTGCAGTTGCAGGGTGTTACGCGCCTGAACGAAATCCCGCTCATCGAACTCCCCAAACGCCAGGCGCCGGCGCCGGCGGCGACAACCGCAGCGACGTAGTCGTGTGCTTGTGCTCTCACCCTGATCCTTTTCCATCGCGCGGGAAGGGATCAGGGCGTTTTTTTATCGCCGCTTTTCCTTGAACTGACTGCATTCCGTGCGCGGTAAAGTAATCGGGCATCTCTCTCCTGTGGCACCTTCGCTTGATGAGCGTATGCGTGCACTCGGGGCATCCGGTTTCCTCAGACGGGCACGAGGAACATTGCCGCCGTATGAGCCAAAGGTTATTAATCCTGGACCGAAAACGTCGATAAGTTCCCGGATATCACTCACCTTGTGCGGTACGGTCCCAGATACCGTTGCACCAGGTTCAACCCGAATTCGTTCTGCAAGGCAGTGCGCGCACCTTCGGCGGTCGCTTCGAGCGCACGCCCGGTTTGGCGGCAGATCGCATCCGCAAGAAACTGGGGGAGTGGTTCCTGAAGTGCGCCAATGCGGAGCGCCGAGCGAAAGGTTGCCAGCACCGCGCCGAGCGGCTCGCGCGCAATCAGCGCCGATGGGAGTTCGATGCGGTACGCCGGCGCCGCTTCGTCAGGACGGTAGTAGATCACGTACAGTTGACCATACGCCTGCTCAATGGCGGCCCGTCGTTCCGCAAAATCCTGCAGACGCGGCAGACGGGACCCCGTCAGCAGATGAGGACGGTCGCGACGGATGAGCGGCGCGGGCAACGAATATTCTCCTGGTTCCAACACTGTGCTCCACAACGTCCGGTCTGTGACCGTGCCCGACAGGTGCGGCGCAAGGTGCGCCACGTCGTCAGCAGCGGTTGCCAGTTTGGGATGGGCGATCACCCGCCGCGACGAAAGAACCAGTCGCCAGTCTTCATCGGCGAAGAACGCTTCGAGGATTTCACCGAACGGTTTCCACCACGCTGCCATCCGTCCACGACGCGCATCCTGTGCGTGGCGCACCAGTAACCGGTTGATCTCCAGCAATACTGCGTAGAATGACCCATCGAGCACGAAGAGTCCGCTGCTGGTTGCGCGAATGCGCTTCGCCAGCAGGCGCAATTCCATCACTGTGCGAATGCCGCTGACGATCGTTTCCAGTTCCTCGACCGGCGGCATCAACTGCACCAGTACATCCTGATCGGTCAGTTCCGCGTCTTCGACTGCAACTGCCGCAATCGCGGCAAAGGTGGCGCCGGCGGCGGGCACGGTCGCATGGGCGCCATCGACGGCGCATAGACGGCGCACTGGACCGTCGGGAGCAGGGTGGATGCGACGCGCCAGTGCCTCACGCAGCCGGTCGCGGTCGCCTTCGAGTCGGATCAGGGTCGCGCGGCATGCCTCGGCGCACGCGCCGATTGCACTCAGAACAGCTGCCGGAAGGTCAGCTGTGGTCAGCAATGTCTCGGTTGCGGAAGGTATAGGCATGATTCTGACCGCTATGTGCGTTTCAATCATCTTCGCCGGGTGGAAGCGGCGGGATCAGATGCTTGCACATCACCTCATCGCTGTCGGGGCGGAAGTCGTCGCGCAGCGCCGAGCCAAAGATCGACAGTTCTTTGACTCGCCAGCGCCGGCAAAAGGCGGCGATCTCATCGTGGGGGATGTCGATCTGAAGCGGCATGGAGCTGACCTCGCTGAAAACTACTGTATATCAGGAATGGACTCAAGCATCGCAATGAGCGGCGGAAGATCAATCATGACGGTGTCCCAGAGCAAATCGAGATCGATCTCGTCGTACCCGTGAGCCAGACGATGACGCATACCAATGATGTCGCTCCAGGGTATCTGCGGGTATTGTGTGCGTGTTGATGCTGACACACGTCGTGCCGACTCGCCTATTACTTCGATGAGATAGATGGTGGCATAGCGCAACATGTCATTCGTATCGAGGTCAGACCGACTAAATCCGGTTACCATTTTGCGAGCCTGACGGGCATATTCGAGCATTTGGGAAAGGCTTACACGATCATCATATGTGCGCATATACGATTGTTGCCTCGTGGAGAACATTGTCTCGAAAACGTCTGCTTATGCTGTTCGGAGTGTTGAGATCAACTGTTCTTTTGAGAATCTGACTAAGCTCACGTTCCATCCGTGTAAAACTGATCAATCCGATGCGGACGCCAGTCTCGAACACCACCAGCACGTCCACATCGCTGTCAGGGCGGAAGTCGTCGCGCAGCGCCGAGCCAAAGATCGACAGTTCTTTGACTCGCCAGCGCCGGCAAAAGGCGGCGATCTCATCGTGGGGGATGTCGATCTGAAGCGGCATGGAGCTGACCTCACGAACGATTAGTGTGTGCTTCTGTGCATCACAACGCTCTGGCGCCGGAGTACGGGTTATTGGACGAAGATTGACGCCTTTTGGCTCGCATTGTTGCTGCTTTCTCATTGTAGAGCAAATGTACGACGATCGCAACTGCGCTGTGTGGGAACATGCGAACGTGGGAAAG
>JBEPYG010000437.1:0-3161 GCA_041641515.1 Roseiflexus sp.
CTCAAACGTTAACCCACGCCGGAGATACCCGGCAATTTCAGCTTCGTCCTCGACGATTAAAATAGTGCTCATAGGGTGGTGCAACTATTGATGGCAACCGAATGTTCGAGAACACTGTGCATTGTAACAGACCGTTCTGTGCGTTGCAAGGAAATAAGCATGATCGAGAACGAATTGCAAGATCGGGTAGCGCTTGTCACCGGCGCATCGCGGGGCATTGGACGGGCGATTGCACTGGCGATCGCTGCGCGCGGTGGGCGCGTCCTCATCAACTATCAGCGCAATGCCGTCGCTGCCCGAGAAGTCGTCGACGCGGTCGAGGCGATAGGAGGTGAGGCGATCATGTTTGCCGCTAACGTTGCCGATGAGCGCGCTGTCTGTGCGATGGTAGACGCCTGCCTCGCGCGTTGGGGGCGGCTCGATGCGCTTGTCAACAATGCCGGATTGACCGATGACGCTCCTTTTGTGCGTATGCGCCCCGATCAATGGCGCGCGGTCATTGATGTCCATCTGACGGGTGCGTTTCTCTGCACACGAGCAGCGCTGGCGCCAATGCGCGCGCAGGGGTATGGACGGATCGTCATAATCGGCTCGCTGGCAGGGCTGGCAGGAAATGTCGGGCAGGCGAACTATGCCGCCGCCAAAGCCGGGCTGGTTGGTCTGGCGCGCGCACTGGCGCGCGAGACGGCGCGCGACGGGATTACGGTGAACGTGGTTGCGCCAGGATATGTCGAGACCGATATGCTCGCTGCATTATCGGCAGCACGACGCCAGTGGGCGCTCGATGCGATTGCAATGGGGCGCTTTGGGACGCCGGAGGAAGTCGCAGCGGCTGTCGTTTTTCTTCTTTCGCCATCTGCGTCGTATATCACCGGTCAGGTACTGGCAGTCGACGGCGGATGGGTGATGCCATAATACCATTTTAGATTGTAGATGTTGGATTGGAGATTGCTGGGATGGCATTGCAGTGCGCTCTGGTGAGGGTGCGCATGTAGCTGGTTCAATTCCAATTGGTGTAACATTCGTAAGCATGTTGTCATGCACATGAACGCTTTCCTGCGCTATGCTCTGCGAAGGCATTCGTACATCTGCTGAACGACGACGCTGCACCGTATGACAACTACCTTGCGAACTCTGCGCCGCAATCGCGGTCTGACTCTGACCGAACTGGCAATCTTGAGCGGTATTCCGGCGCGCAACCTCGGCGCCATCGAACTCGGCGTTCTCTCCCTCGACGGTTCAACACGCGCACACCTTGCCAGCATTCTGGCGGTCGCGCCGCACATGCTTCCCCATGCGCCGCCATCCGTTGCGCCACCGCCAACCCTGATCGACCTCCAGCGCCTGGCGATCCCCATTGCCCTTGCACTGACAGCGACCACGCTGGCAACGTCTCTCCTGTCGCGCGCCGAATTGCCGATCCTGTCGCCACTCAGCGCACCGGCCGGATCACCGCCTGCGTCACAGTCTGTCGTCGTTTCGCCAGCAGATCGCCAACCTGAGGCGGCGCCTGCCGGTAGCGCGATGAGTGAGGCGTTCAAAACGGCGCTCCTGAACACCGGCGCGTCCATACCGGCGCGTCCGGCAACTCTGAGCGCTTCGTTGATCGAAACCGGGGCGGAAGGAGTAACACAACCGGTCGAGTTCCCTTTCTCGACGACCTCGAGCGCGCCCGCAACCACACTGGAATCAAAACACGCCGACCGCACCGCGCCGCGTGGCTATCCACTGGTTGCGCCGGTCGGCCAGATCGTGATGACTCAAGGGTATGGCGAAGGCACCCACGCACCCGCAGCCGTATGGGGCGCACTCGATTTTGCTATCGATGCCGATGGCGATGGTTTCGCCGAACCTGAGTCCACACGCGGCGTACCGGTGATTGCCACGCACGATGGCGTTGCGCGCGTCTATCCGGGCAGCTGGCCCGGCGGCAACTTCGTGCGCATCGAAAATCAGGCGACGGGTTGGACAACCGCGTATGGTCATCTGGATGCCATCCTGGTCAGCGATGGGCAGGAGGTGCAACGCGGCGCTCAGATCGGTACAACCGGCAGCACCGGTTATGCCACCGGACCGCATCTGCACTACGAAGTCTGGCGGCATGGCGTCAATGTCGATCCAACCCCGTTTATCACACTGCCGAATACGTAGCGCAGCTGCTTCAGCATTGACCTCATCCAACCCTCGCGGCATATCGTATAATCAGGCAACTGTGACACCCCCATAAGGACAGGAGCGCCTGATGACCGCAACAAATCAAGGGATAGCTTACACCCTGACCATCCGCTGCCAGATCGACAATCGCCCTGGCATGCTGGGCGCCATCGCCACTGCCATTGGCGAGAACGGCGGTAATATTGGCGCGGTCGACATCGTGCGCGTCGACCGCAAACACATCGTGCGCGACATCACAGTGCGTGTGCAGGACGAACTTCATGGCGATCGCATTGTTCGCCGTATCAATGCTATTCCCGGCGTCGTCGTCACCAACGTAAGCGACCGGGTGTTTTCGCTGCACCAGGGTGGCAAGATTTCCATTCATAGCCGCACGCCGCTCAAGAGCCGCGATGATCTCTCGCTGATCTACACCCCCGGCGTTGCGCGCGTCTGTCGGGCCATCTCGCGCGACGAAGAGAACGCCTTCTCGCTGACGATCAAGAAGAACAGCTTGGCAATCGTCAGCGATGGCAGCGCCGTCCTTGGGCTGGGCAACATCGGCGCTGCCGCAGCTATCCCCGTCATGGAAGGAAAAGCAGTACTCTTCAAAGAACTTGCAGACATCGACGCCTTCCCGATCTGCCTGAAAAGTCAGGACCCCGACGTCATCGTGTCCACAGTCGAACAGATTTCACCAGTGTTCGGCGCTATCAACCTGGAAGACATCGCCGCCCCCAAATGCTTCGACATCGAGGAACGCCTGGTTGAGCGCCTCGACATCCCGGTCATGCACGACGATCAGCATGGCACAGCAGTCGTGGTGCTGGCAGGTCTGCGTAATGCGGCAACACTGGTTGGCAAGCGTCTCGACCAGATGAGTGTGGTTGTCAATGGCGTCGGCGCAGCAGGCACTGCGATCATTCGTAACCTCCTCAGCGCCGGAGTAGGCGACATTATCGCTGTAGATCGGGCAGGCATCCTGACTATCGACGAGGATCACCATC
>JBEPYG010000438.1:0-3145 GCA_041641515.1 Roseiflexus sp.
GGCGTTGATCCGCGCCTCGATGGCATGCCCGCGCATCACCACATCCGACTGGCGGATCGTCAGATGTTCACCAGCGGCAATACGCAACTGCCATTTTACCAGATCGATGCCGGTGACCATTTCGGTCACCGGGTGCTCGACCTGCAGACGGGTGTTCATCTCGATGAAGTAGAAGTTTCCGTCGGGGTCGAGCAGGAACTCCATCGTACCTGCATTGACATAGTTGATAGCGTGCACACCCTTGAGCGCAGCTTCCCCCATCCGTTCGCGCAGCTCAGGGGTTACTGCCGGTGAAGGAGCTTCCTCGACGATCTTCTGGTGGCGACGTTGCGACGAGCAATCGCGCTCACCCAGGTGGATCGCGTGCCCATACTGGTCTGCCAGCACCTGAATCTCCACATGCCGCACCTGTGGGAGGTACTTTTCCATAAGCAGGGCGCCGTTCCCGAATGCTGCTTCTGCCTCGGCTTTGGACGTGGGATACGCTTTGATCAATTCCTGCTCATTCTGAGCGACGCGCATGCCACGCCCGCCACCGCCGCCGGATGGTTTGAGCAGGATCGGGTAGCCGATCTGACGCGCCACTTCCACTGCTTCCTCAAGGGTGCGCAGTTCACCGCGCGACCCTGGAACGGTGGGAACCCCGGCATCGCGCATGGTTTTCCTGCCTAACGCCTTGTCTCCCATCATCCGGATAGCTTTGGCGTCGGGACCGATGAACTTCAGTTTGTATTCGGCACAGATTTCGGCGAAATAGGGATTTTCTGAAAGGAAGCCATAACCGGGATGAATAGCTTCGCAGCCGGTCATCAATGCAGCACTGATCAGCGCCGAAGGGTTGAGGTACGAGCGTGCCGATGCGGCCGGACCGATGCAGACCGCCTCATCTGCCAGGCGCACCGCAAGCGAATATTTATCAGCGTCGCTGTACGCCACGACTGCCCGTATGCCAAGTTCGTGACAGGCGCGGACGATACGGACTGCAATTTCGCCACGATTGGCAATGAGTACTTTGTTGAACATGGTACCCGGGCTTTCTGTCCAGAACAGGCTTTCTACCTTTGTATATGCACATTTCTGCGCACACACCCGCGTACAAACAAAGCGCGGCAGATCATGCTTGTGCTTTTACTCGTGAGACGGTCGTGTGTATGGTACACAACGCCGTGATGAAAACAGACCTGGAAATGCGGGCGAGCCGCCCGCGCACCCGGCAGGGATGCGGACAAGACGCCCGCACGTCCAGGAGAGCCATGCATCGTTTCTTCCCTGCTCATTATAACAGCGCGTAACGTGGGAACGTGCAACATTCAACGTTCCCACGTTCAACGTTCCCACGTTCAACGTTCAACATCCTGAAGCATCTCCGACCACGCCTCGTACAGTTCGTCCTTATCCTTGAGACCGGGACGCGGCAGGGCATGGTTGACGACATAGGTCGCACCCTGGTGGCGGTTTTCCCACATCGCCTGGTGCGCCTTCGGGAGATCGCTCCACTCCACGAGCGTCGGTTCAGTGATGCTCAGCAACCCGGCGCTGATCTCATCGTTCAGGCGCACAATCTCGTAGGCGTTCGAGAGGTGCGTACCCCAGATGTTCGCCGTCGGCATATAGATGCGGCGCTGGCGCATCCAGACCTGTGGCGCAAAGAAGGAGTAGCGCCGTCCATCCATATTCTCGAAGTAGACGACGCGACCGGTGAACGGTTTGATCAGCATGACGCTCACTGCCAGCGTATCGTGACCGGAGCGTTCGATGATCAGATCGGGATACCCGCGCGGGTTATCGTTGCTGCGCAGGAATTGTCCAACCGCTGTGCCCAGCGGCTTGAACGTCAGGTCGTTGAAGCGTCGCACCGCCGCCTTGAACCCGTGAATATCGCTCTTTGCGTCAGGCAGCGGCGGCATGGTTTCAGGCCATTCGAATTCGTCACCGTAGCGGCGCTGCAACTCTTCCAGGCTCACGACACCCTTGAGCGACGCACCGAAACCTAGGCTTAGCACAAATTCGCGTTGTGCGTCGGTGTAGGTGACGACCACGATCCGCGCTCCCATTGTGCGCGCCGACTCGATCGCCTCCAGTCCGACCTGATCAACGAGGGTTGCACGGCGTTCTAGCGCGCCTGGCACAACACCCGACTCATACCCCTCGTCACCCAGATACGACCGGTCATCGACGCCGTAGAAGATCATCACAGCTTCACCGGCGCGCAACCCTGCCCGACGCAGCATCTCCACCGGATCAGCAGTGCCTGGCTTGCCAAGGAAGGTGAAGTGGTAGCCGCTCGATGCGCCGTAGAACGTCAGTGTTGGAATATGACCATCATGCGGCTCGCCGAGGAGCTGGAAGCTGCGCGGAAATGCCGTTTCGCCGGCGTGCGAGACGGCGTAATCCGCCAGGTGCCCGCCGTTCTGCGCCCGATAGTCTTCGAGCAGTGGACGACCGGCAGCTTCCCACTCCGCCCACTTTGCCGGATCTTCCGGCACGCGCGTGAAGATGCCGGCATAGCGCGGATCGCGACGATTGATCGTCCCAACCGCACCGGCGGCGCGCACCACGGCAGCGCGCTCCTGCGAACTGACCATACCGGTGACGTACAACCCGTTGCGCGCTGCTGAACGTGCTGCGTCCAGCCCCGTACCGGTTGCGGCGCCCTCGACGAAGATGCGTCGGCCAGGCTGGATCTTGAGCGTGGTAAACAGCGCACGATAGACGGTCCCCAGGTTCAGCATGTACGACCCGGCAGCTTCGAGGGTCAGGTCGGGCAGCACCGGGAAACACTGAGGCGCCTGCGCCACCATGAATTGCTGATGTGATGCATCGGGGGTGTTGTACCCCTGGATGACAAAATCGGCAGCCATTGGGTCGAGACCAACCATCGGCGAAAGAAGATCGTTCTGCCCGGAGTAGATCGCTACCAGATCGCCGACTTTCAGCCGTCCCTCCCGTTTGACCTCCTCGCCGACCGAGGCGATCAGACCGATACCGCCGGAGCCGGTCACGTGCCAGTCGCGGTCGTGCTCGTCGAACTGGCTGACCGGAACGCCGGTAATCGCCCAGATGTCGTTGAAGTTGACCTCCGATGCCAGAATGTAGAGCAGCACATCGTTCGGACCGGGTTTCTCGACTGGGATGATGATCTGCT
>JBEPYG010000439.1:0-3140 GCA_041641515.1 Roseiflexus sp.
GATTGGGGCGCTGCGTGGCTCATCCCCAATCTCCAATCTCTGACTGGTTTCAGCACTAGGGATGCCGCAGATCATCAACCATTACCTGTATGCGTGAGGAGGGCGGCGGACTGAGGCAACTGACGCCCCACATCACGAGAAAATTGACCGGGACACCAAAAATCCCCGCCGCATTATGACTGATGCCCAGAATACTCACATCGGGATACACATAATTCAGCACCATGTAGCTCGCCGTTACCGCCATACCACTCATCATTCCGGCAATAGCCCCGGCGCTGCTCGTACGTTTCCAGAAGATCCCCAGCACCAGAACCGGAAAGAACGCCGCGGCAGCCAGTGAAAACGCCCACGCCACCATCTGGGCAATAATCGCCATGCGCGGGACAGCCGTCATTGCTACCAGCGTCGCCACTACTACCACCATCACGCGCACGAGGAACAGCCGCTCACGCGGTAATGCCCGCGGATTGATACTCCGGTAATAAATATCGTGCACTGCCGACGAAGACATCACAAGGAGCAGGCCACTCGCCGTCGAGAGCGATGCCGCCAGGCCGCCCGCTGCAATCAGCGCCCCCACCGTCGCCGGAAGCCCCGCGATCTCGGGAGATACCAGCATCACCAGGTCTTCATTGATCTGCATTTCGGCGAACTGCACAACACCGTCGCCATTGTCGCCTTGCGGCGACGTATCATCGATTGTCAACAAATCGGTACGCGACCAGTGCGCAACCCAGGCCGGGACTTCCGTCACCGGTTGCCCGACGACGTTCTGGAGCACTTCCCACCGCGTGAACGCCGTGTATGCCGGTACCACGAAATAGATGAGGCAGATAAACACCAGTGCCCATACGGCGCTCCCACGGCTTTCGCGCACCGTCGGTACGGTGTAGAAGCGAATGAGGATGTGCGGCATGCTTGCGGTACCGAGCATGAGGCACAACACGAGGGCAATAAAGTTCCAGGGCGTCCAGTCGTTGAAGGGTTCCGTATAGCTGGGCACACTGCCCTGGGCTGCCTCTAGCAACTCAATATTGCGCAAGGCCTCGCCATACATCAACGTCGGGAGCGGTATGTGTGTGAATTTGAATGCCAGCCATGTTACAGGTATGAGATACGCAATTACGAGTACACATCCCTGAACCACCTGCGTCCAGGTCACCGACTTCATTCCTCCGGCGAAGGCACACAGCAGGACGGCGACCAGACCAATACTGACCCCGACGGCATACGAGACATTCAGGAAGTAGTTGAGAATAATCCCGATTCCAACCAACTGCGCCGTCATGTACACAAAACGAATGGCGATACAGATCACTGCGGCAGCGAGGCGCGCCAGCGTGCCCTCATACCGCGCGCCGATAAAATCGGCAATGGTGTAGCGGCCTGACTTCCGCAGATAGGGTGCCAGGAACACCACCAGTAAGACGAAGCCACCCGCCCAGCCGATGATGTAAGCCAGACCCTCAAAGCCCAGCAGCCAGAGCGTTCCCGCGATGCTGATGAACGCAGCGCCACTGATCCACTCCGAACCAATCGCCAGACCATTAAACACACCGGGGATGCGCCGTCCAGCAACATAGTAGTCATCCAGTGTGCCGGCCCGCGAACGCAGGCCAATGACTGCATAGCAACCAAGCGTAAGCAGCAGCACGGTCCAGTTGATCACAGATGCAGGGAGGCCAAAGCGCACTTCACATATACTCAAGATCACCAGGCAGAGCAGGACGGCGAGGATAAATCCCCCGGAGAAATGCAGCAACTTGCGCCGGTAGCGCCGTTCCTCCGGGCGCAGCGGTGGAAGATTGAGACGAAAGCGGCGATCCAGCCGGGTCATATGCCAGAGATAGATACAACTCAACGCGATGAAGATCACCAATGAGCCTTGAGCGAGCAGATAGTAGCCCAGGGGAAAGCCGGTGAGAACCCGGATCTGGTTGAGGATGGGTGCGAACACCGTTGGTACGACAAAACTCAGGAACCAGGCGAGAGCGAGGACTCCAATCAGCTTCCGACTGGCGTTCCAGTAGGTAACGAGCCAGGTTGGCGTAGGCTGGGCCGCAAATAAGATATCCCGGCCGGCATACTGCCTTACCGGAGCCGCTGCTTGTCTGGACGGCACCTGTTGCCGGCTCGGATCTCCACCCCGCCCGCGTGGCAGCGCAGGGAGCGCACCAGCGACCGGAGACGCGGATGGGCTCCCTGCCACATCACCCAGGTCGTCACTGCTGCGCTCGATACGCGGAAACAGCCGGTCGAGCGCCCAGAGCGCCAGGGTAACAATAAACATCCACAGCAAGATCAACAGGATCAGACCAGCCCAGTTAAAGGAGGCAAGTGCTTGGAACATAACCCTCTAGCTAGCGCGTACCGGGTGAACGCTTCAGCGCAGTGCTGAATGTGAGTATTGAGGTAAACGGCAGATACCTGCCGGTGGGTCATGAGGTAACACCAACTCTCGGAAGGACACGGAGGACCCCGGCGCAGGATGTACACGGCGCGCAGCGGGTGCATCAGGTCAGTGTTTCGCGGGTCGTATAACCAACACCGTGACGATGCGCCCTGACCTGGTGATCATACGGTTCCGCAGATCGTATCACAGCGCTCACATCAACCGGCAATGTGAAGAGGAACCGCGCACCACAGCCCAATCCATCACTCTCGGCCCAGATCGCCCCCCCCTGGGCATACACCAGGTGGCGCGTGATGGTCAAACCGATACCGTTCCCACCGCTCATACGCGCCCGCGATTTATCCACGCGATAGAAGCGTTCGAAAATATGCGGCAAATGCTCGGGCGCGATGCCAATCCCGGTATCCTCGACCGAAATGACCAGATACTCTTCCTCCGCACGCACCCGTATGGTTACGCGCCCCCCGCGCGGCGTATAGCGAAAGGCGTTCGAGAGCAGGTTTATCATCACCTGGTTTACCCGGTCGGGATCGGCCCAGACCGGCGGCAGCGCTGGTGGCAACATCGGAACGAGCGTCACCTGATCTGCGGCGAGCTGCGGTTGAAACTGCGCTACCAGGCCCTCGACGACCGCGCGCATATCTACTCGTTGGGGGTGAATGGAAATTTGCCCCGCCTCGACGCGCGAGAGCAGCATCAAGTCTTCAATCAGCCGCTGGAGGCG
>JBEPYG010000440.1:0-3123 GCA_041641515.1 Roseiflexus sp.
CTCTTGACATCTCTCCCAATAGTGGTTTATAATCTGACTACTAGTATGGAGACGAACGACTATGGATGTCCTCGAACAACTGGTTGCGCTCGGGTTTACCGAGTATGAGGCGAAAGTCTATCTGGCGCTGTTGCAGGAGCATCCGGCAACCGGGTATCAGATCGGCAAGAATGCCGGTGTGCCGCGCTCGATGGTCTATGAGGCGCTGGGGCGGCTCGAAGTGCGTGGCGCGGTGTTGAAGAGTTTTGATGAAAAAGCTACCCTCTATCGCCCGGTGTCGCCCGATGTGCTCCTTGACCGGTATGAGCAAGAGATGCAGCAGCGTGTGATGGAGCTGCGCACGAGCTTGGCGCCGCTCTACCGCCGCCATGATGATGGACGGCTGTGGAACTTCAGCGGTCGCCGCGAGGCGCTGCACTACGCCCGCGAAATGATCGAGCGCGCTCATATCGAACTGCTGCTCGTCCTGACCGACGATGATGTGGCGGAACTCCACGATGCACTTGCCAAGGCGCATGACCGTGGGGTGCATCTTGGCGTCATTCTGACGGGTAGTGCACCGTTTACGTTTGGACAGGCGGTGCGGCATCCGCATCTGGAAACAACGCTGCATCAGATGGAAGAAACGCTGATCGTTGTGGCTGATGACCGTGAGTGTCTGATTGCCAGCGGACACGTCACGACTTCGACAACTGTCACAACCAACCCGAATATGGTCTCGATTGCCCATCAGTTCGTCTGGATGGAACTGTTTGCTCAGCGCATCTTTGCGCGCCTGGGAGAGGATTTGCTGGCGCGTCTCGATCCGGAGGATCGCCGTATTCTTCAGCATGAGGAGCAGGCATAAATGTCTACACAGGAATTGATTGCTCAATTGCGTACACGCCCTGGTGTGATTGCTGTCCACTATGATGAGAACGAGCGCGTGCTGACGCTGCGTTATGATGGTGGTCGCGTGAATGTCGCCGATATTGAAGCGCTCGCTCGCAGCGCCGGCGCAACGCTGCGAATGCTGCCCGCCGATACCCGCCCGTTGACGCCGGAAGAGGCGGAACTGGCGGCGCTGCCCTGGATGATTCGCCTGACCGTACTGACGCTGGTCATGGTGATCGCTGGCTGGATCGCCGAAGATGCTATGGCGCTGCCGCGCTGGGTCGCCTGGCTGATGTACGCTGTTGCGTATGCCAGCGGTGGGTTCTATAGCGTCCAGGAAGCGTGGGAGACGCTCAAAAAGCGGCAATTCGATGTGAACTTCCTTATGATTGTGGCTGCCGTCGGCGCGGTAATTGTCGGTCAACCGCGCGAAGGCGCCATCCTGATGTTCCTGTTTTCGCTCTCCGGCACACTTGAGACGTATGCGATGGGGCGGACGCACGCCTCTATTCGTGCGCTGCTCGATATGACACCCAAAGAAGCCGAGGTCTATCGCGATGGAACGCTCGTGCGCGTGCCGGTTGAGGACGTGCAGGTTGGCGAGATTGTGCTGGTGCGTCCCGGTGCGCAGGTCCCCGCCGACGGCGTTGTGGTGCGCGGTGAGTCGGCGCTGAACGAGGCCTCGATCACCGGAGAGTCGATGCCGGTCGAAAAGCGTCCTGGTGCAAAGGTGTTCGCTGGGACGATTAATGGTCAGGGAGCGCTCGAAGTTCGCGTGACCACCTCAGTGGAAAACTCGACGCTGGCGCGGATTGTGCAGGTGGTGCGCGAGGCGCGTGAGCAGAAGGCAAAAAGCCAGGATTTCACCGATCGGGTGATCGGGCAGTATTATGCGTATGCGGTCGTTGGTCTGACCCTGCTGGCAGTCATCGTTCCGCTGCTGTTCCTGGGGTGGGATCTCAATACGACGCTGTATCGCGCGATGACGTTGATGGTGGTGGCGTCGCCGTGCGCGCTGGTGATTTCGATACCGGCGGCGCTCCTCTCGGCGCTGGCATCGTCGGCGCGCGGTGGCGTGCTTTTCAAGGGTGGACGCCACCTCGAAGCCGCAGCGCAGGTGCGGGTGGTCGCCTTCGACAAAACCGGTACGCTGACAACCGGTAGACCCGGTGTTGTGGCGGTCATTCCGGTGGATGGCGCGGCAAGAGACTTGGAACAGGCGCTCGCAGCGGCAGAAGCGCCTTCCCGTCCGCCGCTTCCCATCCCCGATGATATGCTCGGTGCGCTTTCGCCTGACCAGAAACGCCTGCTGGCGCTGGCGGCAGCAATTGAGCGTCCGTCAGAGCATCCGCTGGCGCACGCCATTGTGCGTGGTGCAGACGAGCGTGGGCTTGCCACACCAGTC
Source organism: Roseiflexus sp. (assembly GCA_041641515.1). Classification (GTDB taxonomy): domain Bacteria; phylum Chloroflexota; class Chloroflexia; order Chloroflexales; family Roseiflexaceae; genus Roseiflexus. The sequence continues at coordinate 2,279 of JBEPYG010000440.1, forward strand.
GCAACCGGCTTCGAGTCGCTCACCGGCGCCGGTGCAGCAGCAACTATCAATGGTTGCCGGTTGACGATTGGTCGTCCATCGCTGTTCGAGGTCACACCGGACGTGATGGAACAGATCGTGGCGCAACAGGAACAGGGACGCACGGTTGTGGCGCTTGGATGTGAACGCCAGGTGTGGGGTATTATTGCCATTGCCGATACGGTGCGTCCCGAAGCTGCGGCGGCAGTTGCGCGCCTGAAACAGACCGGTATCGAGCGGGTGGTGCTGTTGACCGGTGACAATCGCCAAGTGGCGCAGGCAATCGGGCAGGCGCTTGGGGTCGATGAGGTGCGCGCCGAACTGTTGCCGGAAGAGAAGGTTGCCGTGATCCGTGAACTGGAGCAGCGGTACGGTCCGGTGGCGATGGTCGGCGACGGCATTAACGATGCGCCGGCGCTGGCGAGTGCATCGCTCGGCGTGGCAATGGGAGCTGCCGGCACCGATGTGGCGCTGGAGAGCGCCGATGTGCTGCTGATGAGCGATGATCTGAGCCGCCTGCCGGGGGCGTTGCGCCTGGCGCGTCACGCACGCAGTATCGTCCGACAAAACCTGGCATTTGCGTTTACCGTGATGGCGGTTCTGATGGTATTTGCCATGTTCGGCGGTGTCTCGTTGCCGCTCGGCGTCATCGGGCATGAGGGTAGCACCCTGATCGTCGTGGCGAATGGTTTGCGGTTGCTCGCGGAGCGGGTAGGGTAGGAATGTGCGCACGTGCGCACGTGCACACGTGGAACGTGCCCTGACCCCTGCGAGCTCTGCCGGTGAAACAGAACTGCCGGTGAACCGGACTGGTGGAACTCGTCGTG
>JBEPYG010000441.1:0-3099 GCA_041641515.1 Roseiflexus sp.
GTGCCCGCGCACGCGCCGCTCCAGCTCGCGAACGTGTGCCCCGGCGCCGGCGTGGCGGTCAGCGTCACCGTCGCGCCATACGGGAACGCCGCCGAGCAGGTCGCTCCACAGTTGATGCCCGCCGGATTGCTCGTCACCGTCCCGCTCCCGCTTCCAGACCTGCTTACCGTCAAAGCGTACATCGTTGGGGCAGTGGTGCTCCACCCCATGTCTCTGAGAATCCCTACCGTCACCGGTCCTGGGTTGTGCTGGGAAGACCCACGGGACAACGCATACACCATCAAACTGTTAATCGTGTTGCGGAATGTGTTGTAATCCAGATGCGAATAACTCGATCCCGGCATCCATGAAGAAGGAGCATACATTCTGACACGCGCGCCGCCGTTGGCTGACCGTGCATTCGATCCATTCCACCACAGGTTGTCGGATGTCAGAGCAGTGCGCAACGATGACGACGGATTGGGATAGCTGGTTAGCCTGTTGCCAATGCCATCTTCCATGAACAGGTCATACACCACGGGAGGAGTATGCAGGCTTCCTGTATCGTTTTGGATCCACGCAGACCCTGCAAAGTTCAGACCGTGCGCGATTTCATGCGCAGCCACAGTAACGAAGTCGTGTTGGGTGATCGGCGGGTAGCCATCCGTGCCAAAATACCACGCGACGTTGGCGTTGTAGGTGATGTGCATGTCGAATTCCGATGGCGCCAGGTCGTAGCCAGCCAGCGCGTTAGCCAGCGACGATTGGTACCACACATCCGTGCGTGGTGCATTGGGGAAATTGCGGTGTAAAAGGCTTCCCCCTGCATACCCAAGGGTACTACCCGACAGACTGGCCCAACAGGCCCGAATGGTGATCGGTACCGGTGAGTAAATGGTGTTGCTCCAGATGCTGGTAGCTACCTGGAAGGCAACGCGCGCCTGGTTCGGGAAGGTCTGGCAGGCTGCGCCCCACAGATCAGTTTCACCAGCAGGCACATAGGTAATCTGAAACACAGCGCCGCCGCTGCTGCTCTGTGCGTTGGCTTCTGGAAGAAGCATCACGTTGGGTTGCTGGACGATGGGCCTGTCTGGATTTTCGTCTACAACCAGGGCAACTGGCGGCGAGACGATATACGCACTGTCTCCGCTACTATCGTCAGCCTGTCCATCATCGGCGTTCACTGCGCTGAACGACAGCAGGACAGAAAGGAGCGTCAGGATGGTCACGAAGGTGCGAATGAACATACAGCCTCCTGCCAGTGAACTCGATGAGACGTTGTCTATGCTGTCCGCTGATTTGCCGCTGGACAGCCGGAATCGCAGGAATGTGGGTCAACCCATCTTTTCGCGGTATGACCGTGTTGTGGACATCGAAGGCGACCTGTGCCACCGACAAAGTAGCGTTTGCTGTCTGCCAGTAGCACAGGCTCAGTCAGCGGAGCGTCATTCGACTCAGTGTATACCAGCCATGCTCATCTGGTGATGTCTGGATCGCAAGTTTGACAAATTTCAGATTTGGATGGGTATGCTCCGGGAAGGGGCTGAAAATCCCCAGTGCCAGGTCATACTCTCCGGCTGGAAGGTTCGGCGGGAGCGAAATTTCTGCCAGATCCGTCCTGATCCCCGGCTGCCAGCCTTTGATCGACTGAAGCGGCGGTGATATCCACTCAACACCCTCACGCCTGAGTCGCACTTTGACTTCATAATCCCAATAAGGCGGTGCATTGCCGACGTTTTCCCACGTTATGACAATGGTGAATGGGGAACCGACTGAAACAGCGTTTGGATGCTGGAACTCCCGCAGGACCAGGCGATAGCCGATGGTGCGCAGGGCACGCCGGACATCGGGCATCCACTGCTGCGGAATGGGTCTGCTCTTGTTCTGGATGTAGGTGGCGTGGCGACTCACCGCCCAATTCAGGATGTCATTGATGTTCCAGCCCTGGTCGTACCAGTGCTGCATCTGCCAGCACGGCTCCAGCGCCACCGGTCCGTTGCGCCAGGCTTCAGTGGCATTGGTTTCTTGCAACTGCCGGTCGTAGAAACGTGGCATGTGCCAGGTCATATCGCCCCAGCAATCGGCGCGCCAGCCGGTGCGATGCGTGCCGGTGGCATATGCCATCCCTGTGCGGTCGCCGATCAAAATCGCCGCTGGAGTGTTCGGAAAGGCGTTTACCCATGTGTCAATCACGCTTCGCCGCACGCTCCCCGACGGCATAGCGATCCATCCCTGCGAGGTTTGACCGCTGGGAGGATTACCAACGACATTCTTCACAACAGCGCGCCAGAAGTGCCATTCGCCCCAAAGTCCAACCGAGCCGATGTCCAGCATGTCGAGGAAGGGATGCCCATCATAGCGCCGCCCCAATTCTGCAACCAGTCGATCGTGATAGTATCGAGTAACAGGATCGGCCAGATCAGGCGCCCATAGGTCTGGTTCGTCTGCATCCTGCCTATTGTTTTCATTACTGTCGCGGTAGTAGATATAGCCACTGGCGCCTTTATCTCTGAGCCAGAGAGGAGCGTAGCCCAGGAGGGGCGGCGCACCGGATGGCTGAGTGCTCGCCGCTACCATCAGACGCCATGCCAGGCGCTGTCCATTGTCACGCGCTTCGCGCAACCATCGGTCAAACAGATCGAACCGAAATTGTCCCTCTTCTGGTTCCAGATCGTTCCAGCTAAAGCGATGATACACCGTCGTGGTCGGAAGATCGGCCAGATTTGCATCACGCCTGGCTACCCGTCCGAAGGTCTGCCAGCCCATACCGGGGTTGGCGTACAGTGAGACGGTGTCCTCAACAGGACGGACAATGACCAAGCCCCAGGTGTGCATCACCAGCGGCAGGTAGGTCGAGAATTGTTCAGACGTGGCTGGCGCATCCTGAGGGAAGGCGGACACGCTTCTGGACTCCTGGTCAGTAACCGATGCCACCTGGGATGCTGCGCCAACGAGGCGTTCGGTTGGGCGCTGATCAGCAGTGCCAGCCACGGGGGCAGGGATAGTCGTCCCGGTGAGTACGATGCTGATCAATATCAGCCAGTAAATCAGAAATGAAGGTCGAGAACGCATGGGAAAGCCTCTTCGTGTTCTGAGTTGCTGCGTAGTTCCTGGAGGCGC
>JBEPYG010000442.1:0-3084 GCA_041641515.1 Roseiflexus sp.
TCGTTTGCGCAGCAGCGGCTGTGGTTCCTCGACCAGCTGGAGCCGGGGAGTCCATTCTACAACATCCCGGAGGTGGTGCGGCTGCGTGGACGACTCGACCTGGAGGCGCTGGAACAGGCATTGAATATGGTGGCGCGCCGCCAGGAAGCGCTGCGGATGCGGATCGTCGCCGGCGACGGGCAGCCGGCGCTGGTGGTCGAACCGATCAGCATACTGGAGACGCACCCATTGCGCATCCAGGTGCGCGATCTGCGATCGCTTCCAGCGGACGAACGCGACGCCGCTGCGCTGCGCTTCGCCGAGGACGATGTACGGCAACCATTCCGGCTCGATCAGACGCCGCTGATGCGGGCGCTGGCGCTGCGTCTGGCGGATGACGATCACCTGCTGGTGCTCACCATTCACCACATTATTGGTGATGCCTGGTCGACCAGTATTCTGGTGCAGGAGGTGACTGCCTGCTATGAAGCGCTAACCGCCGGGAGACCTCTTGCACTGCCGAATCTGCCGGTCCAGTATGCCGACTATACCGTCTGGCAACGTGAATGGTTGCAGGGTGAGACGCTGGAGCGGCATCTGGCGTACTGGCGCAATCATCTCCAGGGTTTGCCGCCGCTGCTCGACCTGCCTGCTGATCGTCCACGACCTGCAGTGCAGACCTTCAACGGCGCCTACACCACCTTCCGTCTGTCACTGCGCCTGAGCGCAGCACTGCGCACCCTGGCGCAGCGCGAGAACGCAACCCTCTTCATGACACTGCTCACGGCATTTGCAACCCTGCTGCAGCGCTACAGCGGGCACGACGAATTCGCGATTGGCGTGCCGGTGGCGGGGCGCAGCCACGCCGAAGTGGAAGGGTTGATCGGCTTCTTTGTGAACACACTGGCGCTCCGTATGAACCTGGCCGGGAATCCGTCCTTCCGGGAGGCGCTGCAACGGGTGCGCGCCACGACGCTCGACGCCTACGCTCATCAGGAGGCGCCATTTGAAATGGTCGTAGATGCGCTGCAACCGGAGCGCTCCCTGAGCCACTCTCCCATTTTCCAGGTGATGATGGTGATGCAGAACGACGTGGCACTGGGGAGCGCCGGGCGAAGCAGTGTAGGCATGCAGGTCGATAGTGTCACGCTCCACAGCGGATCCGCCAAGTTCGATCTGACGCTGTTTGTCATTGATGATGGTGATGCTATCGAAGGCGCATTCGAGTACAACACTGACCTGTTCGATGCCGACCGCATCGTGCGGATGATCGGGCATCTGCAAACCCTGCTGGAAGGCATTGCTGACAACCCCGATCAGACGCTCGACCGGTTGCCAATTCTGACTCCTGATGAACGACGTCAGCTGCTCGTCGAATGGAATGCCACCGCGGCGCCCTTTCCCGCCGATCGCTGCACGCACAACCTGGTGCTCGATCAGGCGCAGCGCACTCCCGATACCGTGGCCGTCGAAGCGGCCACCGGACGCCTGACTTACGCCGGGCTTGTCGCGCGCGCCACAGCGCTGGCGCACCTCCTTCAGGATGCAGGCGTCGGACCGGACACGCTGGTTGCGGTTGCCGTTCCACGTTCCCCGGACCTGCTCGTCGCGCTCCTCGGCGTCTGGCTGGCGGGTGGTGCGTATGTCCCTCTCGATCTGCGCCATCCGCCAGCGCGCCAGCGCGCGCTCCTCGACGATGCCCGCCCACTGGCGCTCCTTACCGCAGCTGCACCCGACGACCATCTGGCGGGACCGTGGCGCGCCATCGATGTGACGGCGTGCGCTACTTCATGCGCACCGCCACCAGCTGTCTCGGTCACCCCCGACCACCTGGCGTATGTGCTCTACACCTCTGGTTCGACCGGCGCCCCCAAAGGGGTGATGGTCACCCATCGCGGGCTGGTCAACTATCTGACCTGGTGTGTCGCCGCATATGATGTCGCTGCCGGACGCGGCGCGCTGGTGCATACGCCGGTGACGTTCGACCTGACGGTCACCGGACTGTTCGCGCCGTTGCTCGTCGGGCGCACGGTCTATCTGCTGCCGGACGATGCCGACCTGGAGGATCTGGCGGCGGCGTTGCTGACGCACGACGATCTCAGTCTGGTGAAACTCACCCCTGCCCATCTCGCTGCGCTCCAGGCGCTGATTCCGCCGGAGCGCGCCGCCGGACGCACACGCGCCTTTATCATCGGCGGCGAGAACCTGCACACCGAGACGCTACGCTTCTGGCAGCGGCACGCACCGCAGACGCGGCTGGTCAACGAGTATGGTCCGACCGAAACGGTGGTCGGGTGTTGCGTGTACACCGCATCGCCCGAAGAGACGCGCAGGATTGTGCCGATCGGATGCCCGATTGCCAACACACAGGTGTACGTGCTCGATCGGCACACCCAACCGGTCCCCGTCGGCGTTGTTGGAGAGTTGTACATTGGCGGGGCGGGGGTAGCGCGCGGTTACCTGAACCGACCTGAGTTGACCGCCGAACGGTTTGTGACGGTGCCGGCATTGCCGGAGGTTGAAGGGCGGGTATACCGCAGCGGCGACCTGGTGCGCTATCGGGCAGACGGCGTGCTCGAGTGTCTGGGGCGTACCGACTATCAGGTGAAGATCCGCGGGTTCCGCATCGAGCTGGAGGATATCGAAGCGCATCTGGCAGCGCATCCGGCAGTCGCAGCGGCGGCGGTGACGGTGCACGAGGATGCGCACGGCGTGAAGCGTCTGGCAGCGTACCTGGCGCCGGCGAACGCCGATGCGCCGTCGGCTGCCGGGTTGCAGGCGTTTCTGGCGGAGCGGCTGCCGGAGTATATGCTGCCATCGAGTTATACGCTGCTGCCGGCGCTGCCGGTGACGCCGAACGGCAAACTGGATCGCGCGGCACTGCCGCGGCCTGATGAGGAGGGGGCCGCTGGCGCCGATGACGATGCCGCGCCGCGTGGTGCGGTCGAGCGAACGCTGGCGGCGATCTGGGCGGAGGTGCTGGGGGTGGCGCGCGTCGGGCGCACTGACAACTTCTTCGCGCTGGGGGGCGACTCAATCCTGAGTATTCAGGTGGTGGCGCGGGCGCGCCAGGCGGGCATCCCGCTGAAGGCGCGCGACCTGTTC
>JBEPYG010000443.1:0-3042 GCA_041641515.1 Roseiflexus sp.
GTTTGGAACTCGCGGACCGGTAATCGACCTGATCTGGCAGCGTCTGCCGCAGACTCTGATCGTTGTTGGATCTGCATATCTGATTGCAGTGCTGATTGCCATTCCGATCGGTGTTATTTCGGCGGTGAAGCAGTATTCTGTGTTCGATCAGGTGGCGACGTTTTTTGCATTCATTGGCTTTTCTGTGCCGTCGTTCTTTACCGGTCTGGCGTTGACGCTGGTGTTTGCCATTAATCTGAATTTGTTCCCGACTGTGTACGACTCGACGCTCAACCTGGCAGGCTGGGATGGCATCGTTGCGCAGGTACGCCAGATGGTACTGCCGGTGACGGTGCTGGTGGTGCAGCAGACAGCGGCGTTGACCCGGTTTATGCGCTCGTCGATGCTCGATAATCTGCCGCTCGATTATGTGCGCACCGCGCGCGCAAAAGGGCTGGCAGACCGGATGGTGATTATGCGTCACGTGTTGCGCAACAGCATGATTCCAGTTGTGACTCTGATCGCGCTGGGAGTTCCGACGATTTTTGCCGGTGCAATCATCACCGAGCAACTGTTCCGGGTCAACGGAATCGGTCAGTTGTTAATCATGTCGATACAAAACTCCGATACGCCGGTTGTGATGGCTATCACCTTCATTTTTGCCTGTCTTACAGTTCTGTTCAATTTGATTGCCGATATTCTCTATGGCGTGCTCGATCCCCGCGTGCGTTACAGCTAGTTCGTTCAGGTGAGGCGCTGATGTCCGAAGCAAACCAGACAATGAACTCCTCCTCTGTCGCGGATACTGCTGCTACGATTCGTCAACTCCAGCTCGGCGTCTCGTCGAAGCCGCGAACGTTGTTAGGCGATGCCTGGCGCCGCTTCCGCCGCCATAAACTGGCGATGCTCGGCGCTGGTATTCTGATCTTCATGACGCTGGCGGTAACGGTCGGCGCCTGGTGGTATGAACGGTACTTGGTTGAGCAGCTGGCGCAGTCGGGTATTCCGGTGACAGCCGAGAATCCTGATATTCGCGTCTTGATCGATCATCTCGATTTTCTGGCGCTGCTGTCGCCACCGACCCACGTTCACCCGTTTGGCACCGATGATCTGGGGCGCGATCTGCTGGCGCGCTGTATCTACGGCGGGCGTGTGTCGCTGGCGGTTGGTTTTGTGGCAATGCTGATCGCGATCTCGCTGGGGACGATCATTGGCGCTGCAGCGGGATTTTTTGGCGGTGTGGTCGATCAGGTGTTGATGCGCCTGACCGATCTGTTTCTGTCGCTTCCCTCTGTGCCACTAATCCTTCTGACCGTCTACCTGTTCCGTGATCCGGTTATACGGGCGATGGGCTCACCGGAGGCGGGCATTTTTGTTATCGTGGTGACGGTCATCGGCGCGCTGGCGTGGATGCAGACGGCGCGCGTCGTGCGCGCCACGTTTCTCTCGCTCAAGGAGAAGGAGTTCGTCGAAGCCGCGCGGTGTCTGGGGATTAGCCAGACGGCTATCATGTTTCGCCACATCCTGCCGAATGCCGTTAGTCCAATCATTGTTGCAGCTACACTCGAGATCGGGAGCGCGATCATTGCCGAGTCAACCCTGTCGTTCCTTGGAGTTGGGTTCCCCCCCGACACGCCGACCTGGGGACGTCTGGTGACCGATGGTAGCCATTACCTGCAGGCGGCGCCGTGGCTGGTGCTCATTCCGGGTCTCCTCATCTTCTTGACAGTGCTGAGTATCAATTTCATGGGTGACGGGTTGCGCGATGCGCTCGATCCCAGGTCGAGATTGTAAGCAGGGGTAATTTCTCCCTTTCATGGCGTCCTGACCCGAAAATTATCCACAATCACGGTTGCCGGCTCTGTCAGGTTGCTGAACGATGACACACAAACGCCCCCTTGCCCGCCAGGAAAAGGACTCGGCGGAACTGTCGCCACGTGTTTGCTGTTGATCCAGAGCTGAGTTTCGTTGGGTGTACGCACGACCCAGAGATTGTTTGTGCCGACTCCGTCAACGATGACCTCGTCGGGAATGCCTTCCGTGCTTTGTTCCGGCACGATCCTGCCATCCACAAAGGTCCATAACAGCCATCGCTTATCGTTGGTGATCGCGAAGATTACGCCGCTGTTCGCGTCGGGTTGCATATCGAAGGCGATACCAGCTGCTGCCGGCGCGCCAACCGTCTGAAATGCAACACTTAGTTCGATATTGTATGTATTCCCCAGGTTACGTTCCCAGGAATACGATCTGGTAAGATTTGGCTTTTTGAGCGTCAGATAGTAAAGGTTGTCGCGGAGCGCCGCGCGCCGGTTTTCGTCATCCACCTGAGGCCAGATCGCTTTCGTGCGCTCTCCCCGGTCAAAGGTTTCAAACAGGAGCTGTCGCAATCCGCGCGTCTGCGCCTGGTACTCCGCCAGAGCGAGCGTGCCGGGTTGCGGAACGAGTAACTGCGGCGTAGGGGTGGCAGTTGGTGTGGGTGGAGTAGTTGGCGTGGGTGGCGTGGTTGGCGTGGGTGTTGCGGTTGGTGCGACAGTCGCCGCCTGTGCTGTGGCGGTCTGTTCAGCGCGTGCTGTAGTCGTTGCGCGCTGCGCTGCGGCGATCGCCGTCGCTGTTGCGTTCTGTCGCGCCTCGGCGGTGGCAGCGCTGCCACCGGTTGGCGGCGTTGGCGACGCATCAGCAACTGCAGTCGGTCCTGGCAATACTCCGATGACCGCCAGCGCGAAATAACCGCCTCCCAGACAGGCCAGCAACAAGACGATTGCCGCAATAATTCCGCCGATCAGACGTCGCCGCCGCCGTTGCGCATCGCCGACAGGCGCCGCTACCGGTGAACCGGCGGCTGGCGGTGCAGGAATTGCGGCAGCAGGCATTGCTGCTGTCGCCTCTACCGATGCAGGCGGTTTGGGTGGGGCGATGAAGGTCGCAGCATCGGTGGGGGGTGAGGTGACGGTCGGCGCGTCGGTAGGGGGAAAACCGGGTGCGACGGATTGTGGCGGGACACGGACGGAATCGGGGGGGGGTGAGGTGACGGTTGCAGAACTGTTATATTGGAAGTCGAAAGCT
>JBEPYG010000444.1:0-3020 GCA_041641515.1 Roseiflexus sp.
CCCCGATGATGACGAAATCGCCTCCATCCGCATGCTTGGCGTGACGCCGCTGGTGCGTGAACTGGTCAGAGAGGCGGGACCCCGGCGCGCGCTGTGGAACAAACAGGATACGATCCGGTATGAGACCGAAGCGCTAGGTACAGCGCTCTATGAGATTGTCACAATGAAAGGCGCCCACAATGGCTGATCCGCATGTTGAAAAAATGGCGCAGGTGCTGGTGCGCTACTCGCTGGCGCTCAAATCTGGCGATCTGTTTCGCATCGTTGCGCCGCCGGCTGCTGCGTCGCTGGTGCGCGCGTTGTACAAAGAAGCGTTGCTGGCCGGTGCAAACCCGTATCTGGCGATGACTCTCGAAGAAACGGACGAACTGCTCCTGCGCTATGGCGCCGACTCACAGATCGGGTATGTCTCACCAATGATGCGCCAGGAGATTGAGGAGATCAACGCGACTGTTCGAATTATGGCGAGTGAGAATACCCGCTCGCTTTCGGGGGTCGACCCGCGCAAGATTGCCCTGCGACGCCAGGCGTTGAGCGATCTCCAGAAGCGTGTGATGCAGCGCTCCGCGGAAAGAACGCTTAACTGGTGCGTAACGCTGTTTCCAACCAACGCCGCCGCTCAGGATGCCGATATGTCGTTGAGCGATTTCGAGGATTTTGTCTACCGTGCCTGCAAACTGCACTACGACGATCCGGTCGCCGAGTGGCGCAGGACGCTCGAAGAGCAGCAACGGATCGTTGATTTCCTGAATACCTGCAGTGTCATTCGTCTGGTGGCGCCGGATACCGACCTGACGTACCGCGTTGCCGGTCGGACGTGGATCAATTGCGCCGGCGACCGCAACTTCCCCGATGGCGAGGTCTTTTCCAGTTGCGATGAGACATCGACAACCGGCTTCATTCGCTACAGTTTTCCCGCGATCTATGCCGGTCGCGAGGTTGAAGACATCCGTTTGTGGTTCGAGGACGGTAAAGTCGTCAGGGCGACGGCAGCGAAAGGTGAAGACCTGCTCCACTCGCTGCTCGATATGGACGAAGGAGCGCGGCGGCTGGGCGAAGTCGCCTTCGGGACGAACTACGATATTACGCGATTCAGTCGCAATATCCTGTTCGACGAGAAGATCGGCGGCACGGTTCACCTGGCGCTCGGTGCAGGCTACCCGGAAACCGGCTCGCGCAATACATCGGCGCTTCACTGGGACATGATCTGCGATATGCGCCAGGGCGAGGCATACGCCGACGGACGGCTGATCTATAAAGAGGGGAAGTTCCTGATTTGAGCGTGAATGATGTGCTGGTTGCAGGCGCCGGTCCGACAGGGCTGGCAATCGCTGCGGCGCTGAGCGAAACCGGTCTGCGTGTCACAGGGCTATCGGTGGCGGCGCCGGCGACGCTCTGGCAGAATACGTATGGCGTGTGGCTCGATGAACTGCCTACGCCAGAATTGCACGCAACCCTGGGGCATCGCTGGTCGAATGTGGTGGTGCACGCCGGTCAACGGACGATTGCGCTCGACCGTGAGTATGGTCTGTTCGATAATCAGCGATTGCAACGGTATCTCCTCGATCGGTGTGAACGCCACGGGGTCGTCTGGCACACTGGTATTGCCGCTGCCGTGGAGCATCGGGAATCGCATTCCCTGGTGCACACCCGTGATGGTCGTGAGTTTGCAGCGCGCCTCGTGGTGGATGCCAGCGGTCATTCGCCGTCGTTGCTGCGTCGTCCCGCTGCACCGCAGGTAGCGCGTCAGGCAGCGTATGGGATTGTCGGCGAGTTTTCGGCGCCGCCGGTCCAGCCCGGTCAGATGGTGTTGATGGACTATCGGACCGACCATCTGACACCTGAACAGCAACGTGAGCCGCCAACATTTCTGTATGCGATGGATCTCGGGGACGGGCGGTTTTTTGTGGAGGAGACGTCGCTGGCGCATGTTCCTGGTGTGCCGCTTTCGATGCTCGAGCAACGATTGCATCGCCGTCTGGAATCTAGTGGCGTCGCTGTGCGGCAGGTTCTTCATATTGAGCGTTGTCTTTTCCCGATGAACAATCCGCTTCCCTATCTCGATCAGCCGGTGATGGGGTTCGGCGGCGCGGCGAGCATGGTGCATCCGCCGTCGGGCTACATGGTCGGTGGAGCGCTGCGCCGCGCGGCTGGCGTGGCGCAGGCGATTGCACAGGCGCTTGGCGCAGCTGGCGCAACGCCGCTCAGTGCCGCGCGTGCTGGATGGCAGGCGCTCTGGTCTCCGGCGCGACGGCGACGACGGCAGTTGTACCTGTTCGGTCTGGCGAGTCTCATGCGATGTGACAGTCTGACGATCCAGGCATTTTTTGAGTCATTCTTCGGCCTGCCGCGTCCTGAGTGGACAGGGTATCTGTCGGATACGTTGAGCACCGCAGAACTGGCGCGGACAATGCTCCGCCTGTTTGTGCGCGTGCCGGGTCATGTGCGCCGAACGCTGATTGCAGCTGCAGGCGCTGAACATGACCTGTTGCGCCGCGCAGCATTCGGGCAGGCGTGACGCCCAGGTCTTCAACCTCTCCCAAACGGCATACCACGTTCGACTGATACCCAACGATCACACTTCACTCTTACGATCCCCCGTTCGTCGCTATCGAATACCGTCGATCGGCGCTATACTGACGCCAGAGACGCAAAAATCCGCAACAATTGACGCCATCGTGCGTCGAACAAGGCGAAGGAGATCGCAGAAGGCATATCGCCGCACCCTGGCTGTGTGATGACAGAAGGAGCGCATTGTGTTCAAAGGCTGGTTTCAGCGTAAAACAGCACCTGTTGCCACGGATGCGGACGGCGCATACCGTAACGGCAACACCACCCTCATCGAACTGCGCGACGTTACCAAAATCTTCGAGACAGCAGCAGGACCGTTTACTGCACTCGACAACATCACCCTCAATGTCGATCGTGGTGAGTTCGTGGCGATCATTGGTAAATCGGGCAGTGGAAAATCCACGCTCATGAACATGATCTCCGGCATCGACCGACCAACGTCGGGTGAG
>JBEPYG010000445.1:0-2961 GCA_041641515.1 Roseiflexus sp.
CGCGCCACACTCGACCCCCAGGTCAATCGCCCGCATGGTCTTTTGGAGTGCATACGCGCGTACCTTCGGGTCGTTCGACGTAAATGCGCCATCTTTGAAGACCGGATCGGTGAAGAGGTTCGTTGTCGCCATCGGGACAACCAGACCGGTTTCCTGCAGTGCTGCTTTGAACTCGCGCAGAATGCGATCGCGGTCGGCAGGAGTAGCGTCAATCGGGATCAGATCGTTGTCGTGGAAGTTGACCCCATACGCACCGACTTCTGCCAGGAGATGCACGATGTCAACCGGCGAGAGCGGGTGGCGCACCGGCTCGCCAAACGGATCGCGCCCGATGTTACCGACTGTCCAGAGACCGAAGGTGAATTTGTGTTCGGGTTTGGGTTCGTACATGTCGCTCATAGATCACTCGCTTGTATGAAGAATGACGCACCCTCCAGCCTGGCGGGTAGGCGAACCGGAAGGTGCAGAACAGTTCAATAGGTTTCGCCGCCACCATCGAATTTCAGCATAGCGGGCAGAATGCGTGCGTGATCGATCCAGGCGCTCACCTGCGCTAGAGAGGGAACCCGTTTTACCAGGCTGCGTTCAGCGTTGATCGCTGTCATGCGCTTGCGTAGTTCTTCCGCCTGACGGTGCGCCAGATCGACCACCGTGCTGACCCCTGCTTCCGCCAGCAACCCGGCATAGTCCCAGCCGATGCCATGCACCCGCTCAAGGTCGGCGCGGAATAGCAGGGCAAGCAGCGCCGTTTCGGTCAACCCGGAAGCACCGGTAATCTCGGCTCTGCCGGTCGGTTCGGCGCCCCGGGTGAGCAGATCGCTGGTCGTATCGATGCCAATCGTACTGAGGCGGGCAATCACATCCGGTTCGAGTCCTTCGACCTGCGCCAGTTTCATTCTGTCCTCCTCTCTCCTGGTTGTCACATGCCCGGATGCCTGTTCCGTATTTGGAACGCATCCTCTGGCGCCCCTGCGCCGCGCGCATGATACCAGGAGTCAGGAAGACGGCGGCAGCGGACTGGTCAACGTCCAGCCGCCGTCGATGACCAGCGTCTGACCGGTGATATGCGCTGCTCCCGGTGACACAAGGAAGAGCAATGCCTGTGCAACGTCGTCGGGCAATCCAACACGACCCGTCGGCGTCACACCACTCCAGTGCGCTTCGTAGTCCGGGTCGTCGTTGCGATTACGTTCATTGAGAATGGCGCCAATCCCCAGCGCATTGACAGTAATGCCATATGGACCGAGTTCGCACGCCAGCGTTTTTGCCATGTGCCGCAACGCCGCCTTCGTGATACCGTAGGCGCTCAGACCAGGAATCGCCTGCACACCGGTCACCGAGGCAGAGAAGACGATTCGCCCGCCGCTTTGCTGGGCGATCATCTGACGCGCCGCCGCCTGCGCCGCAAAGAACGACCCCTTGACGTTCAGGTTGAAGAGCGTATCCCACTGTTCCTCGTTTGTGTCAAGGAACGGTGCGCTGATTGTAAGACCGGCGTTTGCCGCCAGAATATCGACACGTCCAAACACTTCGACTGCACGTGCGACTAGCGCCTGGTTCGCCTCAACACGCGCGAGGTCGGCGTCGTGCGCCAGCGCCTGCCCACCGTGCGCGCGGATACGCTCAACGACCGTTGCTGCACGCTCTGCCTCGCCAAAATGCGCTGCTAGCACCGCACACCCGTGCGCTGCCAGCGTCTCCGCCATTGCCGCGCCAATTTCGCGGCTGGCGCCGGTCACAATCGCGACTTTTCCATCGAGGGAGCGTCTCATATGCTCACTACGCGCCTTCACGATTTCTGGAACGCTGCATCGAACGCGACGGCACTGGGTGGGAAGTCGCTCTTCTTGACGAGCGCACACGCTTCGGCAGCGCCAAACTCACGATCCATTCCACTGTCTTCCCATTCGACCGATAGCGGGCCCGTGTAACCAATACGAGTCAGTGCGCGGAAGATCGGGTCCCACTGAATATCGCCATGCCCTGGGGAAACGAAATCCCATCCCCGGCGCGGGTCGCCGAAGTTAAGGTGTGATGCCAGGATGCTCGTGCGCCCGTTCAGGTTGCGGCGGCTCTCCTTCACGTGCACATGGTAGATGCGGTCGGCGAATGTTTCGATGAACAGCACCGGATCGACGAACTGATGGATCAGGTGACTGGGATCGAAATTAATCCCGAACGCCGGTCGGCGCCCGATCGCGGCCAGCGCCTTTTCGGTCGTCACGATGTCATAGGCGATCTCGGTCGGATGCACTTCAAGTCCAAAGCGAACCCCAACCTCGTCGAACACATCCATAATCGGATTCCAGCGCGCAGCGAAATCGGCGTATCCCGCCTCGATCTGTTCTGGAATATTCGGCGGGAAGGAGTAGATCAGATGCCAGATCGATGATCCGGTGAAGCCGTTGACCTGTTTGACACCAAATGCAGCAGCAGCACGCGCCGTGTTCTTCATCTCCTCGGCAGCGCGCTGGCGCACCCCCTCGGGATCGCCATCACCCCAGATACGCGCCGGAATGATCGCCTTGTGGCGTTCGTCGATAGGATCGCAGACACACTGCCCCACCAGATGGTTGCTGATCGCAAAACACTGGAGACCATGCTGCTCGAGCAATTCACGTTTTTCGCGAACGTAGCGGTCGGATTCGAGCGCCTTATCGACCTCGAAATGGTCGCCCCAGCAGGCGAGTTCCAATCCGTCATAGCCGAAACTTTTGGCTTTGGCAGCCAGGGTTGCCAGCGGCAGATCCGCCCACTGACCCGTAAACAGCGTAACCGGTCGTGGCATAGGTATGCTCCTTCATCGTTGAACGTGTGAACGTTGAACATTCAACAGTCTCTAGTATTCTGGTTCGACCCACTGTTTACTCCCCGCCGATCGTTCTACCGCATCGAGAATTGCCTGGCAGCGCAGACCGTCCTCGAAGGTTGGCGCAGGAGACGTACCGGCGGCAATGCCGT
>JBEPYG010000446.1:0-2906 GCA_041641515.1 Roseiflexus sp.
ACCGCCGGTCCCTGGCGTCCGGTTCGACTGGAGATATTTACGGCGCGGATTGCCGATATCGCCTGCCCGGTCGACGTCGCTCCCGATCTGCATCACGCGACGATAGCTGTGCACGCAGCGATCGAGGCAGGAGGGCACGTCGCACGCAACGCGGAGGAAATGACGAGCTTCTTTGCAGAAGCAGTCGTTCAGGTCGATCTGTTCGATCCCGATGACGCACTGGTGACAACTGCCACGCTGCCGGTCGAGGAAGGCGACATCTCGACCAGACTGCACGTACCCGCGCCACGCCTCTGGTGGCCCAATAGCTATGGCGATCAGCCGCTGTATCGTCTGGTGGTCACCCTGCGGAACAACAACGGCGTGCTCGATCGGCAGGAACGGCGGATCGGACTGCGCCGCCTGCGCCTGGTTCAGGATCCGCTCGAACAGGAACCAGGCACGACGTTCCTGTTCGAAGTCAACAACATCCCTGTCTTCTGCGGGGGAGCGAACTGGATCCCCGCCGACAGTTTCGTCACACGCATCACGCCGGAACGGTATCGCGCATGGTGCCAGCAGGCAGCAGCAGCAAACATGGTCATGCTGCGCGTCTGGGGCGGCGGCATCTATGAGGACGATGCATTCTACGACGCCTGCGACGAACTGGGGTTGCTGGTATGGCAGGATTTTATGTTCGCCTGCGGCATCTACCCGGCGCCGAGCTGGTTCCGCGACAGTGTGCGCGCCGAAGCCGAAGCTCAGGTGCGGCGTCTGCGGCATCACGCCTGCCTTGCGCTCTGGTGCGGCAACAATGAAGATTATCAGATCGCCGCTGCCACCGGTCGCTACGACCCCAACCTCACCCCGGAAGAAAATGCCGATCGTTTCCCGGCGCGCCTTATTTATGAGCGTCTGCTCCCCGATATCTGCGCAACCCTCGATCCAACCCGCCCTTACTGGCCCGGCAGTCCATACGGCGGCGCCGACGGATCTGATCAGTCATTCGGCGACCGACATACCTGGGATGTCTGGCATGGGCGTGTTGCACCCTATCAACAGTACGCCGCCTACCATGGTCGCTTCGTCAGCGAATTCGGCATGCAGGCGTTTCCGGATCAGGCAACGATCGAGGCGTTCGCACCACCCAACGAACGCTATCCACAGAGTCGCACCATTGACCACCATAACAAATCAGCCGATGGTCCTCGCCGCCTGGCGGTCTACCTCAGCGACAATGTTCGTATCCCGTCCGATCTGGAAGGGTACATCTACGCGACGCAACTGGTGCAGGCTGAGGCGCTTGCATCGGCAATTCGCGCCTGGAGACGGCGCTGGGGCGGGCCAGGGCGCTACGCGACAGCCGGTGCGCTCGTCTGGCAACTGAACGATTGCTGGCCCGTCATCAGCTGGTCGCTGATCGATTACTATCTGCGCCCTAAACCGGCGCTCTATGCAGTGCGACGCGCGCTTGCACCGATCGCTGCGGGACTGGCGCGCACCGCCGATAGCGTCGATCTCTGGGTGGTCAATGGGACGGCGCACGCAGCTGATGTCGATGTCGAACTGCGCACCTGGACGCTCGGCGGCGATCTGGTGGTGCTCGACAAACTGCGTGTGTCCCTTTCCCCCAATCGTACTGCCGAACTGGGGCAATTTGGCTTCGATCCGGGAGCAGCGTTGATCTTCGACGCTCGCGTGATCGCAAACGATCGGATTGTGGCGCGCGCCTCGCTCTGGCCCGAACCGTTCAAGTATCTGACGTTCCCCGATCCGGTGATTGTGCTCGACCTGGCATCCGAAGATGAGTTGCACATCCGCGCAGCTCGCCCTGCCAAAGGTGTGGTGCTCTCCGCAGGCGATGGTGTCGCCTGGAGCGACAACTATCTCGATCTGATGCCTGGCGACGAGCAGATCATCCGCGCCAGCGGTCTGGGTGAACGTCCGGTGAGTGTGCACTGGCTCGGGATGGAGTGAGAGCCGTTCTCACCCATACACCGATGGCGCATCGACCTGATCGGACTCGAAGGAGATGCGCCATCTGCAGCTTGCGGCGCCTTCGTTCACGCATACACCGATGGCGCATCGACCCGATCGGGCTCTTTCTCCTCCGGCGCCGGTTCAACATACCGGCCGTAGAGGATGGTGAGTTCCCGCAGACGTGAGATGATTGCTGGCGTCATCTGGTACAAGCTGAAGCGCCACGTCCAGTTGCCGCCAGGGCGACCCGGCGTGTTCATGCGCGCTTCACTCCCCAGTGAGAGCACGTCCTGCAGCGGAATGATTGCTGTGTCCGCCACCGACGACAACGCAGCACGGATGAAATCCCACGCAATGTCATCGCCGCTGCGCCCCAGGTAGAGCTGCACGTGGCGGCGTTCCTTTTCCGAAGCGGTGCGCCACCATCCCAAGGTCGTATCGTTGTCATGCGTGCCGGTGTAGACGATGCAGCGCTGAATATGATTATGCGGTAGATACGGCTGATCGGCGTTTCCGCCAAAAGCGAACTGTAACACGCGCATCCCCGGAAAATCAAACCGGTCGCGCAGTTCTTCGACATCGGGTGTAATGACTCCAAGGTCCTCCGCCACGATCGGCAGTGTCCCTAGTGCTCGCTCGACCGCCTCGAACAGGTCGGCGCCCGGGCCCTCGACCCAGCGCCCATTGACGGCCGTCTCCTCACCGGCGGGCACTTCCCAGTAGGCGGCAAAACCGCGAAAATGATCGACGCGCACCACATCGACCAGCGTCAACGTTGCGCGGAATCGCTCGATCCACCAGTCATAGCCGCGTTCTTTCAGCACGTCCCAACGGTAGAGCGGGTTGCCCCACAGCTGTCCAGTGGCGCTGAAGTAGTCAGGCGGGACACCGGCAACCACGAGCGGCTTGCCTTCCTCATCAAGGAAAAACAATTCGGGATGCGCCCA
>JBEPYG010000447.1:0-2876 GCA_041641515.1 Roseiflexus sp.
TACGTGAAACGCTTGCCGTGAATGAGGCGCAGCTGGGGCAGCTGGTTGCGCTCGCAGGCATCGGCGAACTGATCGGCGCCCTGGGGGTCGCGCTCCTGGGGGATCGGCTGGGGATCCGGCGTTCGACTGCAGCTGGATTTCTTCTGGCGGCGGCGTGTATTGCTGTGCTCCCCTTTGCCGGACAGGAATGGACCTGGCTGTTGCCGACATATCTGCTGTTGTACCTGTCGTTTGAATATGCGATTGTTGCGGCATTTCCGCTGATATCGGCAGTAGCGCCGGCAGCGCGCGGGACTATGCTCGCGCTCAGCGCAGCTGCCATTGGCGCCGGGCGCGTCGTCGCCTCGCTGAGCGCCACATCACTCTGGCTGACATTCGGGATCGGCTGGACAGCGACAATCACAGCGGCGATTATTTGCGCGTCGCTCCTCTGCCTGCTGGTGGTGAAACCAGGGGAGTAATACCATTTTAGATTGGAGATTTTGGATTGTAGATTGCTGTGATGGCATTGCAGTGCGCTCTGGTGAGCGTGCGCATGCAGCTTGAGCAATTCCCAGCGGTGTAACGCCGCAACGCTTATTACGACAACCAGACATCGCTTGATGATCACACCACAAAGGCACGAAGCCCACAACGACCACCTGTACCGTTGCACCTTCGCAAGTAACGGTTCACGATCAAGGGTTCAGGGGAAGATCCCACGATCACGCATCGGCGGCGGGATGACTATGGAAAGAATGCATCGGGCGGTAACGGCGCGACATCCGCAAGGGTCACGTGCAACGCCAACGCCTCGCGGCGCACCTCGACGACACACCCCTGCATCCAGCGATCCTCCTTCCGCCAGCGCACAACGTCTCCCACGCGCACATCGATATGTTCCGGGCGAATGTATGCGCCCTCGAAATTGATGCTGAATCCATCCTGGCGCAATTCGTCGACCGGCAGACTGGTATAGCGCCGACCATACCCGCGCCGATCGATGTCAACAGTCACCAGACGACGCTCGGTCCGACTCACACGTCTTCCTCAGAAGGCAATCAATATTCGCGCTATTATAGCATTCCTTGACGTCTTCTAGACGCTGCGGTATACTCAGCAACATCCGCGCACATGCAGACGATATCACCTGCCTGGCCGTTCCCATTCATAACACTATGGTTCGCCTATACGACAGTGTAGTCGTACATTGCCCGACACCCTGCGCCAGGGTGCAGCACCATTGTTGAGAGCCGCTACTTCGCTCACCACGAGGAGGGTCTATGACACGTCCACGAGTGCAACACGTCAGTCTGCCACGTCCACCTGGCAGCGATGAAGCGACCCGCGCTTTCTACGGCGATCTCCTCGGATTGGAAGAGATCCCGCCTCCCACATCAATAGTCTCTCTCGACGTTATCTGGTATCGCCTGGGTGAGGCTGAACTCCATCTGTTCGCCGAAGAACCGCATTCCGATCCCTCCGGGAGGCACGTGTGCATCGAGGTCGATGATCTCGAAGCGACACGCGCGCGGTTGGTCGCTGCCGGGTATACGCCCGAAGACACCGTTGCCATCCCCGGTCGTCCGCGGTTCTTCTGCCGCGATCCGTTCGGCAATCGGATCGAGTTCACCACGATTGTCGATGACTATCTGAAGTATCAGGCATAACACGCCAACCTGTTTTTGAAGCAGAAGGGGTTTACGATTATGTCAAACACGATTGGCGTTGGGCTGGTCGGCTACAAGTTTATGGGCAGGGCGCACTCAAACGGCTATCGCCAGGTCGCCGCGTTCTTCCCCGATGTGGCGTTGCGCCCGGTGATGAAGGCGATCTGTGGGCGCGACGAGTCGGCAGTGCGCGCTGCGGCAGCGCAGTTCGGCTGGGAAGGGTACGAAACTGACTGGAAGAAACTGGTGGCCCGCGATGACATCGAGCTGATCGACGTCTCGACGCCAGGCGACACACATGCAGCGATCAGCATTGCTGCCGCCGAGAATGGCAAACACGTCTTCTGTGAAAAACCACTGGCAAACACGCTTGCCGAGGCGCGCCAGATGCTCGATGCAGTGCAGCGTAACAATGTCATCGGCATGGTCAACTTCAACTACCGCCGCGTCCCGGCGGTCCAGCTTGCGAAAACGCTGATCGACTCCGGTCGCCTGGGGACGATTTACCACTGGCGCGCCGTCTATCTGCAGGACTGGATTATGGACCCGAACTTTCCGCTGGTCTGGCGATTGCAGAAGGATGTCGCCGGCGCGGGAACGCTGGGTGATCTGGGAGCGCACATTATCGATCTGGCACGCATGCTGGTCGGCGAAATTACCGAGGTCACGGGGTTGACCGAGACATTCATCAAGCGCCGTCCGGTGCTGGCGGCGACGACGGGCGGGTTGGGCGCTGCGGCAGGCACGGAAATGGGCGAGGTGACCGTTGATGATGCAGCACTGTTCCTGGCACGCTTCGCCAGTGGCGCCGTTGGTACGTTCGAGGTGACGCGCTTCGCCAAAGGACGGGCGAACTACAATAGTTTCGAGATCAACGGCAGTAAGGGAAGCATTCGCTTCAACCTGGAACGCATGAATGAACTTGAAGTGCTGCTCGATGACGACATGCCCGATGTAGCCGGCTTCCGCACCGTGCTGGTCACCAACGGCAATGCACACAAATACCTGAGCGCCTGGTGGCCTGCCGGTCATATCATTGGCTGGGAGCATACGTTTACTCACGGCATCTACGACCTGCTGAACGGCATTGCCGCCGGTACATCTCCTGCGCCAACCTTCGAGGACGGTCTGCGCTGCCAGGCAATTCTCGATGCGGTAGAACGATCGGCGGGGAGTAAACAGTGGGTCGAACCAGAATACTAGAGACTGTTGAATGTTCAACGTTCA
>JBEPYG010000448.1:0-2874 GCA_041641515.1 Roseiflexus sp.
TCTACGCTTACCGCAATGCAGCGCTGCTCCTGCAGGGCGCATCGTATGCCGGTCCGCCGCTGACCGACGTACGTTTCGATCAGGACGGCATGGTGCAGACGCTGCGTTTTACTGCCCGCGACGGTGCGACATTGTACATATACTGGCGTCCAGGCGTTCAGACGGAAATCGAATGGGGTCTGGCGGCGCCACGCGGTGCGCGAGCAACATGCATCACCCGGCTGGAGCGCCCGACGCCGGAGGCTGTTGATTGTTCCGATCTGGACCGGGACGGATTGATCCGCTTCAACGTCAGCGACAGGCCAATCTTCATTCGTCTGGGGTCATAGGAGCAACCGGTCAACAGCGCTCGCGTCGCGTCAGGCACGATCCGCGAAACGTTCGAGACGTCATCGGGGAAAGAACACACAATAGCGCCGGCAGGTTATGCGCAACGCTCGCGTGGTGTCATCGACATTCTGTCAAGCCGGGAAGACATGCAACAGGAAACGGGCGGAAGCAACACATCCGCCCGTCAATGTCGGCAACCATACCCCCGATTCTGTTGTTTGCCGCCATCTCTCTCCGCGCGCAGCGCGGGCCGTTCCTGGCCTGGCGGGTGTTACCCGCCCTCACCGTCACGGCTGCGATGTGAGCGAACGCGGTGGTTGTAGCGCGGCTCTTGCCGCTCCCACACGATAAGCCCGCCCCACACACCTTGCTCCCCATCGTCGGCGCAGTCGCCTGGCCGCCGGCATTACTGCCGACGCCGGTGCGCTCTTACCGCACCCTTTCACCCCTTACCTGAGCTCCGAAGGAGCCATCGGCGGGTCTGCTCTCTGTTGCCGTCTTGCGTCACGTGCGTGTTACCACCCACGCGCCCCCGCTTGCTGTTTCACGGGGCGACGTTCCGCCTTGCAGCGGGCGGGGAGTCGGGAAGTTCCTCTGGAGGGTCGCTCCAGCGGCGGCCCATTGCCGACACATACTCTGTATACATATTGTAGCACACGGTGCAAATTTGTGGAAAACAAATGAGCGTGGTATCACCTGCTCGCGCTGCTCTTCGTGTCACAGCGCCTTCTTCGCAGATTGAACCCGACGCTTCGCAACCTGCGAGGGATGCTCGACGGTAAGCAGTTCCTCGAGGTCGGCAGCATCTGCATACGGGCCGATGACCGCCATGTGCAAATGCTCGTCGCGCAAAACTCGCTGCGCAACTCGCAGCACATCCTCGAGTGACACAGTCTCTACCTCGGCGACCACCTGTTCAATCGGGATCACGCGGCCATAACGCAACTGGTGCGACCCGTTGCGTGATGCAATCGCCCATGTATCTTCGAGCGAAAGGAGGATTCCGCCTTTGACCTGTTCCTTAACCTGCGCCAGTTCATCGGCGGTAATCCCCTCGTGGCGCACGCGCCGCAATTCAGCCATGACGGTTGCCAGGCATTCATGCAGGTTTGGCGGCTCGACGCTGCCGAAGACGACCCACTTTCCGGTATCGTGATGTTCACGGCTGTAGCTGCCAATGTTGTACGCCAGTCCTCGCTCTTCGCGGATCTCCTGGAAGAGGCGTGATGACGGACCGCCGCCGATCACAGTGTCGAGCGCCAGCAATGCGCGGCGATCCGGATCGTTATAGGCAATGCCGCGAAAGCCGATGCAAAAGTTTCCCTGTTCATTATCGTCGCGGCGCAATGTCAACGCCGGACCGGGCAATGGCGGCTTACTGGGCAGGCAGATACCGGGCATTCCCTCCGGAAGCGCATCAAAAGCGGCAGCGACCGCCTCGAGCGCTCGTTGAACGTCCACATGACCCGCAATCGAAATGACCATATTCCGTCTGGTGTAGTGTGTGCGCCAGAAAGAAACGATCTGCTCGACGGTGAATGCCGCGATCGTCTCCTCACTGCCAGCAATATCCCGCCCCAACGGTTGATCGCCCCACATTGCCGCGTCGAGCAGCAGATGCACCAGTTCCGCGGGAGTGTCTTCGGTTTGGTGCAGTTCTTCGGCAATGACACGACGCTCCTTTTCGACATCGAGCGGATCGAAGCGCGGCGCGATCAGCATATCGGAGAGCGCGTCGATGGCTCGATCGAAATAAATATCGGCGACTTTGGCGTAATAGACCGTCGACTCAAAACTGGTGTAGGCATCCAGAATCCCGCCGACCCCCTCGATGGTATCGACGATCATTTTGGGTGATGGCCGGCGTTGGGTGCCTTTGAACAGCATATGCTCGATGAAATGCGCAATGCCACTCTCGTGGCGCTCTTCGTGACCGGCGCCGACGCCAACGAAACAACCAACCGACACCGAATGGGCGTATGGCAGCGGTTCGATCAACACACATAGCCCGCCCGGCAAAACATGGCACTGTGGAGGTGATGGATAGGTGGTCATGTCGTTATTATACCCTGCAACTTGTTCTTAACAAATGTTCACCTTGAGAACGACCATTGCAAAGGGGTGATCATCCTCGACTGATACTATGCTGCATACCAGACAGCGTTCTGCAACAGAAACCTACAGGCTGACAACCATGTTCTACGCTCATGAACGTCCAGAAGCACTGAACATTGCCTCTGAGTACAGTGATGACATCCCGCTTCTCATTGCTCATATGCGTCGTACAGGCATTCCTCAGACGCTGGATCGTCACATTCCCACGCGCGCCTACTGGGGCAACCTCAGCGTCGGCTGGACGGCCGCCATCTGGCTGGCGCATCTGCTCTCGTGTAGCGATCATAAACCGAATACGGTTCAACAATGGGCATCGATCCATTCAGAGACGTTGCGCTGGTGCACCGGCAGTCCGGTAACGCCTGTCGATTTTAGCATCGATCGCCTCTATGATGTCCTGATCGGTCTCAGCCACGATGAGCTCTGGCA
>JBEPYG010000449.1:0-2862 GCA_041641515.1 Roseiflexus sp.
GTGTGCATGCCGTTGAGGATGGCGGCGCAATCGTCTGCTGAAAGAGGCGTTCCGTAGCGCGCCGCAGTCATTTCCAGCGCCGTTGCCCAGATCTTTGTAAAGTTCACGTACTCACCGGTAATGGTCGTTACGAATGCCGACTGAAGCGCCTGGTTGAACCACGCCTGGCGCGCGCTCGCAACCCCGAATATCCGCATGAAAAGCGGATCGAGCGCGCGCATCTCCAACAGCGTCTCGTTCACATCGAACACGATCACCCGCGGCATGTTCCCCTCCCGTAATTGTTCCACACAACGAGATATCGTTCAGTAGTTACCGACAGTCACAGACAGCAACGAAGGGCGGCGATGGGGACAATATTCGTTTTATTGTGAACACGACATATGCAAGGTGCGGAGTAGCGGCGCGCGCTTAGCCGGCGGACAGCTGGTCGGCAAACGTCTCCAACCAGGCGACGAAGCGCTGGCAATCAGCTTCGACCTGTCCCCAGACAACAGACTAGCGCGCAATTAGACGTTCAATCCGCTCTGCATCGAGTTCGAAGCCATAGCGATTTCTTACAACGTGACGGTTACAGATCTTCTCCCGTTGTCAGCACACGATGACGAATGCGCGGAAACAATTCGCCGAGCGGCTTCAGAGCAACCGGAAAATCGGTCAGTTTGCCGGCTTCCGCCAGTGCAGGAAAGTAGTCGTCAGGTGCGAGACCTTCCACGGCCAGATCGATGTCGGAGCTGGCAGAGAAGCGCTCTGTCGCCAGTGAACCAAACAGAATGACGCGCGTTGCACCGAATTTCTCGCGCAGCATTACTGCAATGTGCTCGGCATCACACCGCGCCCGATGCGCCAGTCGCCGGTTGCGCTCGCGTTCGATTGCCTGGCGACGAGGCCAGCGCCCGACATACGTTTCGATCAGGCGATCCATGCCCGGAATGTCGGTCTTTGAACGCATCAGGATACCCTGTAGAGCGGAGAAGCGATCCAATGGTCGTATTTCAGAGCTGCGCCTTCTATATTACACCAATACCGACTAAATCTCAATAGCCCGCTTCGCGCAACAAGTCACACCTGGGGTAAAAAATGGATGCCTGCGTCGGCGGGGCAACGTCGTATGGCGCTTGCAAAAGCCTTCCCGCCGCCGACTTGTGATCGCAGGATCTTCCCCCGAACCCCGATCGTGAACAATTACCTTCTTGCGCTTCCTACCCCGCCGGCAGGGCATCGACCCAGAAGGCGTCCATCTTTGCGCGCAACAGGGTATGTTCTGGTCGCTCGAGCTGCGGGTCGTCCGCCAGGATCTTCTGTGCCTCGCGGTATGCCGTCTGGAGCAGACGCACGTCGGTCAGCTGCGCCACTTTGAGATCGGGCGTGCCGCTCTGGCGGGTGCCGAAGAACTCGCCGGGTCCGCGCAGGTGCAGGTCGATCTCCGCCAGACGGAAGCCATCGCTGATCGTCTCCATTGCCTCCATGCGCTGGCGTGTCACCTCGTTCTGCTCTTTGTCGCAAACGAGGATGCAGTAACTCTGATGCACCCCACGCCCGACTCTCCCGCGAAACTGGTGTAACTGCGCCAGACCGAACCGTTCCGCCCCCTCGATCAGTATCGTCGTTGCATTGGGAACATCGATGCCAACCTCGATGACGGCAGTGGCGACCAGGATATCGTATTCGTGGTTGCGAAAGGCGATCATGACCGCATCCTTCTCGCGCGGCAGCATTTTGCCGTGGATCAGCGCCACCCGCAGATCGGGAAAGACATCGCGTGACAGGGTGGCGTGCATCTCTTCGGCGGACGGCAGATCGACTTTTTCGCTCTCTTCGACCAGCGGGCAGATGACGAACGCCTGCCGCCCTTTGGCGACTTCACGCCGGATGTGGCGATAAGCTTTGTCGCGTTCGACTGTGGTGATCCAGCGTGTCTTGATCTCCTGGCGTCCTGGCGGCAACTCGTCGAGCACCGATACGTCCAGGTCGCCGTAGATGGTCAGCGTCAGCGTGCGGGGGATGGGGGTCGCCGTCATCACCAGCATATGGGGATTGTACCCTTTGTCCTTCAGGCGCTGCCGCTGCTCGACGCCGAAACGATGCTGTTCGTCGACGATCGCCAGTCCGAGCGCGGCATACTGTACATGTTCGGTGATCAGTGCGTGTGTGCCGACGATCAGGTCGATGTCGCCGCGCGCGATCCCTTCCAGTACGCGCCGTCGTTCTTTTGCGCCAAGGCTGCCGGTGAGCAGCGCCACCCGCACACCGCGTCCATCGAGGTCATCATCGCCGCTCATGCCGAGAATACGCCTGATCTCTTCCAGGCGTTCGCGCTGTTCGGGGTCGAGATCGTTCTCTTCCGGGGCGTGACGTTGATCGCGGGGAACCGGGACGCTGCCAAGCAACGCGCGCAAACCGCGATAATGTTGCTCTGCCAGGATTTCGGTTGGCGCCATGAGCGCCGCCTGATAGCCGGCTGCAATGACCTGAAGCGCGGCAGCCGCCGCAACGACCGTTTTGCCGCTGCCGACATCGCCCTGCAAGAGGCGCGCCATTGGTACGGGACGCTCCATGTCGGCAAAGATCTCTTCGATGGCGCGTACCTGAGCGCCGGTCAGTTCGAATGGCAGCCGTGCAAGAAATGCTTCGTGCACCTCGTCGCAGCGCGTGATGGGATACCCCCGCTGCGCCTGCCAGATCATCTTGCGTTGCAACACACCGAGCTGGATGAACAAAAACTCGTCGAACCCGAGGCGACGGCGCGCCTGTTCGAGCATTTCGTGAGTGTCGGGAAAATGAATCTGTGCAATTGCCTGCGACAGCGGCATCAGCCCGGTTCGCTCGAGCACAGCGGGGGGCAGATGATCTTCCAGCATC
>JBEPYG010000450.1:0-2858 GCA_041641515.1 Roseiflexus sp.
GGAGAAGAAGGTTGGGAGCTGGGCGAGATACATGAGTACGATCTTGCAATTTCAGATACCCCAGGTGCTACGTGTCGAACTTGTGCCGACGATGCAGCCGTTATCCGATCCGTTCCTCACCTCTCCTCCGGCGATTGAAACGCCTCCTTCTGTTGGGCAAACCCCGGTTCCGTTGGTGACCGTTATTCAGGAACGTGTTATTCGCGAAGTACGCTTGATCTCACTGATGGGGATAGGCGTGTTCGCAGTCATTGGGGCGCTCGGCGCTTACTGGATCGCCAGGAAGTCTGCACCCTGTGCGCAATCTGAGTGATCTGG
Organism: Roseiflexus sp.; assembly: GCA_041641515.1. Lineage (GTDB taxonomy): Bacteria > Chloroflexota > Chloroflexia > Chloroflexales > Roseiflexaceae > Roseiflexus. Next base: position 319 of record JBEPYG010000450.1, read on the forward strand.
TCAGGCGCATTCAGGCGCAGACTCTTCATCAACGCCTGCCTGCCAACGGACCACCAGATGAACTCAGAGAACTGGCAGATGCTTTCAATGGGATGTTGGAACGTTGAGAGCGAGCTTTCGTGCAACAGAGTCGCTTTGTTGCCGATGCTGCACACGAGCTGCGAACACCTCTGTCCAGCATGTGCGCCAATCTGGAAGTCGTTCAACAAGATCCACACGCAACCCTCCTCGATTACAAAGAGATATGGCGCTGCAGCTTGTTATGGGGAGCCCAACTACGCTTGCGGGCCAGATTGTTCAAGTTTCCACCCCCTGAACGACCATGTAAGCTCGTGGCGAACCTCCCAGTAAAAGGGATCGCTAGCTCATCGATCTGACCGCCTGACCGACAGGTCCTGCAACCATACAGTTTGCAGGACCTGTGTTGTGTGGTATCATAATCGACCCTGTACTCTCCCACTCTCTGGCTGAGTGTCTATGCACACATCCACGTCTTCGCCCCGTTTTGCGGCGCTCACGGCGCTGCGCTACCACGATTTTCGGTTGCTTTGGTTTGGACAGTTCGTCTCGATCACCGGCACGCAGATGCGCAATGTTGCGATTGCTTGGCAGGTGTACCAGCTGGCGCAGACAGACAGCAGTGTTCGAGCTGAAATTGCACTCGGATTGATCGGTCTGGCGCGGGTTGTGCCACTCGTCGTCACGGCGCTCTTCAGCGGCATAGTTGCCGACCGTGTCGATCGGCGCAGCATTCTGATCCTAACGTCGCTCGTGGCGCTTGTCTGTTCGGTGATTCTGGCGCTTACCGGCCATATGGAGCGTCCATCGTTGCTGCTGATCTACGCGATGGTTGCGCTGACGGCAGTTGCGGGCGCATTTGAATTACCGGCGCGCCAGGCGATCATTCCGAACCTGGTTGCGCCGCACCATCTGCCGAATGCGCTGAGCCTGAACATTGTTGCCTGGCAACTCGCGACGGTTGTGGGTCCGGCGTTGTCGGGCGTGCTGATTGCAGCAGTTGGGGTTGCGCCGGTGTACTGGATCGACGCGGCCACATTTCTGGCAGTCGTGGTTGCAGCGCTGCTCATGCGCACGCGCCACATTCCGGCTCGCACCGAACCGGTCTCGCTTCAGACAGCGCTGGCAGGGTTGCGGTTTGTCTTCTCGCATCGCCTCATTGCTGCAACTATGGTGCTCGACTTCTTTGCAACGTTCTTCGGCGCTACGAGGGTGTTGCTGCCAATCTTTGCCGATCAAGTGTTGCGGGTTGGACCGACTGAACTCGGCTGGATGTATGCCGCTCCATCGGTGGGAGCGGTTATTGCTGCAACGCTGCTCAGCAGTGTGCGTTTACCGCGCCAGGGCGCAATATTGCTCACCGCAGTGCTGGTGTTCGGCGCATGCGTTGCCATTGTCGGGTTGTCGCGCTGGCTCCCGCTGACACTCGTTGCGCTGGCGGGTATGGGAGCCGCAGATACGGTCAGTATGGTCATTCGCGGAACCATTCGTCAGCTCTTGACCCCTGATGAACTGCGGGGACGGATGGTGGCAGTCAATATGGTCTTCTTTGCAGGCGGTCCGCAATTGGGAGAAATGAATGCCGGTTTCATCGCCAGCCTTATCGGTGCGCCGGCAGCAGTGACCGTTGGTGGTGTGTTGTGCGTCTTTCTGGTCATTGCAACGGCATTCCGGGTGCGTGAACTGCGCGAGTATAGCGGACCGTGACCATTTGACGAACGATAGAGTGTGTCGCTATACTACTGACGTGCGGTAGTAACCCGATAGTGAGGTCCTGGAGTGGCTCACAACGACAATCGATTGCAAGACATCGATCCGGCGATGATCGATCCGGCGTGGCTGTTGAGCGAGTTGAAGGAGGCGCATCAGACGATCCGCGCCTTGCTGCGCCAGCTCAGTAAAGAACAGGGACGCCACGCCGAGATTGCGCGCGCCTACAATAAAACGGTTGCCAATCTGGTCGAGATCACCCGCGAGAATGCTGCGCTCGAACGTGAACGCGATATGTGGAAGGCGCGCGCCGAGAGTGCTATGCGCGAGCAGGCGTCCATGAGGATCGGCAACGTTCCTTTCACACTCACAGCTGCTGAAATCAGTGCTATTCGCAAAGCAATGGCTCGCCTGCACCATCCCGACGCCGGCGGCGATGCTGAGCGCATGAAACTCTGGAATGCCGCACTCGATCCGCTCGAGGAGCGGATCTCCTCCTGATGCTGCTCATCGTTCCTGTTGCTTACTGAACAATGAACGACACCACACCGGTCAGACGGCTTCGCGTTCCATGCGCTACGATCTGGTAGGTTCCCGGTGTAAGATCGGACGGTCGATATGTCAGCCATACTCGACCCGACGGATCCGCTGCGGCTGCTACGTCGAGCGGCTTTACTCCACGCGGCGTGTTGAGCCATGTCACCACATTCTCACCCGGAATGAAGCGATCACTAAAGAAGGTGCGCGTCTCACTTGCCGATCCCCTGACCGGTTCGACGATCAGCCAGACGAAAGGTGCAGTGTCGTTGCCG
>JBEPYG010000451.1:0-2830 GCA_041641515.1 Roseiflexus sp.
GCGGTGCCGTCGATCTGGGGCAAGTGCAGAGCTTCAGCGACCCCTGCCAGCGCATCCGACGGACGACCGAGCTGATTGTGGATCGACGTGACGATCATGGCCAGCAACCAGTTCCATGCCGGGTTGAGCGGATGGGCAGCGGCATGGCGTGCAACACGAAGCGCAGCAGAGAGGCGCCCGCGAATTGACAGCATTGCAGCAGCGCACGTAAGCGCTGCACCACGCGACCAGGCATCGCGCGCCTGATTGGCGGCGCGGATGGCGCGCACGCAAACAGCAGCGAAATTGGTAGGGCGCGCCTGCCAGAAGAGCAGCGCCGCAAGATCGGAGTACGCGCGCAATTCGCGGGCAGGCGCCTCTGCCCGGCGGAACATGTCCGCAGCGCGCTCGATGATCTGCGCTGCAAATGGCGGATTGGCGACGATCTGGCTATACCCCCACATGTACAGTAACTCGGGGTTGGCATCGCGCCGTTCCTCCGGTATCTGTTCAATCCAGCGCCGCACGGTATCACGACGCGGTGAATTGAGCAGAGGCCATGCGTGTTCGAGCAGGGCGCGTTCAAGATCGTCAATGCTGTTGGCGCGGGCATAATGATCGAGCGCTTCTTCGAGTTCGCCGCGCAGCTCAAATTGCCGACCAAATCGGCGGTGGAATGCGGCAAGCGTCTCGTCGTCGACCATGTCGTGAATATCGCGCAACAACAATTCACGCCAGAGCGGATGGAAACGTAAGCGGTCACCCTGCGCATCGATCGGTGTCAGCGGCAGACCTAGAGAACGGACACGGCGCAACAGGTATGGCACATCCTCGCGCAATAACGCCTCTGCCAGCAGATCGGCGTCGAAATGCGGCGGAAGCGCGGCAAGGCGGAGAAACTCAAGCACATCGTCAGGCAGGTCGGCGAGCACCTCTGCTGCCAGATACGCCAGCAATTGCTCGCTTCCGCCGCCCAGCGCAGCCACAAACTCGCTACGGCGCTCAACCGGTTGTTCTGCGAGCACGCGCGCAGCTAGCTGAATGCTCAGCGCCCACCCTTCGGTACGCGTCAGCAGCGTCGTGAGTTCTTCGTCCGAGAGCGTCACCCCCTGAATGGCGAGCAACTGTTGTGCCTGTTCTTTGGTCAGATGAAGATCGGACTGGCGCACTTCGACAACACGCCCCTCTGTGCGCAGGCGTGCGAGCGGCGGGATGTTCAACTCGCGCCGTGATGCGATCACAACATGCAGGGAGGGCGGCGCAGCGCGCAGCAGATAGCCAAGGATCTGCCCGATGACCGCCGATTCGATGACCTGATGCAGATCATCGAGGAACAGAAAAGCTGCCGAAAGCACGTGACGCTGGAGATCGCTGCACAACGCCCCGGCAACCAGAGGCCAGTCGCGTTCGAGATTGGCGGCACTCGACAGCACCCGTGCCGCGTCCTGCCCGAGACCGGGAAATGCCGTCTGAAACGCGCGGATCAGGTATGCCAGAAACAATGCCGGGTCACGTTCACCGACATCGAGCGTCAACCAGGAAACGGGTGCACCGGTCCGACTCAACTCCTGCGCCCATTGCGCGATCAGTGTCGTTTTACCGTACCCGGCTGGCGCTATCACAAGCGTCAGCGGTTGCAACCGTACTTCCGCTAGGGATGCCTGCAGATCAGGTCGGAGCAACACCCCCTCACGCTGGGGTGGGGGAACCAGTTTGAGCGGTAACAGCGCCTGCGCTCCACGGCTGTGACTGCTGGATTGGATGCTGTGATCAAGCGCACGCATACAGATCAGAACAGGCCCGCATTATAACTACTGTACGCCATTCTTTCTCGCGTGTCAACGTCTGTGAGTATGTCATAGCACACGATGGATTATCGCGTGTCACCTGTTCGATGCAGGAAATCTTCTTGCAACCGTCGTCGGCGTATATTCCTTTCTAATGAATATTGTACACGGATCGTCAACTCCTATCCATGCCCCGGTACCTGAGCACTATTCCTGTACGTGTTCACACGTATCGGAGATGGACTGTTCGTCGATCCGCCCGCGTCCTTTCTTTGCAGCGCGCCGTGGCGCTGTTGGGCATCGAGTCAGACCAACTCGCATCTATGCCCAAGTAGAGATGTTACATTGCAACGTCACTACGGGTTACGACTATACCGGTCAGATCGCAGGAGCGGAGCGACCACCATTGCATGTGCCGTGTCATACAACCTTGACAGAAATTGCTGAAACTGGTACATTATTGGTGCATGCGGGAGTGGCGCAATGGTAGCGCATCTGCTTCCCAAGCAGAGGGTTGCGGGTTCGAATCCCGTCTCCCGCTCCACAATCAGGGCGGCACACCGGCAAACCCCACTGACCGCACAGTGGGGTTTGCATTTCTGCAGGATACTCCGAGTCGTTTATGCCCAACCTCACACAGGTGGCGTTTTTAGCCATGCACATTCAGACCTTCTCTTTCGAAGCAGGTTGTCAACCGGTGGGAAGCATCGTGCATCGATATGCTATAATGCAGTGAGCGCCGCCGTTTAACTGATAGGAGGGCGCATTGAATCTGATCGACATTCTGTTTTTGCTTGGCGTGCTTGGCGGGCTTGCTCTGGGGTTCTTTCAGGGCACGATCCGGCTGGCGATCGCAATCATTTCGTTTTACATCAGCATCATCCTGGCGAGTCTTTACTTCCAGGCGCTTGGGCGTTTTTTTCGTGAACGCTTCGGCACATCGTTCGATGTCGCGCAGATCGTTGCATTTGGCGTTATTTTGCTCGTCGCGTTCCTGTTGATTACGACCGCCGGGCTGTATACCTTCCGCTATGCCAGAATGCCCGCCAGTCTGGACTTTGTCG
>JBEPYG010000452.1:0-2814 GCA_041641515.1 Roseiflexus sp.
GCGGGCGCGACGCGAGGCGTTGCGTCTCGGGATCGAGACCGGCGCTCACCACGTGCTCTTTTGCGATCTCGACCGTATTCTCCACTGGGCGGAATACTATGCCGCCGAACTCACATCCGTCGCCGGGCTGATTCCCGCCTACGATTTTCTGATCCTGGGGCGCACACAGCGCGCCTTCGAGAGCCATCCACGCGCCCAGTGCGACACCGAAGCCATCGTCAATCGGGTCTTTGCGCGCGTCAGCGGACAGGAATGGGACGTCACTGCAGCTGCACGCGGGGTTTCGCGCCGCGCTGCCGTGGCTCTTCTCGACGGCTGTGCCGATGAAACGATCGGCACCGATGTATCGTGGCCCCTCTTCCTCCAGCGCACCGGTCTGTATGCCATCGGCGCCATCGCGACCGAGGGACTGGAATACGAGACAGCCGACCGGTTTCCCGAAGACGTCGCTGCCGCTGGCGGCATTGACGCCTGGAAAGCACGCATTGACGCCAACCCGCGTGAGTGGTCGATGCGCCTGGAGATTGCCCGTCTCGAAGTCGAAGCGGCGGCCGCCTATGCGCCGACGGACGCGCCGTAGCGTATTGCGATGGTGTAGAGGTGTTGGCTACGGTGCGGTGACAAGTGTCCCTTGCTCATTTGAGGAGATACTATGGGCACTAATTCCCAATCGGGTAACAGTATCCACTTTGAGCAACCTGAGAGCTGTGTATATCGATCAAATGCGCATCAAATCGATTGACAGACCGTCTTTCACCTACCTTTCCCGCCATCCCCGTGCGACACGGCGGTTGAGCCGCCTGCATCAGCCATCCCCACGCTACCGCCACATCCACGCGCCGCGGCACGACAACGTCGCCGCTGCGCCCCAAAACATTTCTTCCTCTATCGCGAGACACCTGACCAAGACCCAATCCCCATCAACGCCCTGCGCGCGAGAAACCCAGACGCCCGCCCACTTCCTGCCCAGAGTCCTTGTTGCTCACCGGTCCGGCGTCCATTTCCTGATGGTCTGAACGATAGAGTCATTGCCTGCAACCCACCGGCATGTGATACAATACTGTCTCTGCAGACCGCTCTGCACGCGACGTAACCCAGCCGGGAACGCCAGTCGATGGTGCACCGAGAGATGCAGACAGAGCGACAGAGGTTGCCCGATGACGGAGCGTCATCGCGGGCGCAGACTATTGCCCAATCCTGGAACGCAGAAAGGTGCAACAGACGTGCCCAAAGAAGGAATCACTCCTCGCGCGCAGGATTACTCACAGTGGTATCTTGACATTGTGCAACAGGCGGATCTAGCCGATTATGCCGAGGTCGTCAAAGGGTGCATCGTCTTCAAACCGACCGGCTATGCGCTCTGGGAGGCGATCCAGCGCGGCCTGGACGACCGAATCAAGGCGACCGGTCATGTCAACGCCTACTTCCCGCTCCTCATCCCCAAAAGTTTCCTGATGAAAGAAGCCGAGCATGTTGAGGGCTTCGCGCCCGAAGTGGCAGAAGTGACCCGCGCCGGCGGCGAAGACCTGGCGGAACCCTATGTCATCCGCCCAACCTCAGAAACCATCATTGGCTACTTCTACTCTAAATGGGTGAGGAGTTACCGCGATCTGCCGCTCCTGATCAATCAGTGGGCGAATGTGATGCGCTGGGAGATGCGCACCCGTCCCTTCCTGCGCACCACCGAGTTTCTCTGGCAGGAAGGCCATACCGTTCACGCCACCGAAGAAGATGCCGAACGTGAAACCCTCCTGATTCTGCACGATGTCTATGCTGATTTTGTCGAGAAAGACATGGCCATCCCGGTGATCAGAGGGCTGAAATCGGAGAAAGAAAAATTCCCCGGCGCGCTGAGGTCCTACTGTATCGAGGCCATGATGCAGGATGGGCGGGCGCTGCAGGCGGGAACGTCGCACAACCTGGGGCAAAACTTCGCTCGCGCTTTCGACATTACATACACTGACCAGCATAATACGATTCAGTACGCCTGGACGACCAGCTGGGGCGTCAGCACACGCCTGATTGGCGCCCTGATTATGACCCATTCCGACGACGAAGGGCTGGTCATTCCCCCACGCCTGGCGCCGACGCAGGTCGTTGTGGTGCCGATCTACCGGAATGACGCCGAGCGCAGCGCGGTGATGGAAGCGGTGCAGCGGATGACCGCCGAATGGAAAGGGCGCCTGCGCTTCAAGGTCGATGACCGCGACAATCTAACCCCGGGCTTCAAGTTCAACGAGTGGGAACTTAAGGGCGTTCCCATCCGCGTCGAGATCGGTCCAAAGGACATCGAAAAAGGGAGCGTCGCTCTTGCCCGGCGCGACCAGCCGGGACGCGAAGGGAAATCGTTCGTTCCCCAGGAAGGACTGACCGACCGGCTCACCACCCTGCTCGAAGAGATTCAGCAGGCGCTCTACCAGCGCGCACTGGCGTTCCGCGAGGCGCATACTGCGGATGTGACGACCTATGACGAACTGAAACAACAGGTCGAGCGCGGTTTTGCACGCTGCTACTGGGCAGGAACTATAGAGGATGAGAAGCGCATCCAGGAAGAGACACGCGCAACTATCCGCTGTTTCCCACTTGAGCAGCCACAACAGAGTGGACGCTGTGTGTACACCGGTAAAGAAACCTCACAACAGGCCATTTTTGCTCGAGCGTACTGAGCGCACATAGTCGATAGCCGATACGCTTCCACTGGGTCCATCACCACAGCGTTCGCCGTGCGCATCGCGGGTTTGGGGAACAGAGCTGCCGGACGCATGGGCGTCTCGCCCGCACGGCAGCGTGCGCTGCGCACAGGAGATCTGAGGG
>JBEPYG010000453.1:0-2812 GCA_041641515.1 Roseiflexus sp.
GGTTGATCCTGACGATCCATATCCAGATGGCTTCACAGTCGGGGATATCTGGTGAGCAGGGCGGATGGCGCCACAAAGACACGAAGAGCACAGAGACAATCGGATCCTCTGTGCCCTTTGCGCCTTGTGTATACAACCGCCCGGCGGCGCAGCGATAGCGCTGTAGCGACACGGAGGGCACAGAGACGATCAACATGACCTTCTGTGCCCTTTGTGCGTTGGTGGTGCACACAACCGCCCGGCGGCGCGACGATAGACCCGCTCAATGCCATCAAGCATCCGTTCCCGCGAAAAGAGGGTGCGTGCGCGCTGAACCCCTGCCGCGCCGTACTTCGCCCGCAGCGCCGGGTCGTCTCGCAGGCGACGGATCGCCTCTGCCAACGCCGCAGCATCTCCCGGAGGAACGACGAGACCGGTCTCCTCGTGAACATTGACAAAGTCGGTTCCGGTGCCGAGCGCGGTACTGATGCAGGGCACGCCGCTTGCCAGCGCCTCGACCAGGACGATGCCGAACGCTTCAGCGCGCAGATGGGAAGGAAGCACAAAGATGTCCGCCTGGCGGTAGAGCGCAGGCAGGTCGTCGTCTGCCACATCGCCGAGAAATCGCACTCGATGTTCCACCCCGGCGCTGACCGCCTGCTGCTCCAGTCGCGCGCGCTCCGGTCCGTTCCCGGCGATCCAGAGTTCGACGCCTTCGACCATTCGGAGTGCTTCGATCAGGACGTGCAGCCCCTTGTAGTACCGCAACCGCCCGACAAACAGCAGATGCACCGGGGCGCCGGGAGTTCTGTCGCCAGGGGAAAAGCGTGTCACATCGATGCCGATTGGAACGATTTCGCATTTTGCGGCGTAGCGCCGGAGAAATGGCGATGAGGCGATGTATCCAGGGCTGGCAGCAATAATCCGCGTTGCGCGCCGCAGAGTCAGTTCCAGCAATGGTCGGTAGAAGGACAGCAGCGCTTTCTGGCGCACAATGTCGCTCTGGTAGGAAATGACGAGCGATGGCGAACAGGGTGCTGCCATCGCCGCCAGGTCACCCGGCGGGTAGGGAAACTGCAGGTGAACGATGTCGGCGCGAATGTCACGCGCCAGTGCAATCATCGCCGGACTGAGCGGTGTCGATGCCAAATGCGCCACTCGCGCCGCACGCACGATTGTTAGCTCGGGCAGCGGTCGTTCGATGAAGGTGCGGCGGGTTGTGCTGGTCACCAGCACCGTCACCTGATGACCACGTGCAATCAGCCCTTCCGCCAGGTCGCGCACGTGTCCCTCGATCCCGCCCAGCACCGGCGGGTAGTCTTTGTAGATATGCAGAATATGCACTGTTACGCCGCAAATGCCTTGATGAACGCCCCCATGCAGCGCATTGCCGTCCAGTAGTCGTCCAGCCGGATGTTTTCGTTCGGCGCGTGGACGAGTGACCCCTGATACCCTGTACCGCACCCACTGGTCATCGGGGTCCCCACCGAGGTACAGACTGGGTAGACCGGACCGGTACCGGCCATGGTTGGATAAATGACCGGTTCCTGGTGATAGGTAGCGCGAATCGCTGCCGCCATTGCACGGACGATATGCGAGTCGATATCGGAACGTCCGGGTTTTTCGTGACCGTACTCAATGATGGCGATATCATCGAAGCCGTGTGCGTCGAGATGACGGCGTAGGGCGGTCACGATCTCTGCCGGGTCCATATCGGGTACGAGACGGAAGTCGATCTTGGCGCGCGCTTCGGAAGGCAGGACGGTCTTCGAGCCTTCACCGGTATACCCTGAGACGATCCCGCAGATCGTGCAGGTGGGGTTGAAGAGGTGCACTTTGAGACGTTCAATGCCGTGCATTCCGCCGAGAAACTGCGGAATGCCAAAATCAGCTAGCAACGCATCGTCGTCGAGCGGGATGCGTTCCAGTGCCGCCAGGTCAGCCTCTGACGGCGGACGAACCCGGTCATAGAACCCTGGGATTAGGATCCGCTCATCGGGCGCTTTGAGCGTCGCCAGTGCCCAGACAAGACGCCAGGCAGGGTTGGGAACCATCGTCGCATTGGCGGAATGCAAATCGTGTGATGCGCCGCGTACAACCAGTTCGACATAGCAAATCCCTTTTGCGCCGCACATGATGGTCGGTTGTTCGAGCGCGTTCAGTCCGCCTGTTTCCCACAGACATCCGTCGGCGCGCAGGAGATCAGCGTGGTTCTGGCAGAAGGTTTCGAGGTTGACCGAGCCGATCTCTTCTTCTCCTTCGATCAGGAAGTTGATGCGGCAGGGAAGTGAACCGTGCACTGCCAGCCACGACTCGATCGCCTGGATGCGCAGCATCAGGTTGCCTTTGTTGTCTGCCACACCGCGCGCATACAGTTTGCCGTCGCGCAGTGTTGGCTCGAACGGCGGCGAAGACCAGAGATCGAGCGGTTCAGGGGGCTGAACGTCGTAGTGGTCGTAGATCAGGAGGGTTCGTCCACCGTCACCGATGCTGCCGTACACAACCGGCGCTGCGCCTGGTATGCGGAAGACCTGCACCTGTGCGCCGAGGCGCTCGAGGCGCTGCGCAACGAGCGCTGCCGTTTCCTCGATGCCGATCCCCTGCGCCGCAATCGATGGCTGGCGCAGCAACGCGCAGAGTTCGTCGAAATAGCGCCCTTTATTTTCCTCGATATGTGCGTCGAAGTGATTCATAGCGTTGTCTCCAGGAGGAGTCAAGTGTCAGGAACTGGGGAAATGCCATTATAATGATGCATAGTGTACCATAGTTCGCAGTTCCCGGTTCTCCCATGTACCACTACCCTGGCGCCATTCATATGCATACCCGCTTCTCC
>JBEPYG010000454.1:0-2790 GCA_041641515.1 Roseiflexus sp.
CATTCGTATGCCTTGTGCTGATCGTGATTGTCGCGATCTGGTCGCGCATGTGGGTTATCGGCTATCGGCTATCAGATCCTGATGCAGCGCAATCGCCTCGCGCGGGGTGCGAACGGTGAGGGCGCCATCGAATGAGACGCCGGACACTGCCAGCGTGCGCGCCAGTTCCGCCGAGATACCGCTGATCGCCACCTGGCACCCGATCAGGCGCAACGCCTGGACTGCGCGCCCCAACAGTGCTGCTGCGCGCTCATCGACGTTCGATGCGCCGGCGATGTCGATGACGACCAGGCGCGCGCGTTGTGCACTGGCAATCTCCAGCAACCGGCTCACGAATGACTCGGCCCGCCGGTCGTCGATCGGTCCGACAATTGGCGCCAGCAGCACCCCTTCCTCAAGCGTAATTGCCGGTGTCTCCAGTTGTGCCACCAGGTCGAGTAACTGCTGCTGGCGGCGATTCTGCTCCTGGAGAGTCTGGGTTTGCTCTTCCAGGATCTTTGCCTGTGCATCAGTATGAGCGCGCGCTTCCTCGGCGCGTTGCGCATTCGCGGTGGCAGTGCGAATCGCCGTATCGGCGATGATCCGGCTGAGCGCCATGCTCAGGACGATGAAGGCAAAAAGCGTGATGGTGCGCAGGTCGCCAGTGTATGCCGTGATATATCCCGCTTCCGGTCCGGCGCGTACGGACAGGATGGCAAGCAACCCGACTGCGCTGATCAGAATCCAGCGTGGTCCGCCGAGGATCTGTGCCAGTGCCATCGGCACAAGGACGACCAACCCCTGATATGGACGCACCAGCCAGTCGGGTGTCCCAATGCCGACAGCAATGGTCACGACAATAATATCGACGATGCCAGCCTGCTCCCATCCGCGCCAGTACGCCCACAACAACCCTGCGATGATGAACGTCGTGGCTATGCCGAGCGGAAAAATAATGTCGTTGATGTCTCTGATCGCCTGGCCGATGACCAGCAGGATGGTGCCGATCAGTTGGAGCGTCAGCAGTGCAAGAACAACCTGTCGTCGCGTCATAGGGTCACTCGCATGCATAGGAGCCTGGAGTGCGAATTACCCCAGACTCAATCCTTTGTGTAGTGCGCACGATGCCTGATCATCGAGCCGGAATTGCAACCACATACCAGAAGATCCTTCCCCGGCTAGCTCACAGGGATGTGACATTGTGATGTCGCAAAACACAGTTAAGAAAATGGCCGCCATTCAACCCTGCACGACCGGCAGGCGCATGATGTCATAGGCATCGTAAATCTGCGAATGGCGCTCCTGCAGGCGCTCCTCAAACGCCTCCATTCCTGCCGTGCGGATGAACTGCGCTTCCGAACGATAGATCGGGAGAACCCACAAGACCTGGATCAGCAGCTCGGAACGCTCGATTTCTCCCCAGGGATGGCTCTCGTACAACCGGCCATCGTCCAGATACGGGTAGGTGAAGTACAGATATTCCATCGGCGAACCGGGGGCAACCGGTTCACCGACAGGCATGACATACCCCGGTCCGATTTCGACATCATGCACAAAAGGGTATTCTGCAATCAGCGCCAGCAATTCGGCTGCCTGCTGTTCATGTGCCCGCGCAGCGTGCATGATGTATTCGTAGCGCACACCGCGCTCATCGCCGAAACTGGCGCGGCTGAACGGAATGACGCGATAACTGGCGCCGAGGGTGCAGAGGGTTGTGTAGAGGGGGTTTGCCTGGTACGCCAGCACGGTGAAATGCGGTGATACGAACGTCTCGGTCGGTGCTGCGTTTTCGTTGAAGACTGGACGCGCGATAAACGATGGCATGCCCTTCCAGCGCAGGTAATGCTCGAATACCAGCGCTGTCGGGTCATCATCGTGCACATAGGCGGCATCGAGCGCCGCGCGGAACTGGGTGAAGTCGAACGTCATGCCAGGATCAGCCCGTCGCGAGCTGGGACACTTATATGAAGTGTACCATGAACAATACGATTGTGGGAGTGACCATAATGTGCGACCAGATCATGATCATTGGGTAGGAGATGTTCGATCGGAATGGCGACCTGACGTGTTTGCTCGTCGTTGTTGACAGCCACAATGACCGTCTGCTCATTCAGGGTGCGTGCAAAGGCGAAAACGGCATCGTCAGCGTACAGGCATTGGAATGCGCCGGTGCGCAACGCCGGAAGAGCGTGACGCGCGGCGATCAACTGTTTGTGGTATGCCAGCGCTTCCATATCCCAGGTTTCGGGATGGTTCCACGGCATGGTGCGGCGCGCATCGGGATCGATGCCGCCAGGCAGCCCGATTTCATCGCCGTAGAACACCGACGGCGCGCCGGGGAAGGTCATGAGCAGGATCGTCGCCAGACGCACGCTGCTCCGGTCGCCACGGGCAATCGTCAGGAGCCGCGCAGTGTCGTGGCTGTCGAACAGGTTCAGCTGCGTCAGCTGAATCTCCCAGTTGTACCGGGTGAGCAGATCCTCGATCACGCGGGCATACTCAGCAGCTGTCAGCGGCGGTGAAGTGACATAATCTCGCCCTACCACCTGTGTTGGGTCAACGCGCGGTCCTGCAACATAGGCGATGGTTGGTCCGGCGAACAGGTAGTTCATAACGCCATCGAACTGATCGCCCTGCAGCCACTGGCTCGCATCACGCCACACCTCGCCGACGATATACGCTTCAGGGTTGATTGCCTTCACCCGCTGGCGAAACTCCTGCCAGAACCCTTCAGTGGTGATCTCGAACGGCACATCCAGCCGCCAGCCATCGATGCCCTGGCGCACCCAGTGTTCGGCAATGCGCATGAGA
>JBEPYG010000455.1:0-2780 GCA_041641515.1 Roseiflexus sp.
GCCCTGTTCGGTCATGCGCAGGTCGCCCGCCAGCGCTTCAACCGGCAATGCCCTGATGAAACGTCCTGTCGGTCCAGCGCCACGGCTCAGGGTTCCGCCGCGACCGTGGAAGAAGCGAATACGCACCCCCGCTGCCCGCCCCTCGGCGGCAAGCGCGTGCTGCGCCTGCTCCAATGCCCACAGACTCGCGCCGATGCCGCCATCCTTATTGCTGTCGCTATACCCGATCATCACCTGCTGCACGCGCTCTGTCGCTCCCCGCGCCTGCCGTTGCCACTCCAAGCTGCGCTGCACGATTGGATGCGCCAGATAGTCACGCAGAATCGTCGAGCTGCGCTCCAGATCATCGATCGTCTCGAAGAGCGGCACGACCGACAGCGGACAGACAGGACCTTCCGGGGCGCTGATGATCAGCCCGGTTTCGCGGGCGAAGAGAAACACAACCAGAAGATCGGACAGATTGCGCGTCATGCTCACAATTAGCGCGCCCAGCCCATCGGCGCCATACTTGTGGAAGTATTCGACCAGAACCCGGTAGCAACTCAGCACTGCATCAGCTTCTGGTCCAACCGACATCCCCACTCTGGTAAAGGGACGCGGCGACTCCAGTTCCGCCTCGATCAGCGCCATGCGCCGAGCTTCATCCCAGGAGGGGTAATCGTTGCCGTCAATGCCAGCTGCTGTGAGCAGTTGCGCGAGCGCCCGGTCGTGAAAAGCGCTGTTCTGCCGAATGTCGAGCACTGCCAGATGAAAGCCGAATGTGCGTACACTGCGGATCAGCGGTCGCACATCAGCATGCGCCAGTCGTGTGGCGCCCACGGCAATCAGCGCCTCATCGAGCAGGCGCAGGTCGGCGATGAGTTCGGCGGCGCGCGTGTAACGACCAGGTTCGGGCGCTCCGGCAGGCTCCGGTAAACGCGCCAGCATGATGTTGACCATCTGGCGCCAGGGTTCGTGCGGGTTGCGATCGAGCGCATGCCGTCCCGCTTCGCCCAGCAGATCGGCATAGTGCTGCAACGCACTGATCAGAAAGTCGGGCGCGGTCTGGAGCAGATTGGACAAGCTCAGACGTCGCACCAGAGCGGTTAACTGGTCACGCAGCAGGTTGAGCGCATTCGAGCGCAGTTCCAGCAGCGCCATTCGCGTGACGTCGGCGGTCACCAGCGGGTGCCCGTCGCGATCGCCGCCAACCCATGTACCGAAGGTGAGTGATGGTAGCGTGTCGGGATCGCTTAGCAGCGCAGGATCATTGCCAACCGCCTCCCAGATCTGACGTAGCCGTTGATCGTGATACGCCAGCGCTTCGGGAAAGACATTGCGAAGGTAATGGATGGCATTGCGCAGCTCAGAAGCAACCTCGGGTCGCTGGAGGAAGATATCGCCGGTGCGCCAGAGACGCTCCAGAATCGCGCACACATCGTCGGCGATCCCCCGCCGCTCCAGCGGCGTCCACATCTGGTTTTCGGCTTTGACCAGTTGCAGGTAGAGTTCACGGTAATGCGCCAGCACAGTCGCGCGTTTAGCTTCCGTAGGATGCGCTGTCAGAACGAGTTCGACGTGCATGCGCGGCAACGCTGCAGCAATCTGGACATCGGTCAGACCTGCGTGACGCAGCTGGACGAGTATCTGTCCCCACAGACCGCGCAGCGCGGCAGGTCCTTCAACCGTCTCGGCGACGCGACGCGTTTGCGCTTCAGCGTTCTCTTCCACCAGGTTGAGTAGCTGAAAGGCAATCGCATACGCCTGCGGCGCGCGTTCGGGCAATTGCACCGGACAGGACGGATGCCCCGTCCAGGGCAACAGCTTGTGAATATCTGCAGCGCCGGCAGCATCCAGCACTTCGTAGAAACGATCGAGCAGCCAGCGCAGATCGCGTTCGATGCGCGCCTGTGCCGGTATGTCACCCATACCGATGCTCATGGGCTCACGACCTTTCACAATAGGATCATCGCTCACTCAGGGCAATCGCTGATAAATCTCGGTCAGATCGTACAAACGCCTGACAAGACGCTGATCGAGCGCACCCGATGGCATACGCCAGGTCCAGTTGTGCGCCCCAAGGGTTCCGGGCAGGTTCATTCGCGCCTCACTCCCCAGACCCAGCAGGTCTTGAACCGTTGTTATCGCTGTATCGGCGACCGACATCCAGGCGGTGCGGATGAATGCCCAGGCGATGTCATCGCTGCTGCCACAGAGGTAGCGCAGCGCATCACGACGTTCGGCGTCGGTCGAACTGTTCGTAAACCAGCCAACGAGCGTGTCGTTGTCGTGGGTGCCGGTATAGACGACGCAGGCGCGCGGGTAGTTGTGCGGGAAGAAACGGTCCCCTTCGCGGCGATTGAAAGCAAACTGGAGGATACGCATCCCCGGAAAACCAAACTGCGCCATGAGCGCATCGAGACCGGCGCGCGACTCAGGGGTGAAATCGCCCAGGTCCTCGGCAATGATCGCCACCTCGCCGAGCGCCGCTGTGACCGCTGTAAACAGATCGGCGCGCGGACCATCGACCCAGCGTCCGTTGATCGCGGTTGCCTCGCCTGCCGGAATTTCCCAGTAGTTGTAGAACCCACGAAAATGGTCGATACGCACGACATCGGCAAGTGCGAAGGCGGCACGGAAACGGTCGATCCACCAGCGGTACTCACCGGCAGCTATCACATCCCAGCGGTAGAGCGGATGCCCCCAGAGTTGCCCTGTCTCGCTGAAGTAATCCGGCGGCACACCGGAAACTACCGTTGGGCGCAGGTTCGCATCGAAGTGGAACAGATGTGGATTCGCCC
>JBEPYG010000456.1:0-2686 GCA_041641515.1 Roseiflexus sp.
ACTGGCACTCGCTTCGTTGCACCATGCACGATGACCGCTGTAATGTTATCGTGACCGCCGGCGGCATTCGCGGCATCGACAAGCGCACGCGCCGCCAGAGGCGCCGGGTGGCTGGCTAACATTTGGCCGATCGCAGCATCACCGACCAACCCGTGCAAGCCGTCGCTACAGAGCAACAGAATATCATCCGCCTGCCAGTCGAGCACCAGTATATCTGGTTGAACCTCCGTCTGAACTCCGACCGCGCGCAGCAACGCACCGCGTGCTCCTCGCGCTGCAGCGCGCTTTTCCGCCTCCTCCCGACTGATACTATACAATCGCATCTGCTCCGATACCCAGTCGTGGTCGGTGGTCAGGCATGAAAGCACGCCACCCCGAAGACGATACGCACGGCTATCGCCAACATGCGCGAGCACCAAACGATCATCGAGAATAACCGCACAGGTTACGGTCGTTCCCATGGGGCGCATTCGCCCCTGTGTCGATCCAGGCACGACACGGCGAGCTTGGGCAGTGTCGTAAATAGCTTTGTTCGCCTGCTCTATCGCTCGCCTGAGGCTCGCCACAGGATCGTCGTCGGGATCGGCATAGTACGAGGCGCAAATATTCTGAACTGCAGTGGCACTCGCCAGATCACCACAATCGTGCCCACCCATACCATCGGCAACCACGTACAGGTATCCCTTGCGGCGCAATAGATCCGCTTCATCAGTGGAAGAAAGACCGGTCACGCTACGAAACGAACCAAAACTATCTTCATTCAATGTGCGCACCCGCCCTCGATGCGAGAGCATCCCTTCATCGAACGGGGTTGGTATCGCGTGTGCTGGCATATGTACCACCTTTATGGCTCAACGTATGGCATGCGCCGGAACACACAGCCATACGCAGATCATCGAGCAGCGCTCCTGCCGTTGGGTAGCGCTCATCCGGACTCGCCCGCAGGCATCGCGCCAGTACCCGGGCAATAGCGGGATCGAGCACTGACGCTAGTTTATCGACATCGATCGTGACCAGATGTTCCTGCCGAAGATCCGTCGTCGTCCGACGGGGAAACAACCGTTGTCGGGTCAACAATTCGAAGATCACCACGCCAAGCGCATACAGGTCGGCGCGACCATCACACGCAGCGTGTGGATCCGCCTGTTCTGGCGCCATATACTGCGTTGTACCGACTGCAATTGGCTGCCCGACAAATTCGGGGGCGCGCGCAATGCCAAAGTCGATCAATACGGTGCGCGGCGCCCCATGTTCGAGCAGAATATTGCCTGGCTTGATGTCGCAATGCACAACACCCCGTTGATGCAGGTATGTGAGCGCATTGACGATCTGTGCGACGATGCCGAGCACTGTCGGCAGCGGCAGCGGATCACGGCGTCGGTGCAGCAGATCTTCCGCCGACTCGCCAGCGATGTAGTTGAGCGCCAGATAGTCGATGTTGCCACTGCCCGAAATGCGCCCACGTCCGTACTCAACACATCGCACGATGTTCGGATGCTGCAATCGGGGCAACAGCGCACCTTCGTGATAGAACAATCGACGCGCCTGCGCCGGTGCGTTGGGACGAAGGATTTTCAGTGCAACTATCTCTCTATTGTGTGCACCGCCATCCTCACGCCAGCGCTGTGCTAGATAGACGCACCCCATTCCACCGTTGCCCAGTGCGCGCCCGATCTCGAAGACACTACCGGTTGCACCATAGAGAATATGTGTGCGTGAGCCGGATTGATGCCGCAGCAAGGCGTGTAAGCCGTGGTCCGCTGTCCGGCGGTCGATATATTCCACTGAGATCCTCCTTCTCCTCTGGCATCGATTGCATGATGAGTGATGTTATTGCCCTCCGCGCTTTTTTGCTCGACCGTTGTGCGTCTCTCCCGGCGAGTCTGTACCGGGCAACGGTCCCCAGAAATCGGTGTGCGAGACGGTCGACTCAGGTTGAGCGCACATCGGCGCCTCGCCATTCCCGACGTCTTCCGGCACGTCGTTGCCGGCAGCGTGTTCATTAGGCAGCGGGCCCCAGAAATCGGTATGCGAGACGGTCGACTCAGGCTGAGCGCACATCGGCGCCTCGCCATTCCCGGTATCTTCAAGGATGCCATGGTCGGCGGCATGGTCATCGGGAAGCGGTCCCCAAAAATCGGTATGGGTCGACTCGCGCAAACCGGTCGGTGCTTCCCAGACACGCAGTCCAGACATGGTCGCCTTGGGCGCTGCCAGCAGTTCGAAGACTGGCAGCGCTAGCGGGCTCGTCTCTTCATCGCGCGATGCCACGGCAGCCGGCAGATCAGTGCTGGCAGCGGGCGAATCAGGCGCCTCCTCGTCTGGCAAGGGACCCCAGAAATCGGTGTGCGATTGCATACGCGCCTTTTCGGGGTCCTGATGCGTCGCGCCACCGGTTCCGTTCGTAAGCACTGGTGGCTGCGACTCGTGGACAGGAACACCCATATTGCCTGACGGAGAAGCGGATGGCTCCGGATCAAGCACGCGCAAATCCTTCGTTCTGCCCAGATCTGATGGAGAATGCCGTTCAGCAACGCCATTCGTCGAAGGCTTCGAAATGGCGCGCACCGGTGTGGCAACCAGCGATGCACCCTGTGAGGCAAAACCCTCCAGCAACATATCCGTGCCCCTGCCAGCGTTCCCCTCCACATTCGCTATTTCGCAAAACAGACACGCATTTCCCCAA
>JBEPYG010000457.1:0-2604 GCA_041641515.1 Roseiflexus sp.
CGCCGCTCGCTGCGGTACCCGCCCCCACGGTCGTCGCGTCGCTCGCTGCGGTACCCGCCCCCACGGTCATCACGTCGCAAATCGCGCGATGGAGGGGCATCGCGACGAACAGCTTCCGTATCGGACGCTTTGCGCCCTTTCTCGACGACAGGAGGAATACCTTCCTCTGCGTCAATCGCTTCATCAAGTTCGGGCAGAGTCGCCTCTGTCACTCTTTCACCTTTCTGCAGCAACCGCGCTGACGGATTGATACGCCGCAACCGTCGACCGCCAGCGGCTTTCGTTTCGTCCTGTTCATGCCGACGCGGCTGTTCCGCATCGACGACCGCCGCGTTCTGTTCGGCGTGTTCTCGCAACATGTCAACCTCTTCATCGGTAAGAAAGCGCCACGTGCCGCTGGGGAGATCTCCCAGAGTCAGCGGACCCTCGCGCACACGGATTAACCGCCGCACCTCATATCCCAGCAATCGCGCCACCTCACGGATCTGGCGCTTGCGCCCCTCGTGCAAAATCACGCGCACCCACGCCCCTTCGGGTGTGCGTTCGATCAGTTCGACCCAGGCTGGCGCCGTTTTCGTGCCATCCAGTTCAACACCGGAGCGCCAGGCGCGCAGCGCATTCGGCGAGGGCGCTTCGTCCAATAAAACTCGATACTCCTTCTCGACCTGATAACTGGGGTGGGTCAATTTCTGGGTCAGTTCGCCATCGTCGGTCAACAACAGGAGACCTTCCGAGTCGTAATCAAGCCGGCCCACCGGAAACAATCGCTGTTCGAGATTCACCAGATCGACGACCGTTGGCCGTCCCTGCGGATCATCGGTCGTCGAGACGACACCTGCCGGTTTGTGGAGCATCACATAGGTGCGGTGGCGGATCTTGCCGATCGGTTTTCCATCGACGAAGATCTCGTCGTGCTCCGGGTCCACGCGCGTACCGGGGATGCGGACCACTTTACCATTGACCATCACTCGTCCTGCGGCGATATACTCTTCGCAGTCACGCCGCGACGCGATGCCGGCGCTTGCCAGCACTTTCTGCAATCGTTCTGCACTCAAGATTGAATTGTCTCCTCACCACGCGGACGTTCAGCTGCAGCATTTCGGCGCAACGGGGCGTCTGGAGAAAGCGCCGTCTCTAACAGGGCTTGATCGTCAGGCTGCCATATGCTTACCGATAAACGGACGCGCCACTCTTGTGGGTCATTTTTCGTTTCCCTGCGGCTCTGCGCCGGGGGCTGTCACAGCAGGTCTCGCTCCTTCATTCCAACGAGGAGTAATGAAGTGTGGACGTTTGGTATTATATCATATTTTTGCCACTCTTGCGCTACGTGAATAAGCTCATCTCGACCGATGGTATAATGGCGCCTGTTACACGGGCAGCACGTCGGCTGTCTGTCTCCTCGCCTGCACTGCAGCAGATCGCCCAATGTTCACCTGACGCCTCCTGATTGACCGGAGCGCATATGACCATACCAGCCCGTCGAGGGTTCACGCCAACCCCGCCCGACCGGCCACGGTTCACCGGGGCGGATGGCATCATTCTGCTGGTCGTCGTTGGGTTGCTGGCGCTTGGCATCTGGGCGGCAGAAGCTGCTCCCGCTGAGGTTCGTGGACCGGAGATCAGCCTGTCGACCGGTGCGTTGCCGTTCTATGCGCTGCATTCGGTTGGACGAATGGCCGCAGCGTATGCGCTGTCTCTCATCTTTACCCTGATCTACGGCTACATCGCCGCCTACAACCGACGCGCCGAACGGGTGCTTATGCCGCTGCTCGACGTGTTGCAGAGTGTGCCGATCCTCTCGTTTTTGCCGGTTGTCCTTCTGAGCCTTACTGCGATCCTGCCGGAGGGCATTGCAGTCGAACTGGCTTCGATCGTCCTCATCTTCACCAGCCAGGTCTGGAACATGACCTTCGCCTGGTATCAGTCACTCACCACCGTGCCCCGCGAACTGCGCGAGGCGAGCGGGATCTTCCGTTTCACCCGCTGGCGCCGGTTGACAACGCTGGAACTGCCATTCGGGGCGCTGGCGTTGATCTGGAACAGTATGATGAGCTGGGCTGGCGGCTGGTTCTTTCTCATGGCAGCCGAAATCTTCACGCTCGGCGCACGCGACTTTCGCCTGCCAGGCCTGGGCGCTTATTTGCAGACTGCAGCGAACGAAGAGAACCTTGCCGCGATTGGCTATGGCATCGCTACGTTGATCATCGTCATCGTCCTGCTCGATCAACTGATCTGGCGTCCGTTGCTGGTCTGGGCGGATCGCTTCAAACTCGAAATGGTCGAGAGCGATAATCCGCCACAGTCGTGGTTTTATGATCTGCTGGAACGCGCCGCACTGAAAGAGGCGGCTGGCAACATACTCGCACCACTGGGGCGCGCATTCGATGCGTTGATGGATCGGTTGCTGCCGCTTCCGCGCAGTGTGAGCGCAGAAGCAACCAGCGGTTTCGGGATCGGATGGCTGTTCCTTGCAGGCATTGTCGTGGCAGCGCTGGCGGGTGCTGCGCTTGGCGGGCGCTTGCTGCTCCAGGTTCCGCTCGATCAGTGGATCGGGATTGGCATTGGGGTTGGCGCAACATTCCTGCGCGTCGTAGCGGCGCTGAT
>JBEPYG010000458.1:0-2598 GCA_041641515.1 Roseiflexus sp.
AAGCGAGGACGTAGGTGATGGGACGCATGGACGTCGCGACGTGCGGGCATGTGTCGCGTCAGGATGGGTACAACCTGCAGCTTTCCTTGTGATCTCGCAGTCTGCGCCGCGCAACAGCGGGTGACCGACCATCCCCCTTCACGGACAAGGTTAGGGCGAAGTCGGCATTTGTGTCCTGAGCGGATCGATGGACGGACGCAAGCCGACGTCTGGCGGGCTGGCGTTCCTCAGGCGCAGTGTCAACTGCCGGCCAGATTTCCTCGTCGTAGAGGCGTTCGTGTCCACGATGCAGGTGCTGTCCACTGTGCGTCCCTGTGACCATTGGTCGTGCTGCACTACGTTCGCGCGCGCGGCGTGAGGGTTGGACGCATCTGGGTGAACGGTCAAAGATATCGGCAATCGCTAAGCTAGCGCCACGCAAAGCCGCGCTTTCATAGTATGATCTTTGTGCGACTCACAGCGGAAAGGATACGTGACCATGGCGCTGCAAATTGCGCGCTGGCAGTTCACGGTTAACGACTATCACCGGATGCGTGAAACCGGCATTCTTACCGAAGATGATCGCGTCGAACTGATTGATGGCGAGGTTCGTCTGATGAGTCCTGTAGGCCCGTTGCACGCCGCCGTTGTTAGCGCCTGAATGCGCTTCTTAGCGCCAAGACCGGCGAGCAAGCTGTCATCAGCATCCAGGATCCAATCCAGCTTGATGATGATACCGAATCTGGATATCGCTATTCTCCGATTCGATGACACCTGGTATGCTCAGCGCCATCCGACGCCGGCGGATATTTTCTTCGTCATTGAGGTCGCAGACACACCATTGGAATACGACCGCGAAGAGAGACTGCCGCGGTATGCAGCATCCGGTATTCGAGAAGTGTGGTTGATCGATATCGAAGCAGAAGCGGTTGCACAATACGCACAACCAGCACACACCATCTATACGCTAAAACAAACGTTCAAGCACGGAGAACGCATCAGATCTGCGACATTCCCCGCCATCACTTTGCCTGTTGATCAAATATTTGGGTAGTATCGGTGCGAACATACATGTCACCTGTTGTCCTCATAGATGTGCAGCTGTTCCTTTGCCGATCTGATGTTTCACCGCTCCTGTGCCTGCGGCTCCACGCACGGCGCGTACCTCATCGCTCGTCACGTTCATCGTTCATGCTCCTGCGCGCCGATTACCAACGCCCCGGCGTGCAAGGTTGCGTCATAGCGTCCTGGCGCCAGCCGATCAAGCGGTGTGCCGTCGGGAACAATGCATCCCGGTAATCCGACATCGGTTTCGATGCGGAGTCCGCTCTCGCCTTTAGACTCGACGATCCAGATAGTTGCGCCAACGCGTTGCACCACGATGCGCTGCGGACTTCCGAGGTCGAACCAAGCTTGTTTGCCGAGCAGGAGGCGAATGCGCCGCGTGCCGGTGACCGGATCGGGTTCGTGGCGGATGCGGATGTACATTCCGGCAGTACGTGCCGCGCGTTTTTCAGTTGCGCCAGGCGTCTGTTGCGCCTCGGCGCGCTCCGCCATACGTTCCTGCTGTTCTGCCAGTGCGCGGAGTTCGGCAGCGATCTGGCGACGGCGTTCAGGGGTGGGGCGCGCACCGAGCGCCTCGACCACCGCGCGTCGCAGGATGTCGTAACTGTCGCTGTTCATCGTCGTGTATCCAGCGGAATGCCACGGTGCAACCCAAGGGAGCGAGCATACTCGACGACCTCAGCATATTCACGAGGCGTGATCCGCCGCGCCAGTTCAGGGTAGTCGAACGCCCGATATGCCGGGTGATACTGATCCATCAGATTGATCCACGAATCCCATGACAGTTCTTCGGCAATGAAACGCAGCACTTCCCGCGACCCCGCGAGTTGTCCTGGCAGCACCAGGTGGCGGATGAGCAGTCCATGCACCGCCAGACCGCGTTCGATGCGCAGGTCGCCAACCTGTCGGTGCATTTCGCGCAGCGCCGGACGCACCACTTCCCAGTAGTGGGGTACGCCTGAGTAGCGCTGACCAATCGCCGAGTCGCTGTATTTGACATCCGGCATATAGATATCCACAATCCCGTCGAGGAGACGGAGCGCTGCAACCGAGTCGTAGCCGGACGTATTGTAGACGATTGGGAGACGGAATCCTTTTGGAATAGCAATTGTCAGCGCTTCGAGGATCTGCGCGATAACGTGGGAAGGGGTGACCAGATTGAGGTTATGGCAACCTTCCCGCTGGAGATCGAGAAATATCTCCGCCAGCTGGGTGCTATTGGCCGTGTAACCACTGACGGATTGACTGATATCGTAGTTCTGGCAGTAGACGCAGTGCAGATTGCATCCGCTGAAGAAGACCGTTCCCGAGCCGCGCCACCCACGGAGTACATCTTCTTCACCATAATGCGGACCGTACGATGCTACAACTGCCTCTCGTCCGATACGACACCGACCTATTTCTTCGTCGAGGCGATTGGCGCGACACGCCAGCGGGCAGAGGATACAGGAAGCTAGCCGTTCGTGCGCAATCGCTGCCCGTTCTTGCAATATGCCCTGTTCGTAGAGTGCGAGATATGCCGGGTACGACATAGCGACCTCTCTGCATGGTGTG
>JBEPYG010000459.1:0-2559 GCA_041641515.1 Roseiflexus sp.
ACTCTAGTAGCCGAGCGCTTCAGCCCGACGGCATCAGCCGCATGCGGATTCAGCAAATAACCCTCTGTAGCCCGCGCAGGCGAGCTTCGCCCTGCTCGCCGAGGGCTTCAGCCCCACGGCATCAGGCGAGCTTCACCCTGGTAGCCGAGGGCTTTAGCCCCACGGCTCAGGCATCGACCGGACTGCGCGAACCGAAGAGGATTATTTACTGGAAGCTCATCAGCCGCCAGGCGGGTAACAGCAGCGCAAGGTACAACCGCCGCCCTATTGGCTATCGACTATGTTCACCTCAGCCAAGCGCCGCAACAGCACGTTTGACGCTCTCTTCGGGCTTGACTTTCACCGCTGCTTCGACGATGACGCCGTGTTCGTCGATAACGAAATGGCTCCGCTCAATTCCCCAATACTTTTTGCCGTACATCGACTTCTCAGCCCAGACGCCATATGCCTCGGCAATGGTATGATCCTCATCGACCAGCAACGTGAACGGCAGATTGTGCTTCGTCTTAAACTTCTGGTGCGACTTGACACCATCAGGACTGACGCCAAGCACTACCGCGTTCTTCTCTTCAATCTGCGGGTACGCATCGCGGAAACCGCACGCCTGCGTCGTACAGCCAGATGTATCGTCCTTCGGGTAGAAATACAGAATGACCCGTTTTCCGCGAAAATCGGAAAGCCTGATCGTTGAACCGGTATCAGTGGTTGCTGTGAAATCCGGCGCCTGATCGCCGACGTTGAGTCGTACAGTCATTCATACACCTCCAGACCTGTACCTGTTTCGCATAGTGTAACGCAGAAACATCCAAAGCGGATGAGGTATCAGGCGCCGGAGACTTCCTTGGTCCGGCTGTGACGATCGATCTGTGAGAACCGGTGTTTCCCCGATTTATGCACGCACGACCTCGTGAACCTTGCCGGTGCGGACATCGTAGATTGCGCCACTGATCGGAACGTCTTTCGGGATGAGGGGCGAATGACGCAGAAATGCGACATCATCACGCACACTCTGCTCCAGATCATTGAATGGCAGGAAATCCTGCCCCTCGACGTTGACCCCGAGATGTGAAGCAACTTTTGCCGCCAGTTGTTCGTTGGTGAACGTCAACATTCCACAGTCGGTATGATGAAGCACCACGATTTCTTTGGTGCCCAACAGTTGCTGTGAAATAACCAGCGACCGGAGGGCATCCTGAGCGCGTCCGCCTGCATTGCGTATCACATGCGCGTCGCCGATCTCGATCCCCAACACCTTCTCAGGATGCAGACGAGCGTCCATGCAGGCAACAACGGCAACCTTACGCGCTGGCGGCATCGGCAGGTCGCCATAGGCGAAACTGGTGGCAAACGCGGCGTTCGCCTGGAGAAATTCGTCAAAGCGTGTCATCGTCGGTCCTCCTGTGCGGATTGTGGATTAGTTGTCCTTAGTATCTTGCACTACTTTATCTACTTTGTCAACTTTTTAGGTGATCATATTGTCACCTCTCAGACGTTGAAGCGTATCCGGTCTGTGCTACAATGCAACCATGCGGTTCGATGTACTGACACTTTTCCCAGGGATGTTCACCGGTCCGCTCAGCGAGAGCATTCTCAAGCGAGCGATACAGTCCGGTTGTATTGCGGTCGTACTCCACGACATCCGTGCCTATGCCACAGACCGTCACCGCACAACCGACGACGCACCCTACGGCGGCGGCGCCGGCATGGTGATGAAACCGGAACCGCTTGCCGCCTGCATTCGCGCTGTGCTGGCGATGAACGGCGGCGGTAGCGAAACAGTACATAACTCGCCGGTTATTCTGCTGACGCCCGACGGTGAGCCATTCACGCAGCGAATTGCTGCTGAACTGGCGACGTACCCCCGGCTGGTGCTGGTGTGCGGACGGTACGAGGGTGTAGATGAGCGAGTCCGTGAGGCGCTGATTACCCGTGAATTGTCGATCGGTGACTATGTGTTGACCGGCGGCGAACTAGCTGCAATGGTTGTTATCGATGCAGTGGCGCGCCTGGTGCCAGGGGTCATCGACAGCGAGTCGACTGCCGAGGAGTCATTCAGCGACGGGTTGCTGGAGTATCCGCAGTATACCCGTCCGGCCGTGTGGGAAGGGCGGGCAGTGCCGCCAGTGCTGGTCTCCGGTCATCATGGCGAGGTTGCGCAATGGCGACGGCGCGAACGCCTGCGACGGACGTTCGAGCGCCGACCGGATTTGCTGGTGCGCGCAGCTCTGACGGATGCAGATCGTGCGTATCTGCGCACGCTGGGATGGAGTGATCCGGATGATGGCGGAACGGGCAGGGAGCATCGTTCACCGGTGGAGTAGACGAACCGACTGGTTGCCCGACGTGAAGGGTGCGGGTGTCTCTCGAAGGAAAGCATTCGGCGATGGAATGGTGCTGGTAATCGTCCGTGCATAATGCCCGCCTATCCGGGTATCGCACGCGAGCAGGTAAGACGCGCTTCTGCGAGCATCGTCGTGAATGACAGGCAGGCGCTGGTCACCCATCACCTATTCCTCGTCATATCCCGGCGCGACGTCTGCGATCTTAGGAGCAGCTCGA
>JBEPYG010000460.1:0-181 GCA_041641515.1 Roseiflexus sp.
GTAAGGTGAAGGTCGATGACAACGGCTGGATGGCCGCGGTCATGGCGCCACTCGATGTGGTGCTGCGCACCCTCGAGGAAATCGATGGATATGTCATTCCCGCGAATATCAACTCGTACAACCAGGTCGTAATCGGCGGCGCCAGCAAAGCGGTCGAAAAGGCGATCGAGGTCTTCACCCA
>JBEPYG010000460.1:191-2543 GCA_041641515.1 Roseiflexus sp.
ATAGGGGTCGAAACCCTCTACCGTGAAGGGGCGCGCTGCTTCGTCGAGGTCGGTCCGAAGAAGGCGCTCAAGGGGTTCGTGGACGATGTGCTCGGCAATAAGCCCGATGTCGTGTCGCTCTTTACGAACCACCCGAAGACCGGTACGATCCAGAGTTTCAATCAGGCGCTCTGTGGGCTGTACGCTGCCGGGTATGGTCTCGTTGAGGAGTCGACCGCTGTGCAGGCGCAGCGGGATGGCGGTGTGCAGACCGGTGCGACGACTGCCGCTGTTGCGGTTGCGCCGGCGCCACAGCCGGTTTCCGCTAGCGCTGCGCCGGCGCCCACTGCTGCCAGCGCTCCCGCGCCGGCGTCCGCCGCTGCCAGCGCGCCTGCTGTTCCGCAGGCCGTTGCCAGCACTGCTGTAAACCAGACTATCGAAGAGGCGACTATGGTCAACGGCATTCCGCTCGATACGCTCGGGAAACTGCTCACCCAGGCGCTGCAAGGGGCGCAAACGACGCAACACCTGGCATCCGGCGCGCAGGTGTACGACCGCAACCTACCACCGACCGGCTCGGTCGTCATCTCCGGCACAGGACTCGGTCTGCCCGGCGCAGAAAAGCCGGTGATGGACGAGCAGAATGCGCTGCGCATCCTGCACGGCGAGCAGTTCATCGATCTCATTCCAGAGCGCTTCCGCCGCCAGATGCTGGCGCGCAACATCACGCGCGTGGTGAAGAGCGAAGATGGCAGCGGCAGTTTCGAGACCCTCACCGCTCCCGATGAGGTCATCCGCCTCGCCGGACGCCCCGGATCGTTCAATCTGACCGAGGAGTATGGCGTGCCTGCCAAACTGGTCGAGGCGCTCGACTCGACGACCCAGCTGGCAATGGCGGCCGGTCTCGATGCTCTGCGTGAGGCGGGCATTCCACTGGTGCAAACGTATCGACGAACGACAACCGGGAAAGATCTGCCGGATCGCTGGATGCTGCCGGAAGCGCTGCGTGACGAAACCGGCGTCATCTTCGCGTCGGCATTCCCAGGGCTGGATCGTATCGCCGAAGAGTTCGAACGCTACTACACCTACGAACATCGACGCGAGCAACTGGAGACGCTCGAGGCGCTGCGCCAGACGACGACCGATCCTGCAACACTGGCGGAGATCGTCCGGCGCATTGGCGAACTGCGCGATCTGCTCGAGCGTGAACCCTACGTCTTCGACCGACGCTTCATCTTCCGCATTCTGGCGATGGGGCATAGCCAGTTTGCTGAGTACATCGGCGCGCGCGGGCCTAACACGCACGTCAACGCCGCATGCGCTGCCACCACTCAGGCGATCGCCATTGCGGAGGACTGGATCCGCACCGGTCGTTGCCGTCGCGTGCTGGTGATCGCCGCCGATAATGTCACCAGCGACCATTTGCTGGGATGGATCGGTGCAGGCTTCCTGGCAACCGGCGCCGCTGCGACCGACGACCGCGTTGAAGAAGCGGCGTTGCCCTTCGACCGCCGCCGCCACGGAATGATCCTCGGGATGGGGGCGTGCGCCCTGCTGGTCGAGAGCGAAGACGCAGTGCGCGAACGAGGTATGCGCGGCATTGTCGAGGTGCTCAGCAGTGAGACGGCAAACAGCGCCTTCCACGGCACGCGCCTCGATGTCGAGCACATTTCGGGTGTTATGAACAGCTTGATGACTGCCGCCGAACGGCGCTTCGGCATCGACCGACGGACGATTGCGCCGCACCTGGTCTTCGTTTCACACGAGACGTTCACCCCGGCGCGCGGCGGCAGCGCATCAGCAGAGGTCGTTGCGCTGCGCAAGACCTTCGGTGATGCGGCAAGCCAGGTGATTGTCGCCAACACCAAGGGGTTCACCGGGCACCCGATGGGGGTCGGCATTGAAGATGTCATCGCGGTCAAGATTCTTGAACACGGCATCGTGCCGCCCGTTCCGAACTACAAGGAGGTTGATCCCGATCTCGGCACGCTCAACCTGAGTCGTGGCGGACGCTATCCGGTGCAGTATGCGCTCCACCTGGCGGCCGGCTTTGGTTCGCAGATTGCAATGACTCTGCTGCGCCGCATCCCTGGCAGCATCGAGCGCATCGAGAACCGTGCGCGCTACGATTACTGGCTCGATCAGGTAAGCGGGTATGACCACGCCGAAACCGAAGTGGTGAAGCGCGTGCTGCGCGTCAAGGCGACAGGTGCGCCGGCGCGCCGGCCTGCGCCCAGTACGTGGGTCCCAGGCACTGGTCCGACGATGCGCGCTGCCGCGCCTGGCGATGGTGTAGCTGTTGCACCGGCTACGATCCAGTATGCGCCCGCACCGCAACCCGCACCAGCGCCACAGCCTGCACCGGTTGCGCCA
>JBEPYG010000461.1:0-2528 GCA_041641515.1 Roseiflexus sp.
CCAGTGCCAGATGGTACTCGATGATGACACGGTATCGGCGCGTCATGCCCGCATTGAACACGAGCCGCAGGGGTTCGTGCTGTACGATTGGGGGAGCCGCAACGGAACTCGCGTCAACAATGAAACAGTGGTCAGTCGTCGTCTGTGTAACGGTGATCTGTTGCAACTGGGACGAACCCGGCTGCGCTTCGTTGCTCCTGAAACTGTTGATGATACAGCGACCGTGTTGCTCAATGCAGGGCAGGCGAATGCCCAACTGGTTGCGCTCGACGAACCGCTTGCCGGTCATGTGTTTGCCATCTCGCGCATCGATGTGCATATCGGGCGCGGCAAGCAGAACGATATCGTGATTGATGTGCCAAGCATTTCACGTCGCCACGCTAGTATTCATTTCGATGGACTGGAGTACTTTCTGGTCGATGCCGGCGCATCCAATGGCACCTGGCTCGATGAAGTGCGAGTGCAGGGCAATGCGCGCCTGACATCCGGTCAGATCATCCGTCTGGGAGCTCAACGGCTTCGCTTCGAGCGGAAGGAGGTTCCCGATGCAACCCGGAACTGAATCGTTTCTTGCGCCCGGTCTGCGTGCGATGATGAGGCAGGGGCGGTATGTGGCGTGGATGATGTGTCTGCTGCTGGCGCTCTTTGTGTGGAGAGCGCCGGGGATGCAGGCAGCGCCGCTGCGCACCGGTCAGATACAGATTGTGAGTGTGGATGCGTCTGCCCATCCCTGGGTCAACGCGACGGTTGTTGTCCATGATGCGTTTGGGCGTGGCATCGGGGGACTGATGGCGCGCGATTTTGTCATCGAGGATCATGGGCGGGTGGTTCCGGTCGAACAGGTGCAGGTGACGCCGGTCGACGAACCGTCCGCTGTCACTACAGTGGCAATCGTTGCCGATCTGAGTGTATTGCTCGGATCACGGGCAATTGAGGACGTGCGCAACGATGTGCATCTGCTGTTCACACATCTGCTGCATCATGCCGGGCATGCCGAAGTCGCGCTCTTCGTTCCGCGCAGTAATGTACTCGATCAGTCGCTGATCGTTGTGCCGTTTACGACCGACTTGGAAGAGGCGTTGCGCGCACTGGAAGAGACAGAGCCACGTACCGGACGAACCGATCTGTACAACACGGTCGTCGCTGCCGCCAACGCTAGTGCCGATCGGGCGATGCAGCGCGGTGGACCGGCATATGTCGTGGTGTTGAGTGATGGTCAGGATCGGACCAGCATCGTCGGGAGCGGGATCGCTGGCGCGAACGAGGCCGCACGTCTTGCGGAAGAACGCCGCGTGCCGGTTTTCGCATTCGGCTATGGCCGGAGAGCAGAGCGTGGTGCGGCGCTGATGGCGCAGGTGGCAGATCGTACTGGCGGCGTCTATATGCCTGACCCGCTCGAGGAAGAGATTGCCGCATTCACGAATACAATGCTGACGAGCGCCAGAGCCGGCGTATATGAGGTGACGTATCAATCGTCACTATCGGCAGACGGCGCTGAGCATCCGCTGACGATCCGCGTGCTGGTCGATAATCTGCCGCTTGCAGCTGAGGCGCGTTATCTGGCGCCGCGTTCGTGGGATGGTGCGACGCCACAACAGATGGATGTGCAGATCGATGCCCGTGCCTACCCCGAGGTGGCGCTCCTGGCGCGTCCTGTGAACCAGTTGCGTCGAACGGTTCCAGACCTGAACGCCAACGATTTTCGCGTGAGCATCGATGGATCGCCGCTGACAACGACGCTAAACGTCGTCCTTGAGCCGCTCGATGCGCATGACCCGGCGGCGACGCAGAGCGTTGCCCTAGTTGTCGATCTGCGTGCCGCAAAGGCGCGTGAGACGGCTGTGGCGCTGCTTCAGACGCCGACCGATATTCCGATGCGGGTAGCACTGTTTGTGCCGGGGTTATCGGGCTCGCCTCCAGCATTCACGCACGATCATAATGCGATTATCAATACTTTGAACCTAGCGCGTGTCAATGATGGCAGCGCGGTCGGAGCGACGCTTCTGCTGGCGATTGACGCTGTTGCGCACGACGCCGATGTTCACGCTCGCCCTGCCTATGTCGTGCTCATTACCGATGAACCGTTGCCGGCCGATCTGCGTGCGCGCGCAGTGACAGAGGCGCGCGACAAGCGTGTCACAATCTCGACAATCACCATGGGTGCGGAGAGCGATGCTGCACCTCTCGCGCGGCTTGCTGCGGCGACAGGTGGTCAACATGTCACGCGCCCCGATCCGCTCCAGCTAGCTGCAATTGCTGAAACGATCGCTCAGGACCGGGCAGCACGCTATCGTATCACCTTCCAGGCGCCTCTGCTCGCTGATGGTGTTGATCGCACCGTGACCATTGGAGTCGGCAGTTTGACTGCTGATGCGCCGTTGACGCCGTTGATCGTTGGAGATGCGTTGCTGCGTCCCCTGGTGACGGCGCCTCTGAAGGCGCTCATCTTTGGCGGGGTGGCGCTGATGTTGCTGGTCGGTGCATTGTTGCCACGCATTGTGTCCGATCGTCGTCTGCGTTGCCCATCG
>JBEPYG010000462.1:0-2478 GCA_041641515.1 Roseiflexus sp.
TGGCGCCGTACCGGTCTTCGTCGATATCGATCCACTGACCTTCAATATTGATCCTGCCGGCATCGAGGCGCGGATCACCGCACGCACACGAGTCATCATGCCGGTCCACCTGTATGGACAGATGGCCGACATGGACCCGATCATGGAGATCGCCCAACGCCATAACCTGGTGGTCATCGAAGATGCCGCGCAAGCGATAGGATCGGAGTACAAGGGTCAGCGCGCCGGTTCGATCGGGCACATGGGGTGTTTCAGTTTCTTCCCGTCAAAGAACCTGGGCGGATTCGGCGATGGCGGCATGGTCACCACCAATGATGCAGCGCTAGCTGAGCGAGTACGTTTGTTGCGAGGGCATGGCGCTCATCCGAAGTACTACCACAAACTGATCGGCGGCAACTTTCGCCTCGACGCACTCCAGGCAGCGGTGCTGCGCGTCAAACTGAAGTATCTCGACCAGTGGACGGCAGGACGGCAACGTAACGCGGCAATCTACCGTCGCCTGTTCGAGGAGGCAGCGCTTGCCACCGACCCGCCGGAGTGCCTGATCGCTGGATGCCGCGCGCGCACAGGCGGCGCCTGCGCGTTACCGCCGGGAAAAGTCGTCCTACCGGTCGAAGCGCCGGAACGACGGCACATCTACAACCAGTTTGTCATCCGCGTCGCACAGCGCGAACAGGTCATGGCAACGCTCAAAGAGCGCAAGATCGGCCACGAAATCTACTATCCTGTGCCGCTGCACCTGCAGGAATGCTTCGCCTACCTGGGACAGCAACCAGGCGACCTGCCGGTCAGCGAATGCGCAGCTGCCGAAACCCTAGCGCTGCCGATCTATCCTGAGCTTACCGAGGAGATGCTGGCGACGGTCGTTGCGAGCGTAGCGGAGGGGATCAAAGGGGCATAAGAGCGAAACGGCATACCCTTGATCATAACAACCCATCAGTGTGTGGGGGCAGCCCGCTGCGCCGCTTCCGCTTCAACTTTCAGCCGTTCCCTTCTACCCCGGGTGTCGGGGCAACCCAGCGTGCGCACCGGAGGGCACTCTACCAGCGTCCATCCGTTCCTGGGTGTCGGGGCAACCTTGAACGGGCAGCTTTGTACCCATCACCGTAGTGAAAGACACCGTTAGCGGCGATGCTCTGCAGTCCTGCTCCATAGCAATGTTGTACGTGAATCGATGCGATTTTGCGACACAATCCCTGGCGCCACGAGGTTATACTTGTATGGACGGTGAACACCAACCCTCTTATCGTGAGGAAGATCATGAACCGCAGGCATACATTACGCTCCATCGACGTACGAGATATCTACCATCAAGAGTATTTTCTGCAGCGTGTTGACGGGTATGATCGATTTGCGGAGTTCGATGGGACAACACAGACATTGTTTGAGCGCGCACGCCGCAATCTTGAGTTACTTGACATTCACCCAGGAGAATACTTTCTCGATCTGGGTTGTGGTCGTGGCGAAGTCGCAATTGCCGCCGGTTTCATAGGTGCGATTGCAATTGGGTGTGACTTTTCACATGACGCAATCATACTGGCGCAGCAAAAGATGCGATCTATCGAGCAGAATAGCGGCAGGAATATCAGAACATCTTTTGTGCGCGCAATTGCTACAGAAAATATTTTTCAACCGAATATTTTCGATAAAGTCTTGATGTCTGAGTTCATCGAACATGTTTCCCCTCAAGAAAGGGACGTTATTCTCAAGAATGTCAGAAGATGGTTGAAACCCGGAGGAAAAGTACTTATATATACATTTCCCAATCGCTGGTCGAGATACACTTATCCACTAATGAGATGGTATGTCCGCACAAGAGATGGGATTGACATGGGTGAACGCCCCGATGACACTACTCACCCCGATTATACAAAGTATCATCTCAATGAACAAAGCTATTTCTCTCTTTATTTTGCACTTCGCCGAGCAGGCTTTCACGAGGTGCATGTGTGGTTTGACAGTCATGTCAGTGGAAGATTTAGCATTATCAAGCGCACATTCCTCTACAATTTACTTTTTGGATCCAATCTCACTGGTGTAGGGAAAAAGTGAAATTCATAAGATCCGAACGAATTTTCAAAATAAGTGATACATCGCGTAGTTCACCATCAATACTCTACAGTAGCATCCATTCGTTTGCTACTAGCGTTCTTTCTGTCGCTTTAGGCCTGGTTAGCAGTATAATCATAGCTCGTGGGTTCGGTCCATCTGCAAAAGGCAGCGCCGACCTGATTGTCGCGACTAGTATGCTATTCGCGATGGCTTTTGGACTATCGCTCAATTCCGGTATTATATATGTCGTTGCAGGGGGAAGGGCAGTTATCAATGGATTAATTCTACGACTGGCATTATTTGCACTGTTTCAGACATTTCTATCAACAGTTACACTGTTTGGCTTATTGCAAACCCCTCTGGCGTCGGCTCTTGTACCGCCCGAAGCAGAGCATTGGGGGATCATAGCTATCGCACTGCTCGTAC
>JBEPYG010000463.1:0-2444 GCA_041641515.1 Roseiflexus sp.
CAAGCTGGTTTTCCCTTGCCGATACGGCAGGTCCTGCCGCAGAGTATTGATAACTGCATACCGATCCTGGGTGAAATCCGGCAATGATGCGGGGCGCAACGACTGGTTCGGCTGATCGGCTGGGATAAACAGCCCCACTCGTTCAATGTTCCCCGGTGAGCGGGTGCGCGGTGGTGGCGGGTCGCCTGATTCGAGCAAAAACGCCTCGATCGCGGCGCGCCCCTCTGCGATGTTGTCGCGTCGCTGTTGCCCGCTCCCATTCAACAGTTGCGTTGCATCGAACGCAATGCCGATACTGGCGCCGGTCGCGGTTAGGGTCAGCATGCCGTCAGGCAAGACAACGCTTTGGGTTGGCGTCTGAGCATCGGCAACGACTGTTTCCATGGTGAAGCTGGAGACCGGTTTGCTGTCCTCGGTCAGGCGAATCACGCTGCGATCCAGACCGACGATACGGTTGTCGGTATCGTCGCAGATGCTAAACACAATTTCGACCTTGGGGAATTGAAACGAGACGCTGTGCACATTCAACCCCCTGCAGCGATCCTGGCTTTGAGCGACCGCCAGCGACGCCGGCAATAAGAGAGAGAGCGCAATACAGAGCATGCACAAGTACTTCATCACGGCTGACCTCCCGCAGGTGGAGGCTCATACAACAACTCCACCGACTCTACTTCAGATGGCGCGCCAAGATAGATGCGGTCTCCATAGCGCAATTCGACCGGACTGCCATTGATTTCAATTTCACGGTTGTCGCGCTTGATAAATGTGCCGTTCGTGCTCCCCAGGTCGACCAGAAAGACGGTGTCATTCTGAACATCCAAACGGGCGTGACGGCGTGAAACGACAGGATCGGTGATTACAATGGTGGCATCAGTCTTGCCGATGATTGCACCCGGAATGACGCCAAACTTCGCATTCTGCTGAGCAGCGCCGCGTGTCACCGTGAGAGAGCCATGCTTCGAGATGACACGGTTGACGCGCGGTGGACCAAAGGCGCGCGTCATCGCCTTCGACAGACTCTGCGTCATTGACTGTACTGCCTGAATAACCTGTGGCGGCGCATAACCGCCGACCAGAATGGCCGCGATGAGTACAACAAATGCCAGCGATGCGCCGATAATGCCGAGCGTGGCAACCTGACCCAGATAGGCGCCGACTTGAATTGCCGCCGCGCGACTGATCTGCTGTGCACTGGCAGGTGGCGCAAACTCGATGTACGCTAGCGCACCGGTTAGATCAACACTGACATAGAACGATGGCAATACGAGCATAACCGGCAGGCTAGACACACAGAGCCACAAAAACATTTTCGGCAGCTGACGCGTTCGGCGCAACGCCAGCCACATCAAGAAATAGGCAGAGCCAGAAATAATCGTTGCCGGCAGCACAGCAACTGAATACCACCACATATTGCTCATTTGCGCATATGTTTCGAGGTAGCGCCATAGTTCATACTCGGTCATCGCAACCTCCAGATGCATCCTGCAATGCCCAATCTTCGATTTTATCCGATTGATTATTTATCCCGATTGATGTGATGTTGTCCGGCGCCGTGTAGGCCACCTGCACCAGCATCTGCTGCCCGCGCAACAGCGCCAGCCCGCGCCCCGGCGGGAAGTGCGCCGTTGCCAGCGCCTTGGACCATTTGACACCGACACCGGCGACATTGGGGATATCGCTTCCCGCTTCGGCCGGTTTCCCCAGATACAGACCGCAGCGTTCCGTGCGAATAGCTTTGATCAACTGATTGCTCTGCCAGGAGGAAAAATCGGTCGCCGTCAGGATCACGTGAAAACCGATATCGCTGCCGCGCATCGCATACGGCGCCAGCAACGCAAGATACTCCTGCTCCCGCCCGATCATCAGATCGAGATCGTTGACCGCCAGAACCAGACGCGGACCGGCGCTTCCCCGCCGGGTACGTTCCTGCAAATAGTCGCGCAGCGCAACACACACTCCGGCCAGCTCACCCTCGGTTGCAGCCAGCCTAATGGTGCGTTGCTCACCTTTGGCGTGTGCAAACGATGAGACCACCGGGATCTGGTCGTCGATGACCTTGACCGACCAGTCCATCGCCAGCGCAGTCTGCGCAAAATCCGTGAGCGTTTTGCGCCGATAGTCGATGAGCGTCAAGCGCAGATCATCCGCTGGCAGACGAGTCGCCAGCGCGTACAGCAGAGTGCGCAGCGCTTCCGATTTGCCGCTATCCGGTCCGCCGGCAATCAGCAGATGGGGCATGCCGCCATCCAGATCGAGCGTGACCGGACGCAAGGTCAGGCTGTCACGGGCGAAGGGGATGCGCGGCGGCGGCGTCTCGTTGAGCGCGTCGCCGATGTCGATCCGTTCTGGAAGCAGACGCAGCGGGTGCGGCAGGCGATCTTCGGGAACGTTCAGGTCACGGTTCCGCCGCGCGACGACCCTGAGCGCGTGCGCCAGTTCCTGCT
>JBEPYG010000464.1:0-2442 GCA_041641515.1 Roseiflexus sp.
TGCTGGAACAGATCGGCGTCTCATCGCCGCACCTCGAGCGACTGATCGCTGCCGCGCGCACGGCGGGCGCATCCGGCGCAAAACTCTCCGGCGGCGGGTGGGGGGGCGTCATGATCGCCCTGGTCGAGCCCGACGTCGCAATGCAGGTGCGAACGGCGCTGCTGGAAGCTGGCGCAACCCGGGTACTGGAAACCACAATTGGGGAATAGTGCAGAGACGTTGCAGTGCAACGTCTCCCCTGCTGCAACGTCTTCCCCGCCCTGCAACGACGCTCCTCTTGCTGCCGCGCGGGCAGGATGATCGCATGGTCACGCCCATTGCCGTATGGTATACTGTACACAGGCGGCGTCAGGCCGCCTTTTTTCGAGTAGTAGACGAACAATCATGGCAAAGATTATGGTTGCAATGAGCGGCGGCGTCGACAGTTCGCTGGCGGCGGCGCTGCTCCACGAAGCAGGACACGACGTCACCGGCGTCACCATGCATCTATGGGAGGGCGACGACGACCGCCTGGCGGAAAGCCTCTGCTGCTCCCAGCAAATGACCGAGAGCGCACGGCGTGTGTGTGCGCAACTCGGCATACCATACTATGTCTTCAACTACCAGCGCGAGTTCCGGCGCTATGTGATTGAATACTTTCTGCGCGAGTATGCCAGCGGCTTCACGCCCAACCCATGCCTGGAATGCAACCGCGAGATCAAGTTTCGCGCGCTGCTGGCGCGGGCGCACACGCTCGGATTCGACTACGTCGCCACCGGGCACTATGCCCGGATCCGCACCGATACGACAGAGACAGACGACACCGCTTCTCCCGCTGCGAATGGCGCGCAGCGCACCGTCTATCGCCTGTTACGCGCCGTCGACAAGGAGAAGGATCAGTCGTACATGCTCTACATGCTCGGTCAAGACGACCTGGCGCGGCTTTTGTTCCCGATCGGCGAGTACACCAAGGCAGAGGTGCGCGCCATGGCCGCTGCGCGTGGACTGGCGAGCGCCAACCGACCCGAAAGCCAAGACATCTGCTTCGTGCCCGGCGGCGACTATCGCAACCTGCTGCGCGAAGAGCGCCCCGACGCACTACAACCGGGACCAATCCTCGACCTCGAAGGGCGCGAAATTGGCAGACACCAGGGGTTGCCGCTCTACACCATCGGCCAGCGGCGTGGTCTTGGGATTGCGACCGGACAGCCAATGTATGTGACGGCGCTCGATGTTGCGCGCAACGCTGTGATCGTTGGTCCCGAATCAGCGCTCCGACGCACCTCGCTGCGCGCCGAACGGGTAACGTTTGTCAGTGGCGCCTGGCCCACAACACCATTCGCGTGTCTGGCGCAGATTCGTGCGCATGCGGATGCCATCCCTGCCCGCGTAACCCCTGTCGAGCCAGGTCTCGTGGACGTAGCTTTCGAGCGTCCGCAGCGCGCCATCACACCCGGGCAGGCAATCGTCTTTTACGATGGCGAAGTCGTGCTTGGAGGCGGACGGATTGCGCGCGACTGAGAGGGCGTGGGGTTTATGCCGCCAGCGCTGTTGCTCATACTGTTGATCGTCACTGCCAGCGCCGCTCTCGCGCATCTGCTCTGGGGTCGGCGCTGGGTGCAGATACCGGTATTCTGGCTGGCAGCCGCCGGAGGAGCGCTCATTGCGCTGGCAATCGACGCGCGGCTGCCGCTACGCCTGATTACCCCGGCAGGCGTCCCTGTGCTTGAGACCACACTCGGCGCATGGGTGATGCTGATCGTTGCTTCACGATTGCGCCTGTGATATAATCAGCGCCGCTCCGCGGCATCCGAGTGGCTGTCGCGCCTGGAAAAAGGAGATGCGCTGTGGGAAGATGGATCGGCATCGGACTGACCATTGTGCTGTTGATCGTTGTCGGGTTCATTGTCGGCGCGTACCTGTCCCCTGATTTTCGGGTCGCTTCACGCGACATCGCAATTGTTATTCTGGCAGTGTTCCAGATGATTTCGGCGATCATTTCGATTGCCCTGTTGCTGGTGCTGGTTTACGCCGTGCGTACGCTGACTCGCGTTTCCCGCACATCGCTGATTCCCAAACTGGAAGAAGTATCGGTCAAACTCGATCAGGTGCTGGAACAGGGACGCGGTGTGGCAGCCAACCTGCGCGACACCACGAGCACCGTCAGCGGGACAACATCATTCCTGGCGGATCGCGCTATTGCGCCGGTCATTCGCGTATCCGGGCTTATGGCAGGGGTACGCGCCGCTGCAGCATATCTTGCGGGGCGCAACAATGAGCAGGCGTCCTAGCGCATCTGTGAGAGAATACCCAGGGTTCAGCGGTACTGACGCGCTATTGTCGTTCACTACGCTCCGTGGTATCATACGACAATAGACAGACAGAGCGTAACGATTGCATATCGAACGTCAACGTGTGCATTGTGCGATGGGTTGGGCAAAAGAATGAGTGAGCGTTCCTTTT
>JBEPYG010000465.1:0-2429 GCA_041641515.1 Roseiflexus sp.
GGCCGGAGCACGTTGTTCCTGCGCGAACCCGATGGAACCGAACTCGATATCGGTATGGCGCTGCTGGTGTCGGGAATAGGTGGGCAACGCAGCGCCCGGTACGATGGATTTGGTCGTCCAATGGCGTCGCCTGACGGCAGCGCCATTGCCGTCGAGGCATTCCGGATCGGCGGCAGCGGCGCCGATCTGGTGATTCTGAACCCGTCGGGGGCCGAGATCGAACGTCTCAGCCCGATTGCAGGCGGGTTCTGGAACCGCCCGGTCGCCTGGAGCGCTGACGGTGCGCTCTACTACCTTTCGACCGCGTGCGCCAGTGATGCGGTGTATGAGTATACCCTTCATGTGCGGAGCGCCGGCGGCGCCGATCGGGTGCTGGCGGCCGGCATCGCAACCGGCGATCTAGGGGTTTTCGCCGTACACCAGAATGCACTGGCGTATGTCGCCTTCGATCGCCTGCCGGAGGGACCGGGTGGTCCGCTCCACGTTGCCCTGGACGATCCGGCCGCGCTCTGGTATTGGGACCTGGCGGGAAATACGCGCGTCCGTCTGGTCGAAACCGATCGCGCAATTATCGCACTGGCGCCGTGATGGATATTCTTGGCATCGATATTGGCGGCACGTTTACCGACTTTGTGCTGCTGCGCGAAGGGCGTGTGCGCATCTATAAGACCCTCTCGACGCCCGATGACCCGGCGCGTGCGTTGCTTCAGGGCGTCGATACACTCGGCGCACCGGCCACCATCGTTCATGGCACGACGGTGGCAACGAATGCGCTGCTCGAACGCCGTGGCGCCGCTACTGCCCTGATTACGACCGACGGCTTCGGTGACATGCTGGTCATCGGGCGTGGC
Organism: Roseiflexus sp.; assembly: GCA_041641515.1. Classification (GTDB taxonomy): domain Bacteria; phylum Chloroflexota; class Chloroflexia; order Chloroflexales; family Roseiflexaceae; genus Roseiflexus. The sequence continues at coordinate 852 of JBEPYG010000465.1, forward strand.
CAACGCCCGGCACTTTATGATCTGAACGTGACTCGACCCGATCCGCCGGTTCCCGACGCATGGCGCTTCGAACTCGTCGAGCGCATGCTGGCCGACGGACGTGTGCTGACCCCGCTTGGCGACGATGAACTGGCGCGCCTGGTGGACTGGCTCGCCACACAACCCGTTGAGTCGGTGGCGATCTGTCTGGTTCACAGCTATGCCAATCCGCTTCATGAAGAGCGGGTTGCTGCAACGCTTGAACAGGCGGCGCACGCCTCGCAGCGTCGCCTCTTCATTTCGGCATCGCATCGCATCCTGCCAGAACCGCGCGAATACGAACGTGCCAGCACTACAGTCGTCAATGCGTATGTCAGCCCGGTGCTTGGGCGCTATCTGGATCGCCTCGGTCCGGCATTGACAGATCGTGGCGTGCGGTCTGTCCGTATCATGGCGTCCGACGGCGGCAGCATGGGGCTGGTAACCGCTCGCGAACTGGCGGCGCGCACGACACTCTCCGGTCCGGCTGGCGGCATTGTTGGCGCATACACAGTCGCGCAACGCGCCGGTTTCACCCGGATCATCACCTTTGACATGGGAGGAACGTCTACCGATGTCGCGCTGATCAATGGAGCGCTCCCGCTCACGTCCGAGTCGCACGTTGGCGGACTGCCAGTGCGCCTGCCGAGTCTGGACATCCATACCGTGGGGGCGGGAGGCGGCTCGATCGCCAGAGTGGACGCTGGCGGCGCGTTGCGCGTTGGTCCGCAGAGCGCCGGCGCCGACCCGGGACCTGCGTGCTACGGGCGAGGGACGTTGCCGACTGTAACCGATGCTAACCTGCTGCTGGGGCGCCTGCAGGCGGACCATTTTCTGGGAGGGCGCATGACGCTCGATGTGGAACGGGCGCGCGCGGCATTCATGGCGCTGGCGCGGGACCTGTTCGGTACGCAGAACCCTGGTGACGAACAGCGTGCAGCGCTTGGGGTGGTGCGCGTCGCCAATGCTCTGATGGAACGCGCAATCCGGGCAATTTCCGTCGAACGCGGCGACGATCCACGCGACTGCGCGCTGGTTGCGTTCGGCGGCGCGGGACCGTTGCACGCGGCGCACCTGGCGGATGCGCTCGGCATCCGCACTGTGCTGGCGCCGCGTTATCCAGGCGTGTTATCGGCGCTCGGCATGATTGCCGCCGATGTGACCCGTGAGAGCAGCCGGGCGTTGCTGATAACCCTCGACATGCTCGATCTCGCAACCCTCGCCGCGCACATCGCCGCACTGGCAGACGAGGCGCTGGCGGCGCTGGCAGCCGACGGCGAGGACCCTCATGGCTGCCGGATCGAGTGCTTCCTCGATCTGCGCTATGTCGGACAATCTTACGAACTTTCGACGCCTCTGCCCGAAACCTGGGCGTCGTCGCCGATGCCGCTGATCGAACTGGCAGAACAGTTTCACGCACTGCACGAACGGCGCTACGGTCACGCAATGCGCGAGCGCCGCATCGAAGCAGTGACGCTGCGGGTGCGGGCAGTCAGCCCACGCCGCACCATCGACATTGCACCGGAAGGGTTGCCGCCGCGCACCATCTCTTTGACACCA
>JBEPYG010000466.1:0-2414 GCA_041641515.1 Roseiflexus sp.
GTTGTACCGTTCGAGGGTCCGCAGCCGCTCCACCGCTGGGTCGAGGAGGTGTTGATACCTCTACGCAACCAGGATGAAGCGGTGCAACGCGCGGTTGTGCGTGCAGTCTGGGCAACGCTTGGCGGAATCGAACGCTTCGTGTGGAACAAGTTGATCACCGGCGCATTTCGGGTTGGCGTCTCACAGCAACTGGTTGTACGGGCACTGGCCCGAGCTGGCGGCGCCGATCCTGCCGCCATTGCACACCGCCTGATGGGTGAGTGGCAACCTTCCGTCCTCTTCTACCAGGCGTTGCTGGAACGTGATACCGCCGATGCCGACGTGAGCCGTCCCTATCCCTTTTTCCTGGCGCACCCGCTCGATGAGTCGCCCGAAACGCTTGGATCGTTCGCCGAATGGCTGGCGGAATGGAAATGGGACGGAATCCGCAGCCAGTTGATCCGTCGCGCCAGACAGACTTTCCTCTGGTCGCGCGGCGAGGAACTGATCACCGACCGTTTCCCCGAAATCGCGGCGATCGGCGATCTGCTTCCCGATGGCGTCGTCATTGATGGTGAGGTGCTACCGTGGAAAAATGGCGCCGTATTACCCTTTGCGCAGCTGCAGCGGCGGATCGGGCGCAAGAACCTGACAAAAGCTATTCTCGACGAAGCGCCGGCTGCGCTCCTGGCATACGACCTGCTCGAACTCAACGGCGTTGACGTGCGAGAACAACCGCTGGAGTGGCGCAGAGCGGAACTGGAGCGACTGATTGCAACCTGTGCGCCGGATAATCAGACGCTTCTGCTTTCGCCCGTGGTCGCTGCCGCCGATTGGGACGATCTTGCAGCACAGTGGGCCACCTCGCGCATGCGCAATGTCGAAGGTCTGATGCTCAAGCGGCGCAGTTCGCCCTACCGCGTCGGGCGGGTGCGTGGCGATTGGTGGAAGTGGAAAGTTGCGCCCTACACCATCGATGCAGTCCTGGTCTATGCACAGCGCGGCAGCGGTAAACGCGCCAGCCTCTACACCGACTACACCTTCGCCGTGTGGGATGGCGACCGGTTGACACCATTCGCCAAAGCGTATTCGGGACTGACCGATGAGGAGATCCGGCAGGTTGACGCCTTCGTAAGACAACATACCGTGGAAAAGTTCGGACCGGTGCGCACCGTCGCTCCAGAACTGGTCTTCGAACTGGCATTCGAAGGCATTCAGCGCTCGAATCGCCACAAGTCAGGGATTGCAGTGCGCTTCCCGCGCATTCTGCGCTGGCGGCGCGACAAACGCCCTGCCGACGCCGATACGCTGGAACGGGTGCGCGCGCTGCTGTCAGACGATCAATGAAACTGTTCTATTCTGACACGTTCGTTCTTCCCCTTCCCAGGGATCATCGTTTCCCGATAGTCAAATACGCCATGCTGCGCGAACGGGCCGCTGCCGAACGCTTGGGCGAACTGCTCGTTGCCGATGCCGCTGACGACCGCGATATTCTGCGCGTGCACACTGCCGATTACCTGCACCGAATGACGACCGGGGCGATGAGCGACCGCGAGATGCGCCAGATCGGGTTTCCCTGGTCACTCCAGCTGGTCGAGCGATCGCGGCGATCCGTCGGCGCCACGATCGCCGCTTGCCGCGCTGCAGTCACCGGTGATGGGCTAGCTGCAAGCCTGGCAGGCGGCACCCACCACGCCTTCGCCGACCACGGCGAGGGCTACTGCGTCTTCAACGATAGCGTCATCGCGGCGCGTGTCCTGCAGGCGGAAAGACGCGTCCAACGGGTTGTCATCATCGATGGTGATGTTCATCAGGGGAACGGCATCGCCGCCATCCTCGCCAATGACGACACCATCTTCTCGTTTTCTATTCACGGCGCGAAAAACTATCCGTTCCGCAAAGAGCGGAGCGACCTCGACATTGCTCTCGAAGACGGCACGGGAGATACGGCATACCTGACAGCGCTCGAAGCAGGGCTGCATCAGGCAATCGAGCAGAGCCGCGCTGACCTGGCGATCTACCTGGCGGGCGCCGACCCGTATGAAGACGATCGGCTGGGACGACTAAAATTAACCAAAGCTGGTTTGCTGGAGCGCGACCGGATGGTGTTCGATGCCTGCCGCAGCAGCGGCATCCCCGTGGCGATCACGATGGCGGGGGGGTATGCGCGCAACATTGCCGACACTGTTGACATCCACATCGCCACATTGCGCCTAGCTGCGTCGCTGGTCAGATGACCGGCAGTGCGGGAAAGTGGAGAACGAAGGACAACGAGGCATCGGGTCGAAACCGATCCGTACCTAATTAATACAACGAGATTTCTCATGGACGACAAAGGCGAGCGTTCAGACGTACCGCACCCATGGTGTTTGTGCGTCGGCGGGGCGGCGTCTCGTGGCGCTTGCAACATCTATCCCGCTGCCGATGATCGTGAG
>JBEPYG010000467.1:0-2402 GCA_041641515.1 Roseiflexus sp.
CTGTGCCGGGCGTTCGGTGCAGAAGTGACGGTCACGTGACGCAGTGCCTGGACGCTGTTCCCTTCTACAGCCCTGCCGCGCGCCGCAGCGCCTCGGCGCGGTCGGTCTGCTCCCACGGCGCATCGATGTCATCGCGCCCGAAGTGCCCGTAGGCGGCGGTTGGGCGATAGATCGGACGACGCAGCCGCAGATCGCGAATGATCGCGCCGGGTCGCAGGTCGAAGTGTTCATCGATTATTCTGACGATCGTTTCTTCGGGGACTTTGTTGGTGCCGAAGCATTCGACGCTGATCGAGAGCGGGCGGGCGACGCCGATAGCGTATGACACCTGGATCTCAAAGCGATCTGCCAGACCGGCAGCCACGACATTCTTGGCGACCCAACGGCAGGCATAGGCTGCAGAACGATCGACCTTCGTCGGGTCTTTGCCTGAAAAGGCGCCGCCGCCGTGACGCGCCATGCCACCGTAGGTATCGACGATGATCTTGCGCCCGGTCAGTCCGCTATCGCCCATCGGACCGCCGATGACGAAACGTCCGGTCGGGTTGACGAAGTATTTCGTCTGCTCGTCGAGCAGTTCGTTCGGAATGACCGCCTGAATAACGTGCTGGATGATGTCGTGACGGATCTGCTCCTGGGTCACGTCAGGGGCGTGCTGATTGCTGACCAGCACGGTATCGACCCGCACCGGACGCCCATACGAATACTCGACGGTCACCTGGCTCTTGCCGTCGGGGCGCAGATAAGGCAACACCCCTTCCTTGCGCAGCCGCGACAGACGCCGACCGATGCGATGCGCCAGCGCAATCGGCAGCGGCATCAACTCAGGCGTCTCATTGCAGGCGAATCCGAACATCATCCCCTGATCGCCCGCACCAATGGTTGCAACTTCTTCTTCGGTCACGTGCCCATCGCTGCGCACCTCAAGCGCCCGATTCACGCCCTGTGCAATATCGGGCGATTGCCCGTGGATGGCGACCATCACGCCGCAGGTATCGGCATCGAAGCCATACGACGCATCAGTGTAGCCGATATCCTTGACGGTCTTGCGGACAATCTCCTCGATGGGAATGTACCCCTGCTCGTAGGTGACTTCACCGATCACAACGATCAGACCAGTGGTCGTCGCGGTTTCGCAGGCGACGCGCGCGCGCGGATCGTGCGACAGAAAAGCGTCGAGCACTGCGTCCGACACCTGATCGCAGATTTTGTCCGGATGCCCTTCCGTCACCGATTCTGAGGTGAAGAAAAGGCGTGGCGATTTCATGAAGGATGTTGACATGAGTTCCTCGCTTATGTGCCTTCTTCCCAGGACGCCAGATACTTCGCCTGTTCAGGCGTCAGTGTGTCGATAGTGATGCCCATCGATGCGAGTTTGAGCGATGCAATTTCGCGGTCGACTTCCTTCGGCAGCGCGTGCACGCCGTTCGGCAGTTTCCCTCTGTGGGTCAACAGATACTCGCTTGCCAGCGCCTGATTGGCGAACGACATATCCATCACAGCGCTGGGATGCCCTTCGGCGCTGGCTAGATTGATCAGGCGTCCTTCGCCAAGCAGGTTGATCCGGCGCCCATCCTTGAGGATGTACTGATCGACGAATGCGCGTGGCTGGCGCTTTTCAACTGCCATCGCCTCCAGGTCGGGAATGTTGATCTCGACATTGAAGTGCCCTGAGTTGGCGACGATGCAACCGTCCTTCATAACGGCGAAGTCTTCCGCATCGAGCACATTCTTGTTGCCGGTTGCAGTGACGACGAAATCGGCCACCTTCACCGCTTCACGCATCGGCATGACCCGGTAACCGTCCATGGCAGCTTCCAGCGCCCGGATCGGATCGACTTCGGTGACAATGACATTTGCGCCCAGTCCGCGCGCCCGTTCGGCAATGCCGCGCGAACAGTAACCGTACCCGCCGACGACAAAGGTCTTTCCTGCAAGCAGCACATTTGTGGCGCGGAGAATGCCGTCGAGCGTGCTCTGCCCCGTGCCGTAGCGATTATCGAACAGATGCTTGGTGTCGCTATCGTTGACCGCAATGACCGGGAACTTCAGCACACCATCGGCTGCCATTGCTTTCAGACGAATGACGCCGGTGGTGGTTTCCTCAGTGCTGCCAAGCATAGCAGGGATCAGATCGGGGCGTTGTTTGAGGACGCCGGTCACCAGATCGGCGCCGTCGTCCATCGTGATCTGCGGGTTATGATCGAGGGCGGCGGTGATATGTTTGTAATAAGTCTCGTGGTCTTCGCCTTTGATGGCATAGACCGGGATCTCGTCGTGTACGACGAGCGAGGCGGCGACATCATCCTGCGTCGAGAGCGGGTTGGAAGCGCAGAGCACAACGTCAGCGCCGCCAGCGGCGAGTGTTCGCATGAGATTGGCAGTTTCCGCCGTCACGTGGA
>JBEPYG010000468.1:0-2337 GCA_041641515.1 Roseiflexus sp.
GTATGCAGCGGCGAAATATCTGGTGTTCGGTCAGTTCTTGCCGGGCAACGGGGTGGACGTGCAGTTGAACGCAGTCGCGTGGGGCGCGTGGATCGGGTTGCTGGTGACGATGATCAATCTGCTACCGATCGGGCAACTTGATGGCGGGCACGTGGCGTATGCGCTGCTCGGCGAGTATGCGCACTACCTGGCATATGCGTTCATCGGCGCCTGTGTGTTGTTGGGAACACTCGTCGCACCAAACTGGCTCCTGTGGGGGGTGCTCGGGTTGCTGATCGGTCCGCGCCATCCGCCGCCGCTCAATGATGTCTCGCGGATCGGACCGGCGCATACGGCGCTGGCGTTGCTTGGACTGATCACGTTTGTGTTGCTCTTCATTCCTAATCCATTGCAACTCGTTGGAGTGCCATAGTAGAGGTCAGCGGCCATGATCCAGACCGCAATCCTGCTTGCTGCCGGCGCCGGTACGCGCTTCTGGCCCTACAGTGTGGTTCGCAACAAATGCGCCTTTCCGATTGCGAATATCCCTGTCGTGCGCCGTCTGTCCGACGACCTTGCCGCGCTTGGCATTACCCGCCAAGTGGTGGTGACCGGGGTAGGAGAGTCCAGTGTGCGCGCAGCGCTCCACGGCGCCACCGCCGATATCGTTTTCGTCCATCAGGCGCGTCCCACCGGAACAGCAGACGCGGCGTTGCTCGGTGCTGCCGGTATCGACGGTGATGTGCTCGTGGTTGCCGGTGATATCGTCACCGATCGGTCAAACCTGACAGCGTTGTGTGATTACTTCGAGCGCAACCGTCCGCCGGCAGCTGCACTCGTGCAACCACTCGGCGCTGAGTCGTCGCTCGACTGGCTGATACCGTTTGTCGAGAATGGCGTGCTGCGCGGCGTCGAAGGGCATAGCCGCGACGGTGATCGGCGCTTTTGCGGCGTGTATGCCTTCCGTTCCGAAGCGATCCCTTTTCTGCGCGATAACCCTGCACTCGTGCGTGTCGGCGTCGGTGGTATGCCACCCATCGAAGCCGAAATCGTCCAGTCGCTCCAGATGATGATTGACGATGGAGAGACCGTCGCAACACTTGATGCACCCGGCTTCCACGTGGACCTTGACAAACCATGGCACATTCTCGAAGCGAACAGCTGCGTCATCGCCGCCATGACCGCAGCGCTGGACGGGCATCGGATCGACCCGACCGCGCGCGTCCACGACGGCGCTGACATCCACGGACGGCTGGTGCTCGGTCCAGGCGCAGTCATCGGCAACCGTGTGGTGGTGGAAGGCGATCTGTGGCTCGGCGCACATGCGAAGGCGCTGAACGGCGCCATCATTCAGGGGCATGCGATTGTCGGGCGCGACACCATCCTGCGCGACTACTGTCAGATCGGTAGCACATCATCACTCGGCGCGCGCGGCATCTACGGGCATGGCGCCGAGTTCAGCGGCGTGGCGCTCGACACGGTCTACTGCTACCACTACTGCGAAATCTGGGGCGTCGTCGGTCAGGCAGTCGACTTTGGCGCAGCAACCGTATGCGGCAACCTGCGCTTCGACGACCGCGAAACCGTCTGGCGTATCAAGGGACGTCCCGAAACCCCGACCACCGCCGCCAATGCCGCATATTTCGGCGACTTCTGCCGCACCGGTGTCAACGCGATCATTATGCCGGGACGACGCCTAGGGGTCTACAGCATATGCGGTCCTGGCGTCATCCTCTCCGACGATCTGCCCGACCGCACCATTGTGATGGTCGAACAACAACTCACGACGCGACCGTGGGGACCGGAACGGTACGGCTGGTAGGCGCGTTGGGTGTTGGCATCGGTCATGCCCGCCTGCTCTGTCACCAGGCGAGGAAGGTTGCAGATAGAAGGAGGCGTAGCAGCGCCGGCATGTAACACACCGGTTTGCAAAGCGGAGCGCGTCCGCGGAATGACGTGGACGATCTCTGCTCAAGCAAGGGATCGCTGCCGACGCTCTTGCACCCGCACAATGACAGGAATACCGGCAACGCTCATCCGCGCCTCCGAAGCGGGCAACCACCCAGCGTCCAAACCGCTGCAGCAATCATGCCTCTGCCGACCCCCGCGCCAGCGCAATCTGGTGATCCATCTGCGCCACCAGATGAGTCCAACCGCGGTCAGCAAACAGCGTCCGCGCCTGCTCCAAGTAGGGCAGCGCTTCGGCGGCGCGTCCGCACCGCAGCAGGGCACTGCCATAGTTACCCAAATCGGCGCCTTCACCGTACACATCGTTGATTTCCCGGCGCAACGCCAGCGCCTGTTCGAGCAGGCGCTGCGCTGCAGCAGGATCATCAGCGAGATACAGCCGACTCAACG
>JBEPYG010000469.1:0-2336 GCA_041641515.1 Roseiflexus sp.
CGACCTGCACCAGTGTGTCACCCTGCGGCAGATCGTCGTTCGTCAGATGACGAAACTCGGCGCGGATTGCTCCATTCTCCTGGGTCAGCACCAGCGCTCTGAACGTGTCCTGGCTCATCTCAACCCCCTTGTACCATTTCAGATTGCAGATTGCTGCAATGGCGTTGCACTACACTCTGATGGGAGTGCATGTGCGTCCGGTCTCCGTGTGAGTCACCGCTGCTCTGGCAGGAGCGTATAATCAGGGAAGTTGCCATACAATCGCTCGCCGGGAGAGCCAACGGTAACCGCCTGCACCAGATACCTCCCGCCGACGAAACATCCCTTCCAGCTTTGACCGATACCGCCAAACACCTCGTCCCGGTCGCCACGTGAGCGAATGGTGTTGATGCCGACCTTGAAAGCGCGCACTTCGGCGGCAATCTGTTGCGCCAGACGCTCATTGTCGCACGCGACCGAGGCAACGAGGCAGCCGTTGGAGATGTTCATTTCGGTGATCAATTCTTCGACGCTGTCCACCACGACAATCGTATCGACCGGACCGAACGGCTCGTTGTGATAGAGGCGCGCGTTGCGGGGCACATTCAACAACGAGACCGGCGCCATATAGGCGGACGTGTCCTGGTTGGGCAGGAAATCCTCATCGTGGAGTGTTCCCTGGTACAGGCTGATGGCGCCGCCGCCGATCGCTTCGCTGATCAGCACCTGGAGTTCATCGACTTTGCGACTATTGATCAGCGGTCCGAAGTCGAGTGCCGGCAGTGGCGCATCAGGATGCTCGACCAGCGTTGGGTTGCCGATCCGCAGTGATTTGAGCACCGGCAGGTAGGCGTCGAGGAACTGCGGGAACAACTGGCGCTGCACAACCATGCGCACATAAGCGGTGCAGCGCTGTTTGCCGTAGTCGAAACCGCGCCGCAATTGTTTTGCCAGCATCTCCCACTGGCTAAACTGCCAGATGCCGTAGGCATTGATGCCTTCCATTTCGAGCATGTAGCGCTTCTCGCGGTCGTACAAACTTGCGGCGATGTCGCGCCCGTTGGTTTTGCCGCCGACGAATGCCAGGCATGCCACCTCCGGACCGCGCACGAGCGCCTCGGAAAGTCTGCCGCCGGAGCCGCTCACCAGCGAAACCGGCAAACCGCAGCGCCGCGCCAGCGCAATCGAGACCGTCAGCGCAAACAGTCCGCCGTCGCTGGGGGTCTTGGCAATCACCGGATTGCCCGCCAGCGTCTGCACCAGCATCGCGTGGACCAGCACCGACAGCGGATAGTTCCATGACGCAATATTCGAGATCAACCCAAGTGGTTTGCGCCCTTCCATCATTGCAGGAATCTGCTCAACATACCACTCGACGCCGCTGATGCAGCGATCTACATCGGTCATGGCCTGCGCATACGGCTTTCCGATTTCCCACATCAGCAATCGACCGATGAGGTCGCGATGCTGGCGGAGCAGACGCACGCACGCATCGACACGCTGCTGGCGTTCAGCGAGATCAATCGCGGACCACGCGCCGAATTCGGCAGCAGCAGCGGCAACGGCGCTGCGCGCTGTGTCGAGGTCGATCATCGGATAGTTGCCGAGCATCGTACCGTCGATGGGCGAGAGAAACGGCTTTGGATGTCCTGGGAAACCCCACTCGCCGTGGATCAGGTTGAGCGGATTGCCATCCTCATCGAATGCTTCCGGGGTGAGCGCCTTTGCCTGTTCCAGCAGACGGGGCCATTCCAATCCAGGTGCAACGATTTTGTGCTTCATACGACCTTTCAGTAATGACATTCGAGGGCGCAGCACCCTGCGCCCTCGAGATGACTGCGCAGTTTGTTCAGATATCCGTCTACTCCAGTTTACTTTCCTTGATACGCTGGACCAGATCGGGCACGTAGCGCGTCGAGATCCGTCCTTCGCGGAACGGCGGATCTTCGAGCATTGCCAGCGTGAAGGGGATTGTCGTGTAGATGCCGGTGATGACGAATTCGCGCAGTGAACGTTCGAGGCGCGCCAGCGCCTCTTCGCGATCGCTCCCCCACACGATCAGTTTTGCCAGAAGCGAGTCGTAGTATCCTGGCGGCGAATACCCGGCATAGAGGTGTGAATCGACACGCACTCCCGGCCCGCCTGGCGGCAGGTAGTACTCGATCTCGCCACCCGACGGCATGAAATCACGGTCCGGGTCTTCGGCGTTGATCCGCGCCTCGATGGCATGCCCGCGCATCACCACATCCGACTGGCGGATCGTCAGATGTTCACCAGCGGCAATACGCAACTGCCATTTTACCAGATCGATGCCGGTGACCATTTCGGTAACCGGGTGCTCGACCTGGATACGGGTG
>JBEPYG010000470.1:0-2323 GCA_041641515.1 Roseiflexus sp.
CGACCATTCGCGCCCTGACCGGTAAAAATCCTGCCCGGTACTTCGGAGACTCCAGCGATCCGTCCCGTCCACGCACCCGTGATTTGCGCGAGGAGGCGCGGCGGGTCTTCCGCGCGCGGGTAGTCAACCCGAAGTGGATCGCCAGCATGCAACGCCACGGTTACAAAGGCGGTCTCGAACTAGCTGCGACGGTCGATTATCTGTTTGGGTACGACGCAACTGCCGATGTGCTCGATGACTGGATGTACGAGCAGGTTACTGAGCACTACCTGCGCGACCCATCGGTACGACAGTGGCTCGAACAGTCCAATCCGTGGGCGTTGGCAGCAATGGCGGAACGCCTCCACGAAGCGATTGGACGTGGAATGTGGGCGAACCCATCGCCAGATGCGCGCCAGGCGCTGGATGCGCTGCTGGAGCAGGCTGATCTGTGGCGGGAGGGGGTTGAGCGTTGAACGGGAGAACGTGTCCGATCCTTGAGGTCTTACACCGGTGACCGGTCGCTGCCAGTGCCCCGTGCCGGCAGAACAGTCCTTGCGCCTGGTGCGCACCCATCCCGACCTCAAGGGTCTTGGGGGTAGAAACGGGCAAACGGGCAACGGGCAAACAGGCGAACGCGCGAATGTGCGAATGTGCGAACGAGGAACGGGAACGGGCAACAGGGAACGGGCAACAGGGAACGGACGAACGGGCGAACGGGCAACAGGGAACGGACAAACCGGCGAGCGTGATCACACGACTATCTCGTAACCCCGTCATCGCCCAATCACGTCATCCCATAATCGCTTCATCGTACAATCGCGAAATCTCGTAATCACGTAATCTCACAATCCGAGCAGAAAACGCAGAACACTCAGGAGGGGCATCGATGAGCACACTCACCGACACCATCGCACGCATTGGTTCACCTGACAGTGCTGCAGCAACGGCGGCGCAGGCGCGTCAGGACCGGTTGACGAAGCCGCAGGGGGCGTTGGGACGACTTGAGACGTTATCAATTCAGATCGCGGGCATTACTGGGCAACCGCGTCCCCGTCTGGTCAACCCGGCAGTCATTGTGATGGCAGCCGATCATGGGGTGACGCGGCGCGGTGTGAGCGCGTACCCTGCCGAAGTGACGCCGCAAATGGTGCTGAACTTTCTCAATGGCGGTGCGGCGATCAACGTGCTTGCGCGTCACGTGGGTGCGCGTGTGATTGTTGTTGATATCGGTGTGGCAGCTAGTCTACCGGCGCATCCAAACTTGATCGACCGCAAAATCGCGATGGGAACGGCGGATTTTTCTGTTGAGCCGGCAATGAGCCGCGCTCAGGCGCAACAGGCGATTGAAGCTGGGATTGCATGCGCTAACGATGCGATCGACTCAGGAGTGGACCTACTGGCAACCGGCGATATGGGTATTGGCAACACGACCGCATCGAGTGCTGTTGTCGCCGCTATCACCGGGCGTCCTGTCGCCGAGGTGACCGGGCGCGGCACTGGTATCGACGATGCCGGACTGACGCGCAAGATTGCGGTTATCGAAGAGGCGCTGGCGTTGCACCGTCCCGATCCGCGCGATGGACTCGATGTTCTGGCGAAGGTCGGCGGCTTCGAGATCGGCGGACTGGCAGGGGTGATCCTGGGAGCGGCAGCGCGACGGGTACCGGTTGTGATCGATGGGTTCATCTCCGGCGCAGCGGCGCTGATTGCCAGTACGCTGGCGCCTGCAGTGCAACCCTACCTGATCGCTGCACACCGTTCGGTCGAACGAGGTCACGACGCGGTTTTTGCCCATCTCGACCTGACACCGCTCCTCGATCTGGGCATGCGTCTTGGAGAAGGCACCGGCGCCGTACTCGGCATGTCACTCTGCCAGGCCGCCTGCAAGATTCTCGATGAAATGGCGACGTTTGGTGAGGCGGGAGTGTCGGAGAGGGTGTAAGAAACAAGAGCTAAGAATCAAGAATCGAGGACTAAGAGCCGGGAACCGTCTCAACCTGTTGCCATTGTTGTGATTGTTGTGTCTTCGTGGTGTGTAATCACGTCAGGTGTTTCGTCTATGTGTCGCGCGCCACGGAGACACACGCTACAAGTCGAGCAGATCGTCGAGGCGCTGGACTATATGCCGCGCGCCACGGAGACACACAAAAGGCTCGTGGAGGTATGCTCCCAATATGTCAGATCGTTATGGTCGATGCATCTTTGAGGTCCGTGAACAGAAGACTCGTGTCATTGTGAGGGCAAGCGATGTTTACAGGTATTGTTGAAGAGATAGGCGCAGTACGTGATATTACGGTTGATCGTGAGCAGGATAACTTTATTGCTATTACCAGCCGGGTCG
>JBEPYG010000471.1:0-2292 GCA_041641515.1 Roseiflexus sp.
ACAAGGTGATCAACGTGAACATCGTAACTATCGTCGGAGCGCGACCACAATTCATTAAGGCAGCGGCCATCAGCCGGGTGTTGCGATCACGCCATCGTGAGGTACTGGTCCACACCGGTCAACACTACGATCCCAACATGTCAGCCGTCTTCTTCGATGAACTGGGCATTCCGCCGCCCGATGTCAATCTGGCGGTCGGTTCCGCAAACCACGGAGCACAGACTGGCGCAATGCTGGCGAAGATCGAAGACGTGCTGCTGGCAGAACGTCCAGACTGGGTACTGGTCTACGGCGACACCAACTCGACCCTTGCCGGCGCCCTGGCAGCCGCGAAACTCCACATTCGTGTCGCTCATGTCGAGGCCGGTCTGCGTAGTTTCAACCGCGCCATGCCAGAAGAGATCAACCGGATCGTGACCGACCACGTTTCCGATCTTTTGCTTTGCCCCAGCCAGACCGCCATCGACAACCTAGCGCGCGAAGGGATTACCGCTGGCGTGGCGCTCGTCGGCGATGTCATGGCCGATGCGCTCCGCCTCGCCGCCGAACGCGCCGATCATTCCATACTCGAGACCCTCGGCATCCAAGAAGGCGCGTATGCCCTGGCGACAGTGCACCGCGCCGAAAACACCGACGAACCAGGACGCCTCCAAGGAATCCTGAGCGGTCTCGCAAGACTGAGCATACCGGTCGTTTTCCCGGTACACCCGCGCGCGCGCCGCGCTATTGCCGCACTTGGATGGACACCCCCACCCCAGATGCGTCTGATCGATCCGGTCGGTTATCTGGGGATGGTCGCACTCATGCGCGGCGCGCGCGTCATTCTGACCGACTCCGGCGGTATACAGAAAGAAGCATACTGGCTCGGCGTGCCGTGTGTGACACTACGCGACGAGACTGAGTGGGTCGAAACGGTGGTCTGCGGATGGAACACACTCGTCGGCGCCGACCCGGAACGGATCGTTGTAGCCGCGCATCAGCCACGTCCGACAACTCCACGTCCACCACTCTATGGCGACGGCTTCGCAGCTGAACGGTGTGTGACGGCGCTTGAGACGTGGAACGTGGAACGCATATAGTATGTGGCATATGGGATATGGGATATGGGGCGTTGTCGGCAACAACCCACCCGACCCGTGAGGTCGCGCCACCGGCACAACCGTGTCCCAAACCTCAAGGAGCTCGAACGGGGAATGTACAACGGGCGAACGTAGAACGGGTGAACGTAGAACGGCGAATATGGACGCAAGACAATCACGCAATCCCACAGTCACGCAATAAAGGAAGCTAATGAACCCAAACCATCCCTACTACGCCCATCCAACCGCAATCATCGATGAGCCGTGCGAGATTGGCGCAGGCACAAAAATTTGGCATTTCTGCCACGTAATGGCAGGCGCACGGATCGGCGCAAACTGTGTGCTGGGGCAGAATGTGCTGGTTGCCGGCAACGTCATCATCGGCAACGGCTGCAAAATTCAGAACAACGTCTCACTTTACACCGGCGTCGAACTGGAAGATTTCGTTTTTTGCGGTCCTTCGTGCGTCTTTACCAACGTCATCAACCCGCGCGCTGAAATCAACCGCCGCGCCGAGTTTATGCGCACCCTGGTGCGACGCGGCGCAACCATTGGCGCCAACGCCACGATTGTGTGTGGCGCCATTATCGGACGCTATGCCTTCATCGCCGCCGGCGCTGTGGTACGCGGGAACGTCCCCGATTACGCACTGATGGCAGGAGTACCGGCTGCACAGAAGGGATGGATGAGCCGGCACGGCTACCGCCTTCCCGAGCCGGACGCCGAAGGGATGATGGTATGCCCGGGAAGCGGCTGGCGGTACCGCGAGGTCGAACCCGGCGTGCTACGCTGCCTAGATTGGGCAGAGGACGCAGCGATGACTATACCGTGACGCGGGAACGTTGAACGTTTCTGCGTGCAACGCAGCAAGGAGAAGAACCATGACCGATCACCAGAATTCTCCGGCAACCATTGAACGCACAACGCCGAATATCAAACGTTCAATCGACCCTGTGCCGCTTCTCGACCTGAAAGCGCAGTACGCACCGATCCGCGAAGAGATTCGCGCCGCCATCGACCGTGTCGCCGATGCCCAGCACTTCATCCTCGGTCCAGAAGTCGAAGCGCTTGAACGCGAAGTTGCCGCCTACTCCGGATGCGCATACGGCATCGGCGTTTCTTCCGGCACCGACGCACTGCTCGTCGCACTGATGGCGATCGATATCCGCCCAGGCGATGAAGTCATCACGACACCCTACACTTTCTTTGCCAC
>JBEPYG010000472.1:0-2281 GCA_041641515.1 Roseiflexus sp.
GCTCATCGTTCGAGGCGAGCAACTCGAGCGGCTGATTGTTCAGGCGCACCTGGAATCCGCTGAGATGGCGCGTATCGTAGAAATACAGACCGAGCGGCGTATCATCGACGGGAATGTCACCGTCGTAGGCGCTGATCATGAAGGTATGATTATCTGAAACGACCAGATATTCCAAAGTCGCACCTTACATTGCTCCAATACACGACATGCCTGGCATTGCGGAAGTGTTCAGGTTTGAGCACTTGCAGCACCATTATAGCACCGGTCTCCTCGATTCTTGGCAGTGGAGGCAGGTTTTGCCATTCGCGCCGAGGGTGGATGAAGACAATAAAACCAGGTATATTGCTGGCAGGTGATAGTCCTGAATAATCCGTTCTAACCGCGCCAGCGGGTTTCGCCCCGCTTGCCTCGAGCTGATGGGTGTCCAGGACATCATCCCCGGCAGCTCGCGCCGGCGAGCTTTGCTGTGCTAGCCGAGAGCTGCAGCCGGACGGCATCAGACAAACACAAAAGCCTGGAAGCGATCTTCTTCCAGGCTCTCTGAACAACTCAAAAATGGGGTGCCTGATGGGTCTCGAACCCACAACCTCCTGAGCCACAGTCAGGCGCTCTGCCGTTGAGCTACAGGCACCGCAACGGCTTTAGTATAGCATACCCCATGGAAAGCGTCAAACAGGACGCACGAGTACGTATGAACACGTACCGTAACAAATGGCGTTTTTGCGTCGGCGGGGCAATGTCTCGTAGCGCCTGCAAAAGCCATCCCGCCGCCGATTCTTGATCTCGGGGGCTTCCCCCAAACCCCCAATCGTGAACAGTTCCATGCACGAGGTTCAGATGTACCGCAGAGGAGCACAGCGGGAGGAAGTTTTGTTCATAGATCTAGCCGCAAGGCAGCCGGTCGCCACGGCATCGTTTCTTCGTTCCCCATGCGTTGACCGAGGGGCGCCCGTGCCAGCCTCGAGGCAATCGGTCGCCATGGCATTCGTTTCTTCGTTGCTCATCCATATATGCTACAATCGACTTGCGTGTTTATCAACAGGAGGGTCATTGTGTCACAGCCTGCAACCTGTATTCACTGTGGTGCACCATTGAACCGTCCCGGTGCGAAGTTTTGCACGCGCTGCGGGAAAGCACAGGATACCCCCATCTCTGCATCGACTGCCGCTTCTTCCGCTACTCCTGGAAATCCTGCAGAGCAGACAGCGGCATTGCTTGCGCAGGGAGCATCCGCTTCATCTGGCGCCGCTCGCGTTACAGCTATGATCGGCAGCGGGCCGCCGCAGGGCGGGTCGTCAGCCGCCGGTCCCGTGCTGGTCGTTCAGGATGTGGGGCACACGTTTGAAGTTGCACTCGGTTCGCAACCGCTTACCATCGGGCGTGCGCCCGACAACGATATTGTCATCACATCTCGCTTCGTCTCCGGTCGCCATGCACGCATCGAGCCGCACGGCGTGACGCACCAGATAATCGATATCGGCAGCACGAACGGTTTACTCTTCGAGGGAAAACGGCTTCCGTCCAATATGCCGCACATTCTGTCGGATAGCGACGTGCTGCGCATCGGTGATCCGGCGACCGGCAATTTCGTCACTCTGACCTACCGCAACCCGCAGGCGCCGAAGGTGCAACAGGCGGCTGAGGTTGCACGCAGTTACCGGCTCGATCCGACCGACCCGCGGATTACGATCGGGCGCGAAGGGTGCGAAATCCTGCTCGATAACCCGCAGGTGTCGCGCAGTCACGCTGTTATCGATCGGGTCAACGGAAAACACGTTTTGCGCGATGTAGGCAGCACCAACGGCACGTTCGTCAACGGGCGACGCATCACTGAGCACACGCTGGTCAAAGGCGATATCATCCAGATCGGTGCGTTCAAACTGGTCTACACTGGCGAAAGTCTCGACCAGTACGACCAGCGCGGCGCGTTGCGCATCGACGCGCGCAATCTGTGGCGCGAGGTGTCGCGCGGCGGCAAGACTCGTATGATCCTGAAGGATGTGTCGCTCTCCATCGCGCCACGAGAATTCGTGGCTCTGGTCGGCGGCAGCGGCACCGGCAAGAGTACACTTCTCAACGCCCTTTCGGGGTTCGTCCAGGCAACGCACGGGAGTGTCCTGGTCAACGGCGACGATTACTACCGCAACTTCGACGCCTATCGCTCGGTGCTCGGCTATGTGCCACAGGACGACATTCTCCACCGCAATTTGCCGGTCGAGCGCGCGCTGGGATACGCCGCCGAACTACGCCTGCCTGCCGACACGGCGCCAGCGGAAATTCG
>JBEPYG010000473.1:0-2240 GCA_041641515.1 Roseiflexus sp.
TGACATCTACCGGCGTGCAGTGCCGAACAACCCATACCAGAAATGGATCGACACCTACGCCGGTCAGGAGTTCAGCGCGTGGGTCGATCGCGCGATTGCGCTGACCGACGCTATCGCGGAGCGGGCATCCGAGGCGCAGCGCGACCGGATGCGCGATGCCTTCATCTTCTCCTCGCGACTGGAATGGATGTTCTGGGATAGCGCCTACCGGCTCGAACAGTGGCTGCCATGACCACCCGACAGCTGCTGGTGCTTGATTTCTCGGGAGTGTTGAGTCTGGAAGCGGTCTGCTTCGGTGCGCCGGATCGGCTGGAGCAGGCGTTGCGCCAGAGCGGTCTGTGGGATGCCGGGGTGACGGTCGAGCGCTACTGGAACGATCTGGTTGCACTGACGTGGGACATCGGCAGCACGACGCGCACCCCGTATGCGCACCTGATGGCGCAGCACATCACGGCGCCGCACCTGTCTGCCGATGAGGTGCACCGGCGCGCCGAACGATTTGTCCAGTTCTACCTGCAGGCATCGGTGATCGACCCGGCGTGGCGCTCCCTCTTTGCCGCCCTGCGCACCGACGAAGGCGTCACCATCCTGGTCGCCACCGACCACTATGCCGAAGCTACCGACCACATCGCCCGACAGATCGCCGCAATGGAATGGCGCGTTGCTGCGCTGCAGGTCGATGAAACCGGAAAGGTGTTGCAGCAGCGCGTCGCAGTTGCAGGCGGCGCGTCGCAGTCATCACGCGCCGTCCTGCTCGCCAGTTCAGCCGATCTCGGCGTGCGTAAAACCGCACCGCTCTTCTGGCAGCGTGTTCAGTGCGGAGCAGCGCTGCAGCCGCAGCACATCCTGGTGATCGACGACTTCGGCGCCAACGAAAACTTGCTCGATCCATACGCCGATCCGGCGAGCGTGCAACGCCGACAGGCGCAGACCGTCGCCGCCATCTGCGACGCCTTTGGAGCGCCGGTTCAGACATACGCCTTTGTGCTCGACCGCGCAGTCACAGATGCAGCGGCCCTGCGCAGCGCTTACCGTGCACAGGTGGAAGCAGTGACAGCACGTGTGATGGGGAACTATAGAGCTGACGCCCACGGCGAGCGCGGTGAAGCTCGCCAGAGCGCATAACCGATACGCGCTCGCATTGCAGACGATCAGCGCTCGCCTGTCGGTTCTCGGTTTTCGGTATGGGATGGATGAAGAGACCGGCGCCGTCGGGTGCGCACGCATCTCACCCGCATTCCCGGGTATGTGGACAGCGCAGCGGTGTGCGACTGTCGAAGCCGGTGCATCCGCGCTTCGGGGCAGAACATCGGATCGTCTTTTGATTCACGTGAGCGACTCGGCGCACCCATTGCTGCCCGCCTGGCGTCGCCGCAACGCAGATGTAGGGGCGAACCATCGTTCGCCTCTACACAATGGTTCGGCAATGATGACGACAAGGTGCACTGCCAGAAGCACTGTAACGAAGAAGCGCTGCATTCGAGCGTGTGCGCATCTAGCTTCTCCATCCAGACCTGGTTTCTCGTCAACACGCTACCGATGGGCAAGGCGCGAACACAAACGCCCATTGTGAGCTACGGATTGCACGGCGGTCACAACCGTCAAAACATTGATAGCGCTGCGCCTAATCGTGATGGTTGTTCCACTCCCACTGCAAGCAGGGTCTAACAGCGTGCAAACGTGTGGGGAAACAACTGTTAACTAAATATTGACACTTGCGCATGCTCACGCTACTATTGTCGTTAAAGGCTCTGTTGATAGATTTGCTCACCGAACTATCGAGAGATGCCGTATAGATGCACCGAGCGATCGGTGAACTACCTGTGGATCGGCGGCGAGGGTCATTTGGGGAGTCAATGGTTGGATTGACTAGCAGAAGTCGGTCATAGTGAAAAAATTACTGATGATCAGGTTCCTGAACCCAAATATGTTTCCTATGTGTGAAAGGCGGTTCAACCCGCGTTTCCACCTGACGTCGCTCCGCCGCACTTCGCGGCGCAGGTGAAACGCACCCCGGTAGACGCCCGAAGACGCCGCTCTGGCAAAACGATGGGACGAGGTGCCATTGGCGAGGCAAACAAACAACGCGAGCACGGCGAATGTCACCGCCGCCCCCGTCGGCTGTGAGGCTCCGCTCCGGCAAATGGCCGACGCCCTGCGCGGCTCGATGGACGCCGCCGAGTACAAGCACATCGTGCTCGGCCTGATCTTCCTCAAGTATGTCTCTGACGCATTCGAGG
>JBEPYG010000474.1:0-2217 GCA_041641515.1 Roseiflexus sp.
CATCCGCCAGATTGTTGACGTGCAGTCCTAGATCGCTGGTCAGAGCGTAGGGATGCAGCATGCCGACCACGCGCACGAACCACGCAGCCGCCGTCAGTCCTGCAGCGGTTGCAACATCCTCCGCCGGTTGTGTTGCGCGCAGCGCCGCCTCGACGAAAGGGGTCAGCGCATACGCTCCCCATATCCATACCGCGACAGTTTGCGCAAATATGGTTACATCCATGCGTCGCGTTGCAATCATCCAGGTGACAAACAGCGCTGTGATCGCCACAACCACAACAGGCGCATGTGCTGCGCGACGGAAAGGCGCACCGGTGCGCCACGCCAGCGCATACACCCCGGCCAGCGCCGCCGTCATCCAGGCAAGGGTTTCCCAAGCCGGTCGGTAGGGTGCAGATTGCGCGGGTGTTGCGACAACGCGAAAGACTGGTATCCCCAGGATGCGAGGATCGGAAGGGGCGGTCAGACGAGAGGTCTCGAATGTCAGGCGCAGGTTGCCGGCAGGGTCGGTGCGCGCGAGAATGGCATATGTCCGCCGCTGCGCGTCGATCTGAAGCGTAATCGGTGAACCATCGGCAGTGCGCCAGACACTGCTGACTACACTGCCATCGGGTCGTCCGCTGGCAGCGGTGACGCGCACCAACCAGAGGTCACCGCCGGCGCCGGGAAGCACAACCCCAGAGACATCGCGCGTCCAGCGGTATGGCGGCGCATCTGCCAGGTACCACGGGCGATCAGGTGCATCGGCGGGCTCAGAGTCATTGAAGTTGACGAGGAAAGGAGTATCGAATCCGCGCCGACGCGCCTCGCGGTCGCCGCCTATGTCGAGGCGCACCATTGACACAACCTGGTATGCCAGCCCCCAGAGTGCCAGTGCGATCCCGAGGGCGCCCCATAACCACGGCGCGCGTACCACTGCGCCAAGCGAGCGTCGTTCAGCATCAATCCATTGAAGCAGTGCCGCACCCCGTCCTTACGTGAAACGTGCGAACGTGGAACGTCTCCGACCCTGGCGGTCTTCCGCCCCGCTATCCCCCAGCGGGGGGCACGCGAACGTCTCCGCCCCTTGAGGTCTCCCGCCAGTGACCTGGGGTGACCATTGCGCCTCACCAGCGGAATGGCTCCTGCATCCGTTCGCGCGCGCGTCGCTGACCTCAAGGGTCTTGCGAACATCGACCTCCCGCTGCCGGCGCCTACCGTTCAACGTTCGACATCGAAAACGATCCTCCCGCGCACCTGTCCGGCAACGATCTCGTGACACAGTTCCACCACCCGACTGAGCGGTTCGACGCGCGTGATCTGGTCGAGAAGGTCTGCCGGCAACTCACGTGCCAGGTGCTCCCACGCCGCGCGACGACGTTCCATCGGGCATGTCACCGAGTCGATGCCAATCAGGCGCACACCGCGCAGGATAAACGGAAAGACCGTTGTGGTCAAACTGGCGCCGCCAGCATTGCCGCACGCTGCAACGGCTCCGCCGGTCGCTGTTGCGCTGAGAACGCGCGCCAGCACATCGCCGCCGACGGTATCGACAGCGCCTGCCCAGCGTTCCGACTCGAGTGGTCGACCGGGAGCAGCTAGTTCCGATCTGGGAACAATCGTGACTGCCCCAAGTTCGCGCAGATAGTCGTGGGTTTCGGTGCGTCCGGTAGATGCCGCGACACGGTAGCCACGTCGCGCCAGAAGTGCAGTGGCGATGCTGCCAACCCCGCCGGCCGCGCCGGTCACCAGCACTTCACGTTCACCGGGCTGAACGCCGGCCTCCTCGAGCGCCATGACTGCCAGCATCGCCGTGAACCCGGCGGTGCCGATCGCCATCGAATGCAGCAGGGTCATTCCCGCCGGCAGGGGTACCAGCCATTCAGCTTTGACGCGCGCCCGTTGCGCATACCCGCCCCAGTGCCGCTCACCGATGCCCCAGCCGGTCAACACTACCGGATCGCCGGCGCGGTAGTCCGGGCTGGTCGTTTCGATTACAGTGCCTGCCAGATCGATGCCAGGGACCATCGGGAAGAAGCGCGAAATCTTTCCCTTGCCGGTGATGTTCAGCCCGTCCTTGTAGTTGAGCGTCGAATAATCCACCGCCACGGTCACGTCGCCCGGTGGCAGCCGGCTTTCGTCCAGCGCCTGCACGCACGCGCGGGTCGCCCCGCCTTCGTCCTTTTCGACCACAAGCGCGTTGAACATCCGGTCCTCCGATCAGAAAACGGTTTCGGG
>JBEPYG010000475.1:0-2214 GCA_041641515.1 Roseiflexus sp.
CAGCACGATGAGCCTGAGTGTCAGAGGCATTGGCCTGGCGTCCTGGCGCCGCAGCGGGCGCAGATCGAGTCGGAAACAGGATGTATTCATCTTCAGGGTGCGCAGGCATCTTGCCCACACGCATATAGCTGCGGGCGAGACGCCCACGCATCTAGATGACGCCTCACCCTAGGTCTAAACACGCACCGCAGACACGCCACGTTCACTGTTTGCATGTGCACCCTTCCGGTTTTCCGCACCCTCCCCCTCGCCGCTACACTTCAACCGATGCTGCATTCGATTCGAGCGGCAGCGGACGCTGGTCGCCTTCGCGGAAGGTCTGGGCAGCAGCGGCGATGAAGTCGCGGAACAGGGGATGCGGCCGGTCGGGACGCGACTGGAACTCCGGGTGAAACTGGACGCCGACGTACCACGGGTGGTCGCGCAGTTCGATGATCTCGACCAGGCGACCGTCGGGCGATTGCCCGCTGACGACCAGCCCTGCCGACTCGAACAGGCGGCGGTACTTGTTGTTGAACTCGAAGCGGTGGCGATGCCGTTCGACCACCTGATCGACACCATACGCAGCATAAGCGCGGGTGCCGGGAGTCAATCGACACGGATACCCTCCAAGGCGCATAGTGCCGCCTTTATCGGTAATATCGAGCTGATCAGGCATAAAGTCGATCACCGGATGTGGTGTGTGCAGGTCGAATTCGGTGCTGTTGGCGCGGCTCTCCGGACCCATCACATGCCGCGCAAACGAGATCGTCGCCACCTGCATGCCGAGGCAAAGCCCCAAATACGGAACGCCCTGGTCGCGCGCATACCCGGCCGCGGCGATCTTCCCTTCGATACCGCGATCGCCAAAGCCGCCAGGCACGACGATGCCGTAGACATCGTGGAGCAGCGAGTCGCAGCCTTCCTCTTCGATCTGCTCGGATGAAATCCAGCGAATATCGACATCGACCCCCTGGTGCAGTCCGGCGTGTCGCAGCGCCTCGACGACGCTGATATACGCATCGTGGAGTTCGACATATTTTCCCACCAGTGCGATCGCAAGTTTGCGTTTGGGTTGCTTGATACGCGCCACCAGATCGCGCCAGTCGTCGAGGTTCGGCTCGTGAGCGTCAAGCCCCAGGCGCAACGTCAGATAGTTGCCAAGACCGGTTTCTTCCAGCACCAGCGGCACTTCATAGATCGACTCGACAGTGTGCAGCGGCACCACCGCTTCGACATCGACATCGGCGAACAGCGCGATTTTATCGCGGATTTCATCAGCGATCGGATAATCGGAGCGGCACACAATCACATCCGCCGAAATACCGACGCGTCGCAGTTCCATAACCGAGTGCTGCGTCGGTTTGGTTTTGACCTCGCCGGTGGCGCCGATGTGGGGTAGCAACGTGACGTGGATGTAGAGCACATTGTCGCGTCCGACGTCCTTGCGCATCTGACGGATAGCTTCCAGGAACGGCAACCCTTCGATGTCGCCAACGGTTCCGCCGATCTCGACGATTACCACATCTGCTCCTGTCTGGCGGGCGACAGCGGCGATACGGGATTTGATCTCATTGGTGATGTGGGGAATCACCTGAATCGTGCCGCCAAGGTAATCCCCGCGACGTTCCTTCTGAATGACCGCCGAGTAGATCTGTCCGGTCGTCACATTACTAAGGCGGGTTAGACTCACATCGATGAATCGCTCATAGTGCCCGAGGTCCAGATCGGTTTCGGCGCCGTCCTCGGTGACAAACACTTCGCCATGCTGATAGGGTGACATTGTTCCCGGATCGACATTGATGTAGGGATCGAGTTTCTGAACCGAGACGCGCAGCCCACGCGCCTTCAGCAGGCGTCCAATCGATGCGACCGTAATGCCTTTGCCAACGGATGAAGCAACGCCGCCAGTCACGAAAATATACTTTGCCATGAATCTCCTGCTCCCAACTGTGCGCGCTATTGTCGTTCCAGTCTATACAACGGCGATCATGCAGGAAATAGATTGAGGGGAAGGCAGTGCTGCCTTCCCCTCGAGAGACTCGTATCTCACCGGCGACCCTGCGTACCGTTGAGACCAGAGCGTTTGCCTGTATATTCCGGGTATACTGACCATACTCCGCGCATTATAGCACAATCTTCATCGGTCGTTTTATGGCGAGCTTTGCCTGGTTGGAGCTTGGCGCTGCCGTGCCCCCGCCGAGGTTCTCCGTTGAAGCGGGTGGGCGCGCCTGT
>JBEPYG010000476.1:0-2194 GCA_041641515.1 Roseiflexus sp.
CACCATGTGGGCTGCGCGTAAGATTGGTCGCCCGGTCAAGTTCGTTGAAGACCGCAGCGAGAACTACAAGTACTCGACCCACGGGCGCGACCATATTACCGACGTTGAGATTGCTGGCAACCGCGATGGTACGATTACCGGGTTGCGCGTCACGACCTACGCCAACCTCGGAGCGTATCTCAGCACGATCGCACCTGGCATCCCGACAACCCTCTACGGTCGGATCATCACCGGCGTCTATCGCATTCCTGCAGCTTATGTCAAAGTGTACGGCGTCTACACAAATACGGCGATGGTCGATGCCTACCGCGGCGCCGGTCGCCCCGAAGCATCGTATCTGATCGAACGCATGGTCGATCGCTTCGCCGCTGAGATCGGCATGGACCCGGTGGAGGTGCGGCGTAAGAACTTCATTCCTCCCGATGCGTTCCCCTACGACAACGGTCTGGGGCTGCTGCCATACGATAGCGGCAACTACGAAGCAGCGCTCAACAAGGCGCTCGAGATCGTCGGGTACGCCGACTTCCGCAAAGAACAGGAAGAGGCGCGCAAGCAGGGCAGGTACCTGGGGCTTGGTCTCAGTTCGTATGTCGAAATCTGCGGTGTTGCGCCAAGTAAGTGGATCGGGCTCCCCGGTGAAGGGTGGGGCGCCGGCCTGTGGGAAAGCGCCAATGTCCGCATCCATCTGACCGGCAAGGTGGTTGTGACCACCGGCTCACTCCCGCACGGGCAGGGCGTCGAGACCACCTTCGCCCAGATCGTTGCCGATGAACTTGGCGTCCCCTACGAGGATGTGGTCATCGAGCACTCCGACACGGCGGGCACGCCGTTCGGCTACGGCACCTATGGATCGCGCTCGCTGGCGGTTGGCGGCACAGCCGTCTATCGCAGTGTGGCGAAGATCAAGGAGAAAGCAAAGAAACTCGCTGCACACATGCTCGAGGCCAACCCGGACGACATGGTGTATGAAAACGGGCGCGTTTACGTCAAGGGGTCGCCCGATCGCGCCAAGACGCTGGCGGAGATTGCGCTCCAGGCATCGGTGGCATACGACCTGCCGGAAGGCATGGAACCGTTCCTCGACGAAACGAGCTACTACGATCCGCCGAACTGTACCTTCCCCTTCGGCACGCATATCGCCATCGTCGAGGTGGACCCCGACACCGGCATTGTGGACCTGAAGCGCTATGTAGCGGTTGACGACTGCGGCAACGTCATCAACCCGTTGATTGTCGATGGACAAATCCACGGCGGCATTGCTCAAGGGGTAGCGCAGGCGCTCTATGAACGCGCCGTGTACGACGAGAACGGGCAACTGATCAGCGGCACGCTCATGGACTACGCGGTTCCGGCAGCACATATGCTGCCGCCGTTCGAGACCGATCGCACCGTTACACCCAGCCCGGTCAATCCGATGGGAGTCAAGGGCGCCGGTGAAGCGGGGACAATTGCCAGCGCACAGGCGGTGATGAACGCGGTCATCGACGCGCTCTCTCCGTTCGGCGTCCGGCATATGCAGATGCCGGCGACCCCCGAGAACGTGTGGAAGGCGATCCGTTCGGCGCAGGCGGCTTCCTGAGAATTGTTGCAGCGCGTCCGGTGCGTGCGTCGGACGCGCTCATCTGGAATTGAGGAGTATCTCGATGATACCGGCATCCTTTCAGTATTATGCGCCCAAAACGGTCAATGAGGCAATCGGGTTGCTCCAGCAGCACGGCGACGACGCCAAACTTCTGGCAGGCGGTCATTCGCTGCTTCCGGCGCTGAAACTGCGCCTGGCGCAACCCGCAGTGCTGATCGACATCAGTCGCGTCTCGGAACTGAAGGGCATCACAGTGAACGGTGATCGTCTGGTGATCGGCGCAGGCGCCACTTACCACGAAGTTGCAACCAGCGAGGCAGTGCGTTCCGGATGCCCGGTCCTGGCGGAATGCGTCGGTCAGATTGGTGACATTCAGGTGCGCAACCGCGGCACGATCGGCGGCTCGCTGGCACATGCCGATCCCGCTGCCGACCTTCCCGCCGTCGCACTGGCGCTGGGCGCGACAATCAATGTCATTGGTTCAAGCGGCACGCGCAGTATCGCCGCCGACGATATGTTCGTAGCGATGCTGACCACGGCGCTCTCGACCGATGAAGTCATCACCTCGGTCACCTTCCCGATCCTGGGTAAGGGCGAAGGTGCGGCATATGC
>JBEPYG010000477.1:0-2187 GCA_041641515.1 Roseiflexus sp.
ATGACGGTGGAGTTGATCGTGCCGGTGGCGATTGAGGAAGGGTTGCGCTTCGCCATTCGCGAAGGCGGGCGCACCGTCGGCGCAGGCGTCGTCTCGGCGATTATCGACTAAACGATGCGCATGCAATCCAGGCGTCTGCTGCGGCCTGCGTTCCTGCCGGGCCCTGGTAGACGCCTGATTTATGTACCAGCAGCGTGGGTCTGCTGGTAGAAAGCATGATCGAGAATGACGGCTGTCAAAGATAAGGATAAAGAATCACAGAATCCTCTGGCGCGCGCATTTCAGAACGCTATTGTGCAACCATTACGTGAGTCGCGCGCGGAGATGCGTAAGGTCGTCTGGCCTACCCGCGAAGAAACGATTCGTCTCACGATTGTTGTTATTCTGCTGTCAGCAGTGATGAGCGCTATTCTGTTTGCAGCGGACGCCCTCTTCTCATGGCTGCTGCTTCTGCTGCAGAATGCGGTCGCGACGCTATAGCGTCTTCGGAGGCGAGGAAAGCCGTGGCTGAAG
Organism: Roseiflexus sp.; assembly: GCA_041641515.1. Classification (GTDB taxonomy): domain Bacteria; phylum Chloroflexota; class Chloroflexia; order Chloroflexales; family Roseiflexaceae; genus Roseiflexus. The sequence continues at coordinate 514 of JBEPYG010000477.1, forward strand.
AGAAAAAAGAACAGAATATCCAGACCGAGCCGGATATACGCGATGATGATCGTCGCTGGTATGTGATCCATACCTATTCCGGCTATGAGAACAAAGTCAAGCAGAATCTGCTCCATCGTATCGAAACGATGGAGATGCGCGATCAGATTTTCAATGTGATCGTGCCGACCGAAGAAGAAATTGAAATCAAAAATGGTCAGCGCCGCACGGTCCAGAAGAAAGTATTTCCTGGATATGTGCTGGTGCAAATGAAAATGAACGACAATTCCTGGTATGTGGTGCGCAATACGCCGGGCGTGACGAGTTTCGTCGGGCACGGGAACAAGCCAACGCCGCTGGAGGAAGATGAGGTGAAGGCGATCCTGAGGCAGATGGAACAGGAAGCGCCCAAGGTGAAGGTGAGTTATCAGGTTGGTCAGGCGGTCAAGATTACGGATGGTCCGTTCACCGACTTCGAGGGGATTGTGGACGCAATCGATCACGAGCGTGGTCGGGTGCGGGTGCTGGTCTCGTTCTTCGGTCGTGAGGCGCCGGTTGAACTGGACTTTCTCCAGGTGACGCGCCTGGTCGAATAGTTGTGCAAAGGAGCGCTTTGTGGCCAAAAAGGTTACCGGGGTGGTAAAACTGCAACTGCCAGCCGGGAAAGCGACACCGGCGCCGCCGGTCGGTCCCGCGTTGGGCGGTTACGGCATCAATATCATGGCGTTTGTCAAGGAGTATAACGAGAAGACCGCGTCACAGGCGGGAAGCATCATTCCGGTCGAAGTGACGATTTATTCGGATCGCTCGTTCACGATTGCGCTGAAAACGCCGCCCGCCGCCGATCTGCTGCGCAAGGCGGCTGGCATCGAAAAAGGCTCTGGCGTCCCCAACCGCAAGATCGCCGGAACGATTACGGCAAAGCAACTGCGGCAGGTTGCCGAGCAGAAGATGGCGGATCTGAATGCCAACAGCATCGAAGCCGCCGAGAAGATTATCGCTGGCACGGCGCGCAGCATGGGAATCAAAATTGTTGAGTAGTCGCTGAAGTGTGGGAGGGGTCGCCCCCGTTTGTACCACAAGGAGTTGTTCTATGCCACGCCGACATGGTAAAAAGTATCTCGAGGCGCTGAAAAAGATCGACCGGCACCATCTCTATACGCCGGAAGAAGCGATCAAACTGCTGAAGGAAACGTCGTTCACGACATTCGATCCAACCGTTGAGGTGCATCTGCGGCTTGGCATCGATCCACGCCACGCCGATCAGACGATCCGAACCACGGTCTCTCTCCCGCACGGCACCGGCAAGATGGTGCGGGTGCTGGTGTTCGCTCAGGGGGAGGCGGCACAAGCTGCTCGTGAAGCGGGCGCTGAGTTTGTTGGCGCCGATGACCTGATTGCCCGGATCGACAAGGAGAATTTCTTCGATTTCGATATCGCTATTGCGACCCCCGATATGATGGGAAAGGTGGGGCGTATCGGGCGGAAACTCGGTCCGCGCGGGTTGATGCCGAACCCAAAGAGTGGGACGGTCGTTCAACCTGAAGATCTGCCGCGCACGATCCGTGAGGTGCGTGGCGGACGCGTTGAGTTCCGCAATGATAAAACCGGTTTGCTCCATGTGGCAGTCGGTAAACTGAGTTTCAACGAGCAGCAGATCTATGAGAATATTGCTGCGCTGATGGAAGCGGTCAA
>JBEPYG010000478.1:0-2144 GCA_041641515.1 Roseiflexus sp.
CCAATCGACGCCGCCGTAATCTTCGTACACATACCGGTCACGCACCAGCGTCCAGACATCTTCAAAAATTTCCTGGCGCGCGTTGGCGCTGAGCGGCGCGAGTGTAGGGGTTGGCAGAAGCGGGTAAGGCGTAACCGTCGGTGTTGCGGTTGGCGCAGGGGTTGGGGTTGACGTGGCGGTTGGCGCCGGACGCGGCGTTTCGGTTGGCGTAGCCGTTGGTGGCGGTGTGGACGTCGGAGGTGGAGCTGACGTAGCGACGGGCGCCGGTCGCAACGTTACAGGCAGGTTGCCACACCCCGCCAGCACGACCACGAAGAGCACAAGTATGAAGCGAAGATAACGATTCATTATGCCATCATTGTACACGAGAACAAGCGTCTGTGGGCGCCTGTTCAACGAACAACACTGCGTGTAAGCCAGAGGATCGCCACTCCACTGAGGGCAACCATCAGAAGCGCTGCACGAAGCGAGAACAATTCTGCTATCCACCCGATCAGCGGTGCACAGACGACGAAGGCGAGATATGTGACTGCCATGACCGCGCCGGTTACTGCGCCACTGCCGCCGGGAACACGGTGCGCCGCTTCGCTGAGCGCCGTTGGGACAACGCCAGCTACACCAAGACCGGCTAGGGCAAAAGCTACCACCGCAACCGGCACAGAGTCGGGTATCATCAACAAGAGACCGGCTACGACCACCAGTGCGCCGGAAGTCATCAGGGATGCGTGTGGACCGAAGCGCGCCACAAATGAAGCATTTGCCAGCCGACCAGCGAACATTGTTCCGTTGAAGAGCGCGTATGCGGCACCGCCAACAATCACTGCTGCACCGATATCGCGTAGATAGATGACCGACCAGGTATTTGCAACGCTTTCGCCTATTGCGCCAGACATGCTCAACGCTGCAAGCGCAAGCAGAGTGCGCCGCTCGAACAACAGCCGTACTGCTGCCCCCGTTCCGGTATGTGAGGTATGGAGGGGTGCTGCAGGGGGATAGCGCACCGGCAGCGTTACCAGTAACGCGACAACACACAGGGCAGCGAGCAGCACCAGAACATGCACATAGGTCCACCCTGCCTGCAATGCCCAACCGGTGGCAAGAGCGCCGATCACAGCGCCACCGCTGAACCCTGCATGCATCAGGTTCATAACAGTCCGTTTTGTCTGTTGCTCCCAGTCGAGGGTAGCACTATTCATCGCCATCTCGATTGCTCCAAAACCCAGTCCACTAAGTGCAAGTGCACATACAAACTCCCAGACATCGTTTGCCATTGCAAGCCCGAGCGATGAAATCCCAAGCGTGATCAGTCCAGCGATTGTCAGCCGTTTTTTGCCGAACCGTATCGTCAGCGGACTGCCAAGGATCAGCAACATCATCCCGATGAGCGGCGGCGCCAGCTGAGCAGAACCGAAGACGCCTTCGCTCATGCGGAGCGCGCGGACAATCTCTGCCCACAGGACACTCTGCCCGCCGACTGTCAAGCCGAAGAGTACGAAATAACTCATCAGCAACACCAGCGCTGCGCCCGGATGCCACATAACCGTGGTGGAAAAAGAGGTTCGGCTGAGAGCGTTCTGTTCCACATCGACTCCTGATATGGTGTGGCATCAACATGCGGAGATAATACCACAGACAAAACCGCCTCTCTGCCGGGGTACGGAAGAGAGGCGGCAGATAAACAGCGCTCCGAATGAAACGACGGATCACCGTACAATCAATGGCAGCATCACCCGGAATGTTGCCGGCTCAGTGACGAGGCGCACCTGTACCGTGACTGCATTCGATGTACCACCGCCAGGCGCGGGGTTGACGACGGTGACGCTGCCGTCGCCTGCGCTGCTGCGTTGCGCTGCCGGAAGAATGGCCTGCAGTTGCGTCGCACTCATGAATGTCGTTGTGAGCGGCGCTCCATTCCAGCGCACGACTGAATTTGGAACGAAATTGCTGCCCGTGACTGTCAGAACAACATCAGTATTCCCTACCGGTATGAAATCCGGCGAGATGCCGCTAATGGTCGGCGCCGGGTTGTTGATGGTGAACGTCGCCGCGCCGGATGTCCCGCCGCCGGGCGCGGGGTTGAAGACGGTCACGTTCGCCGTGCCCGCCGTGGCGATGTCGCTGGCGGGAATAGTCGCGGTCAGCAC
>JBEPYG010000479.1:0-2125 GCA_041641515.1 Roseiflexus sp.
TTGCATTGCAACGTCGCTACGCGAATGCTTTTATCCCAAATCTGAACACTTACCGGATGAGGTGCGCGGTCCGACGTATCGTCACGATGGTGTTGTTGCGGCGGCGGGACGACGTGCTCTGGCGTTTGCGAGCGCCTTCCCGCCGCCGCTTGTGCCTGGGGCATTTTCTGAACCCCTGATTGTGAACGGCTTCCGGAGGGTGTGGCGATGATCGGCGCAGGTTTGTGGTACACTGATAAGGAAATCCGTTTGTGTATCACAGGTTTGGAGGGAACTGTGAAGCAATATACGAAACCGTCAGACGAAGAATTGCGCCGGCGGCTGACGCCTCAGCAGTACGAGGTTACGCAGCACGAAGGCACCGAACCGCCATTCCAGAACGCCTACTGGAACAATAAGGCTCATGGCATCTATGTGGATGTTGTGTCAGGCGAGCCATTGTTCAGCTCACTCGACAAGTACGACTCAGGAACCGGCTGGCCCAGTTTCACGAAGCCGCTCGAACCGGGCAATATCGTCACCCGTGAAGATCGCAAACTCTGGATGGTGCGCACCGAGGTGCGCTCGAAGCACGGCGACTCGCATCTGGGGCACGTGTTCGACGACGGTCCTGCGCCTACCGGGTTGCGCTACTGCATGAACTCGGCAGCGCTACGCTTCATTCCGGTCGAAAAACTGGAAGAAGAGGGGTACGGCGAGTATCTGCCGCTCTTCGAGGGGATTATCAACAACAGCAGCAGGTAGTCACATCCACAGTCGTCCCTGCTCGGCGCCGTTATCGACGGTGCGCTCGACGTAGGGAATATCGAGATGTTCGTAGGCGCGCCGCGTGGCAATCCGGCCGCGCGGCGTGCGCTGCAAAAACCCCAGTTGCAGCAAGAACGGCTCGTATACGTCCTCGATCGCGTCAACTTCTTCGGCGAGCGACGCAGCTAGCGTCGAAAGCCCGACCGGTCCGCCGCCAAACAGGTCGATGATCGCGCGCAACAGCCGCCGGTCGTTCTCATCGAGACCCAGATGATCGACCTCCAGCTTCGCGAGCGCCTCACGCGCCACGTCGAGCGTGATGATGCCATCGCCAATGACCTGCGCATAGTCGCGCACGCGGCGCAGCAGGCGGTTGACGATGCGCGGCGTACCGCGCGCGCGCGCGGCAATCTCCCGTGCTCCTTCCGGTGTACACGTCACCCCCAGAATACGCGCTGAACGCATCACAATCTCGTAGAGCGCATCGACCGAATAGAACTCGAGCCGGTGCACCGACCCGAAGCGGTCGCGCAGCGGTGAGGTCAGCAGCGCCAGGCGCGTGGTGGCGCCAACAACGGTGAAATGTGGCAGTTTCAGGCGCAGGCTGCGCGCCCCCGGTCCCTTCCCGACCATGATGTCGAGCGCAAAATCCTCCATCGCCGGGTAGAGCACTTCTTCGATCGCCCGATTCAGACGGTGGATCTCGTCGATAAACAGAATGTCGTCCTTCTGAAGATTGGTCAGCAGCGCGGCCAGGTCGCCGGCGCGCTCGATGGCGGGCCCCGATGTCAGTTTGATATTGACCCCCATTTCATTGGCGAGCACGCCTGCCAGACTGGTCTTCCCCAAACCGGGCGGACCGTAGAGCAGGGTGTGGTCGAGCGGTTCACCGCGCCCTCTCGCGGCGGCGATCGCAATCCGTAACTGCTCGACAACCTTTTCCTGACCGATGAACTCAGCGAGACGGCGTGGACGCAGACTTTTCTCGACCTGTTGATCCTCTTCGCCGGCTTTGGGGGTCACGACCCGCTCGTCGCTCATAGGCGCCTCCGCACACGTGTGCGGTCATTATACCACATCGCTTTTGGCCGGAAGGGGGTATGCTATAATGGCTGGCGTTCGCCTTGCATCTGAACCGCGTATTCGAGACCATGCGCCGCCGTCATTGCGAAGAACGTCAGTATCGCCAGTCACCCGGACTGGCTTGCGTAGCTCGATGCTGCGGTGATATCGCTTCGCATATCGAACGATCTTCATGGTGCGCTCATGTGCGCATTGAGAGCTTGAGCTCGTCGCTACGGCCGTAGGCGGGGATGGCTGCGCCTAGATTGTGATGGCTCTGGTCGCTGTGGTTATCTGGAGCAGGTTCTCGAAGGTG
>JBEPYG010000480.1:0-2122 GCA_041641515.1 Roseiflexus sp.
CCGTCGAGGCATGGCGCCGTGCCCCAATCGGGCAATGCCCGTCGCTCGCATAGCCGACAGGCGAGAGAGTCACGCGCGATCAGCGCGTACCTCGCGGTTCTCGCCTTGCGACTATCGACTATGACCTGGGGAAGCGCGCCCGCGTGCTTCGGGGGAGAACCCGTCGAGGCATGGCGCCGTGCCCCAATCGGGCAACGCCCGTCGCCACGAAACGGTGGAAGACTATCGTCTATCGGCTATCGCCTAGAGGTTTTTATGGACTTCTCGACGCTTATCCCCGAATTGATCAAAGGTCTGGCGAGCTTTACCATCGGCAACCTAGTGATGATCGCCGTGGCAGCGACGCTGATTACGCTCGCGGTGGTAAAGCAGTACGAGCCGGTGTTGCTGCTGCCGATCGGGTTCGGCTGTCTGGTGGCAAACATTCCGCTCACCGGCATGACCGACGGCGAAGGGTTATTTGGCATTCTCTACCGTGCCGGGATCAGCACCGAACTCTTTCCGCTCCTCATTTTCATCGGCGTCGGTGCGATGATCGATTTCAGCCCGTTGCTGGCGATGCCACGCATGGCGCTCCTTGGCGCCGCCGGACAGTTCGGCATCTTCGGCACGCTGATCCTGGCGACTCTCCTCGGCTTTCCGCTCAATCAGGCGGCATCGATCGGGGTCATTGGCGCGATCGACGGTCCCACATCGATCTATGTCGCCTCACAACTGGCGCCGGAACTGCTTGCGCCAATCGCCGTCGCCGCCTACTCATACATGAGCCTGGTGCCGATCATCCAGCCGCCGCTGATGCGGCTGATGACATCGCGCCGTGAGCGGTGCATCCGCATGGCATATGCGCCGCGCCCGGTTTCACGACGAGCGTTGATCCTGTTCCCTATTATCGTCACACTGACCATCGGATTACTGGTTCCAGCAGCAACGCCGCTGATCAGTATGCTCATGCTGGGGAACCTGCTGCGTGAAAGCGGCGTGGTCGAGCGGTTGAGCAAAGCAGCTCAGAATGAAGTGATCAATATCGCCACGCTGTTCCTAGGACTGACGATCGGCTCGACCATGGGCGCCGAGTCATTTCTGAATCTGGCGACGCTGCAGGTTTTGGGGTTGGGGTTGCTGGCGTTCATCCTCGACACTGTCGCCGGTTTGCTGTTCGGCAAGATCCTGGCGCTGGTCAGCGGCGGAACGATCAACCCGCTGATCGGCGCAGCCGGCATTTCCGCCTTCCCGATGGCGGGGCGTCTGGCGGCGAAAGTGGCGCTCGCCGAAGACCCCGACAACTTCATTCTGATGCACGCCATGGGCGCCAACACTGCCGGGCAGCTGGGCAGCGTCGTCGCCGGTGGCGCGTTGCTGGCGCTGGTGACGGGGATCGCAGGGTGAGTTATGCAGTGTGTTGCACAGGCGCCGATGTTGTCTGCGGACCGGCACTGTTCTCTGGCGAGAGTGCAACCGGCAGAGTGATGGTGAACGTTGTGCCGATGCCCACGGTCGATGTGACACCGATCGTTCCGCCATGCGCTTCGACGATTGCTCTGGCGATCGCCAGTCCTAGCCCGGCGCTCTGCCCGCTTTCACGGGTGCGTGCAGGATTGGCGCGATAGAAACGCTCGAAAATGTGCGGCAGGTCTTCCGGTGCAATACCGCTGCCCGTATCGCGCACCTCGATCACGATGCGTCGATGTTCCACTTCGCGCGCCGCCAGCACGATTTCACCCTCCTGAGTGTGGCGCAGCGCATTCGCTACCAGATTGTTCAGCACCTGCGCCATGCGGTCGGTATCGACCCACACGGCAGGGAGCGTGTCGGAAGCTTCCACACGAATGGTCGGTCCACGCGCTTCGACCTGCACCATATGCGCCAGTGCAGCGCGTTCGAGAAGCGCGCGCGGATCGACAGCGCGCTGGTTGAGCGACAGCGCACCGGCATCCGCCAGCGACAGCAGGCGCAGGTCGTCGATCAGGCGTTGCAGATGCTCGACTTCGCCATGCATCACCTGATAGATGTGGGGCGAGCCGCTTATCCGTCCATCCTGCAACCCCTCAGTGTAGCCACGCAGAATACTCAGCGGCGTGCGCAAGTCGTGCGCCAGGTCAGCGGTCATCTGGCGGCGCACCTG
>JBEPYG010000481.1:0-2083 GCA_041641515.1 Roseiflexus sp.
AACACGGATCGGTGTTTGAACCTGGATAACATCACTTAAATACACTGACGGCGTGACGTTAGAGAAGCGACAGAATGCTGTGCGCAACAATTTCAATCCAGAGGGATGCAGGACGCTTCTCACGAACATGAGGGCATCCTGCGCCCTCGCGCGCGTGATGAGCGCGCGAGGGCGTGCTTCCGGGTTTGTTTCTACCTCAAGGAATCCTTAGGTTTCAGAGAAGATGCGAGTAATGGCAAACAGATGGACGCCTGGCAGGGACGCAGTTGCAGAAAGATCCCGGAATTATCCGCTTCCCGATTGCCGCGAACGCGGCGCGGGGATGTACTCGACCGACGGACGGCGCTGCGCAGTTTGCGGGTAGAGCGCCATCATCTGATAGATTTCGTCTGGCATCTCGGTGTTGATCGGCAGACCCAGCTCGCGCGCCTCACTCACCGTAATCGGGTAATCGTGCGTCCAGACACCGCTCGCCAGAGTGTGCGCCACCTCTTCCGCCCGTTCCACCGACATCTTATCGCTCAGCAACTCACACACAGTACGCTTCACCTGCCGGATCGCCTTCTCAGCAATGTCTGCCATCATCAACGTCTCGTCGTCAATGTCGCTCACCGGCTTGCGTTCGAGCACGCGCAGGATCGACGCCGCCGGGTGCTGCCCGAGTTGCGGATCGACCGGACCAAGCACCGCATTCTCGTCCATCACAATCTCGTCGGCGGCAAGCGCAATCAACGTACCGCCCGACATAGCATAGTGCGGCACAAAAACAGTCACTTTCGCCTGATGTTTCATCAGCGCGCGCGCGATCTGCTCTGCAGCCAGCACCAGACCTCCTGGCGTATGCAGAATGAGGTCAATCGGAATGTCACGATCGGTCATCTTGATCGCGCGCAGCACCGCCTCCGAGTCTTCGATATTAATGTAGCGCACCAGTGGAAATCCTAACAGACTCATTGTCTCCTGGCGGTGGATAAGCGCGATCACCCGGCTCTGACGTTTCTGCTCCAGGCGGACAAGCAGACGCTGGCGATCAGCGTCGAGCATACGCTGCCTGATGACCGGCTGCAACGACGAGATAATAAAAAAGACCCACAAAAGCGAGAAGAAGTCCATACATCACTCCTGCAACCCATTACCAGGGATAATATTCGTCGCGATAGGAACGCCGCGCGTGCCACCGGCGCCGGAAGAACGGCGCCAGCGCCAGCCCAGCGACAAACCCGCCGATGTGCGCCCACCACGCAACGCCGCCCATCGCCTGTACACCGGCCAGCGTGGTAAACAGACCGTTCGCCAGTTGCGAAAGGAACCACAGTCCAATATAGACCAGCGCCGGAATTTCGACCAGCCAGGGAAGAAAGAAGATCGGGATCAGGGTAATAACACGAGCTGTAGGGAAAAAGAGCACATACGCCGCCAGAACGCCGCTAATCGCACCACTCGCGCCAACGGTCGGGATCGGGGAGTCGGGGTTGAAGGCGATATGAGCGCCCGCTGCCGCCACACCACAGACCAGGTAGAAAACGAGGTAGCGCCGACTTCCCATGAGATCTTCGACATTGTCGCCAAAGATGTAGAGCGCCAGCATATTACTGAACAGGTGCGCCCAGCCGCCGTGGAGGAACATCGACGTGAAGACAGTCACATACTCAGCCGGGTTGAACAGATTGGACAGCAGACGGGCGGGTACAAGCGCCAGCGACGCGACCAGCGCTTCGGCAAGAGCCTGATCGCCCACCATCACAAGAAAGACTATCACATTGGCTGCCAGCAGCGCCCAATTGACCGCCGGGAACGTGCGCGCGTGGACATCATCGATCAGCGGCAGCATAATGGCTCCTCATCTCCAGCGGACTTCCGGCGCAGATTATATCATTTCTGTGGGTTGATCGGAAGGTAACGAGCAGAGTGTCCACCTCTACGCCAGACGCGCCACCACGCTATTGTCGTCGCAGCAAACAAAGGCGCGTACACAAGCGCAGCACTATCAATTGGAACGAGACTCATACTGCTAAGCACAAGGAGACTTCCTCCCACTCCGAGGAGCAATAATTCAGCACGTCCCAGCAATGCAAGTGCAAGC
>JBEPYG010000482.1:0-2011 GCA_041641515.1 Roseiflexus sp.
ATCGGCATCGCCGCGACGATGTCGATGTGGCGCGGGTACTTGTATGCCGCCATGCGCTCCTTGCACCAGGCGATCAGTTCCTCGGCGCTGGCCTGGCGGCCGGGCTTGAGCATCACCACCGCCTTGACCTCCTCGCCGAGCGCCTGATCGGGAACGCCGATAACAGCGGCTTCGGCGATAGCGGGATGCCCGTAAAGCACCTCTTCGATCTCGCGCGGATACACATTGAAGCCGCCACGGATGATCATATCTTTCACACGGTCCTTGATGAAGAAAAAGCCATCGTCATCACGGTAGGCAATATCGCCGCTGTAGAACCAGCCATTGCGGATCGCCTCAGCCGTTGCTTCAGGGCGCTTGTAATACCCCTTCATCACATTGTGTCCGCGAATGACGATCTCACCAAGTTCACCATTGGGAACCTCACGCCCCTGATCGTCCACCACGCGCATCTCGACGCCCCAGATCGGCACGCCGATCGAACCGGGTTTCGGCTCGCGGTCAAGGTGATTGAACGAAGCAACCGGGGACGTTTCAGAGAGACCGTACCCTTCGAGGATGGTGACATTGTATTTACGGTTGAACGCATGCATCACTTCGACCGGCATCGCGGCGCCGCCCGAGACGCAGAACTTGAGCGCCGACAGATCGTACTGATCGGCGCCGGGGAAGTTGAGCAGGTAAAAATACATCGTCGGCACACCGGCAAAATAGGTCACCCGGTCGCGCGCCATCACCTCGAGCGCCTTCTGCGGCTCGAAGCGCGGCAGCATGGTAATTGTTCCACCGGCATAGATCAGGCTGTTCATCACGCACGTCTGCCCGAAACTGTGGAACAGTGGCAACACTGCCAGCCCAACGGTGTCTGCAGTGACATTCAGCAGCTTATCGGTGCAGATCGTTGCATTGAGAAACATATTGGCGTGGGTCAGTTCGGCGCCTTTCGGACGACCGGTGGTGCCGCTCGTGTAGAGAATGACCGCCGTATCGTCCGGCATGGTCTGGATCGTATCGAAAATAGGCGACTGTTCGGCGAGGATTCTCCCGAGTGGAATGGCGCCATCAGGGAGTGTAGCGGTCGAGCCAGGCGCCTGTGCGACAATCAGATGGCGGCACGACTCGGCCATGCGAAAACCAGACGCTGCTTCATCGAGGAATCCTTCCCAGACGATCAGCGCCACCGAGTCGCTATCTTCCAGATGATAACGAACTTCGTCACGTTTGAACAGCACATTGAGCGGTACGACAGTCGCGCCCGTCTTGAGAACGCCGAAGTAGCACATCGGAAAGTGCGGCGTATTGGGGATCATCATCGCAACTTTGTCGCCAGGACGAACGCCAAGTTCCGCCAGACCGTTGGCGATTTTGCCGGCAGCGCCGTTCAGTTCGGCATAGTTCAGACGAATGCTATCGAGAATGACGGCGGTTTTCCCGGGTGCGCGGCGAGCGCTCTCCTCCAGAACGATGGCGAGATTCAGCATCGAGTCCCTCCTTTGATGAACATCAACGTCCGATTCACTTCGAGCGCAGCGTGGGGAGTTGGTGGAATTATACGTGCTGTCAACCGAGGTTGTCAATCATTTCGCTTGCCAACGACGCCGCTTACTGGTACAATACCAAAAGATGTTATACGATAACAGATGACCCTAAAGGCAGTGACAAACCATGGCGAGCAAAAAAGGCAACCGGATCATTATCAAACTGCGCAGCACCGAGAGCGCGCATACCTATACGACAACGAAAAATCGCAAGAACGATCCGAACAGGCTCGAACTGCGCCGCTACGATCCAACCCTGCGTCGGCACGTCGTCTACCGCGAAACCAAGTAACGCCGTATCGCGTGTTGCTGCGCCCCGAAGCCGCATGATGACTGACATCGTGCGGTTTCTTGTTATGTATCCACACAATGGGAGATACCGACATTATGAGGGTTGGTCTACTTCCGCTCGATGAGCGACCTGTTAACATCAGGTATCCGGCGATGATTGCAGCTATTGCCGGGATCGAACT
>JBEPYG010000483.1:0-2027 GCA_041641515.1 Roseiflexus sp.
ACCTCACTCGGCTCATCCGAGGATGCAGCAGGGGCGGTCAGTGAGCGATCGACGTGTCGCGTTCTACAGGCTCTCTTTGACCAGCTGAGCGATATCGGTTGGCAGCCGTGCCACACGGACGCCGACAGCTTCGAGTGCAGCGATTTTCTCCTGCGCGGTTCCCTCGCCACCGGTAATGATAGCGCCAGCATGCCCCATGCGCTTGCCCGGCGGCGCTGTCTGCCCAGCAATGAAACTGACGACCGGCTTGGTCACGTGCGCCTGAATGTATTTCGCTGCGTCAATCTCTGCCGCGCCGCCGATTTCGCCGATCAGCACAATCGCTTCGGTTGCAGGATCAGCCTGGAACATCTCCAGCACATCGACGAACGACGTGCCAATAATCGGATCGCCGCCGATGCCGACGATGGTCGTCTGACCCAACCCAATCCGCGTCAGTGCATCGACCGCTTCATAGGTGAGTGTGCCGCTCTTCGACACGACACCCACCGGTCCGGGTGAGGCGATGTTGCCCGGAATGATCCCCACCTTCGCCTCGGCGGGAGTGAGCAACCCTGGACAGTTGGGACCGATCAGCCGCGCGCCATGCTCACGAATGAACGCATACGTCGCGACCATATCGTTTGCCGGAATACCCTCGGTGATACACACGACCAGGGGGATGCCGGCCGCCGCCGCCTCGCGCATTGCATCCGGCGCAAAGGCAGCCGGAACATAGATAACCGAAACGTTTGCGCCCGTCTGTTTGACTGCTTCCGCCACGGTGTTGAAGACCGGCACCTTGCCGTCGATCGCAGTCTGCCCACCACGACCGGGCGTGACGCCCGCTACCACATTCGTGCCATACGCGATCATCTGGCGCGTGTGAAACTCCCCCTCGCGCCCGGTGATGCCCTGAACGAGCAGACGGGTGTTTTTATCGACCAGGATGCTCACAGGTCCCCTCCTTCGCCTCAATGGTCCTCGCGCTGTACGCGCGATGGTAGCACATTCTTACCCGGATGACAAATTGTGACGCTCCTATCTCTGGTCACATTTTTCGTCACTATGGCGTTTTGCGTCGGCGGGGCAACGTGTTCTGGCGCCTGCGGAAGCCACCCCGCCGCCGATACACGTTCTCGCGGGCGCCCGCCCAAACCGCGACGAAGACAGAATTCGTGAAGTGCTCCGCGCCTGCCAGAGCGGTTGCGTCTCCGACAACCATGCACCCTATCACCGCTCTCCAAAAATTGCGCGCCCGATCCGCACGATGGTCGCGCCTTCCTCAATCGCAACTTCGAAGTCGTCGGTCATGCCCATCGACAGATCGCGCCATGCAGTTACGGGAAAGCGCTGCGCCAGGGCATCGCGCAGGCGTCGCACCGCACGAAAGACCGGACGCGCCGCCTCTGGATCGGAGCTCCACGGGGCAATCGTCATCAAACCGCGCACCTCGAGGTGCGGCAACGCCAGGATCGGTTCGACATCGGCACAAAAGCGTTCATACACATCCGGTTCTGTGTCCCAGTTGCACAGATCGAACCCGGACTTCGTCGCTTCGCCGGACACATTCACCTGCAAGAGAATCGGCAGACGCCACGGCGCCTCACGACGCGCCTCGACGGCATGCCGGTCGAGCATCTGCGCCAGACGCAGACTATCGACCGAGTGGATCATATCAAACATCATGGCGGCTTTTTTCGCCTTGTTCGTCTGAAGATGCCCGATCAGGTGCCAGATCGGACGATCGCGTTCCGCCCCAAGCATTGCCATCTTGGCTTCCGCTTCCTGCACTCGATTTTCGCCGATATCGCGCAACCCCGCGTCCAGCGCCGCGCGTATCACTTCTACCGGCTGCGCCTTCGTCACTCCCACCAAAAGAACCGTAGCAGGATCACGGTCGACGCGGTGTGCAGCAGCGGCGATCCGCTCGCGCACGGCGGACAGTCGTTCAGTGAGCGTCTCCATGAACTATGGTATACTTTCAATCAATAACGGGCGCCATATTGCTTACGCCATGATACACCAGGAATACAGGTGGGCGGCGT
>JBEPYG010000484.1:0-1935 GCA_041641515.1 Roseiflexus sp.
TTACAATGCACAGTGTTCTCGAACATTCGGTTGCCATCAATAGTTGCACCACCCTATGAGCACTATTTTAATCGTCGAGGACGAAGCTGAAATTGCCGGGTATCTCCGGCGTGGGTTAACGTTTGAAGGGTACAACATCGAAATTGCCGCCGATGGACGTCAGGCACTCGATATTGCGCGCGAACGTCCGCCCGATCTGGTGGTGCTCGACCTGATGCTGCCGGGTATCGATGGGCTGGAAGTTGCACGTCGTTTGCGTGCAGCATCGGATGTGCCGATCATCATGCTCACGGCGCGCGATGCCGTGCCAGACCGCGTTGCCGGTCTCGAAGCCGGCGCCGATGATTACCTGATCAAGCCGTTTGCGTTTGAAGAACTGCTTGCGCGCATCCGTGTTCAGTTGCGCCGTCGCCAGCGGGAAGACACGACAACGATTCTACGCTATGGTCCGCTGATGATGGATCTTGCCGCTCACGAAGTCACCATTGGCGACCGACGGGTGGATCTCACAGCAAAGGAATACGATCTCCTCGAGTTGTTCATGCGCCACCCACAGCAGGTACTGACGCGCGATGTCATTTACGACCGCGTGTGGGGCTACAACTTCGGCGGCGAAAGCAACATCATCGAGGTGTATGTCCGCTACCTGCGCCAGAAACTCGAGGCGCGCGACGAACCGCGTCTGATCCATACTGTGCGCGGTGTTGGCTATATCCTGCGTGAGGAATAATGCCTCACCAGTCTATGGTCGATCCATATTGGCGGCAGCGGCGACTCGCGCGAGAAGCCACTCCTCGAAGCGTGCCGCATCGACGCTCAGAGCAACCCGGGCATTGGCAGGCGTCGCCTCAGAGGGCTCTCGCATCAGGGTCATCCCTGCGGTCATGCGTCCACCCGTCTCGACATCGACACGTAGCGTGCGCCAGGTCACCAGATCGGGCGCCAGAATGGTCGCCACTGCCAGCGGATCGTGCAGATAAGTGAAACCCTGTGAACGGAATGGCGGGTACAAAGCGACCTGATCGGCAACCGCAGCGTGGAACGGCGTGCCTGTTGCCCGAATGCGTTCGACGTCGGCGAGGCGAATGCGGGTTTGCAGGGTCACATCGAGCGGGACAAGCGAAATCGGCGCGCCGGAACTGAAGACGATATGCGCCGCCTCCGGATCACATCGGATGTTGTGCTCGACATAACTGATGTTGAGCGACTCGTATCCCCGGCACGCGCCGCCCATGATGGTCAGACTAGCGAGCGCCTGTGCGATGCGCGGCTCGCGTTTCAGCGCCAGCGCAACATTGGTCAGCGGGCCGATCGCAGCAAGGTGAATCTGGTGTGGGTTATTCATTACCGTGCGTACGATATAGTCAACAGCGTGGTCTGGTTCTGGTGTTAGCGCCTGATCGTCATCATCGAGCAATCCGATCCCTTCGTGCCCGGCCCAGTACACCGGCAGCAGCTCCAGGAGCGGTTGAGTCGCGCCTGCAAAAACGGGAGTGGTTGTGCGTCCGCGCAGGTTCAGCAGTTTCCGTACCATGCGGCTGCGAAGCAACACATCGCCATACACACACGTCACACCTTCGAGGTGGAACTCGGGCGATGTCAGAATAAGCGCCAGCGCCAGACAATCATCGACATCGGTACCGATATCGGTGTCGAGAATGAGACGGGTCATTATTTTGCTCCTCCGTATCGCAACGCCTTGACACGACGTTCGCTCCATTGTAACGTATGACGGCGCCACGGTGATCGTTGCGCAGTGACATGCCATGAAAACAGTCGAACCACAGGACGAACCAACAGTAGATGTGCCACACCGCGTTGATGCCCCCGTACCAGATGGCGAGGCAGTCGAGACGGATGGCAACGCGGGTGAGACTGCCTCAGCCACGTCAGACGTCCCGGAGATGACGTGGTCTGCTACGTGGCGCCTGATTG
>JBEPYG010000485.1:0-1933 GCA_041641515.1 Roseiflexus sp.
CATCTAATTTCTGGAACAATGGCGCCGGCGGCTGGATCGGTTGCCCTGGCGCAAGCACGCTGATCCCCCAGGCGCCGGCGCTGGCGCTGTAGTCGCCGGTCAGGACGAGGCGCGGCGATCCGTCTGGCGCCATGGTTTCTTCAGCATGCGGCTGCGGCGCGATGGTTCCGGTGTAGCCGAGCAATTCGTGCAACCGCTGGCTGCTGAACGGCAAAAACGGGCAGAACAGCACCTTGAGTGTATCCACGACGCGCAACGCCACAAACAGAACAGTTGCAGCGCGCTCCCGGTCACTCTTGACGAGTTTCCACGGCTCCTGTTCGCTGAGATACTGGTTCGCCGCCTGCGCCAGCGCCATTGTCTCGTTCAGCGCTGCGCGCAGTTTGACTCCTTCGAGTAGCGCCGTCACTTCCTCGAAAGTGTGCTGCGTCGCGGCGATCAGCTGTCGATCGGCATTGGTCAATTCAGCAGGGTGAGGAACAGCGCCAAAATTCCGGTAAGCGATGCTGAGTACGCGGTTCGCCAGATTCCCCCACGTTGCCACCAGTTCACTGTTGACCCGCTGCACGAAATCGGCCCAGCTCCAGTTGCTGTCGCGCGTCTCCGGTCCGTTGGCGATCAGGTAGTATCGAATGGCATCAGGTTGATACCGGTTCTCAATATCTGGCGCCCAGAGCGCCCAGTTGCGGCTTGTGCTCATCTTGTCGCCTTCGAGGTTGAGGAACTCGTTGGCAGGCACGTCATATGGCAGCGCCAGATTGCCATACCCGATCAGCATCGCGGGCCAGATGATTGTGTGGAACGGGATGTTGTCCTTGCCGATGAAATAGTACGACCGCGAAGGCGATGAACCATCGGGCAGACACACCCACCATTCCTTCCAGGCGTCCGGCGCGCCGATGCGCTCTGCCCACTCGATCGACGCCGAGTAATAGCCGATCACGGCATCGAACCAGACGTAGATGCGCTTATCTTTGAACGCCGGATCATCCACCGGCACCGGAACGCCCCATTCCAGGTCGCGGGTGATGGCGCGACCGCGCAGTCCCTCACGCAGCCAGTTCTGAGTGAAGAGTAGCGTATTCGCGCGCCAGTAACTGCGATCCACACTATCGAGCCAGGCGCGCAACTGCGGTTCGAGTTTTGCCAGATCGATGAAGAAATGCTCGGTTTCACGGAAGGTGACCGGTGCGCCATCGAGCACCGAGCGCGGTGCAATGAGATCCTGCGGATCGTGCAGATGCCCGCAACTGTCGCACTGATCGCCGCGCGCGCGCGGATAGCCGCAGTTTGGGCAGGTTCCCTCGACGAACCGGTCGGGTAGGAAGCGTCCCAGCGTTTCGGAGTACGATCCGACCATCGTATCTTTGTAGAGATAGCCATGTTCCAGCAATCGCAGGAACATATCGGTCGTCACACGATAGTGATTGTCGGTATAGGTTTGCGTGAACAGGTCGAACGAAATGCCGAGCGCCTGGAACGTCTGAAGAAAGGTTGGATGGTAGCGCCGGATGACGTCCTGCGGCGAAATCCCTTCACGCTCGGCGGCGATGGTAATCGGTGTGCCGTGGCAGTCGGAACCGGAGACCATCAACACCCGGTTCCCGCGCAGGCGATGGTAGCGCGCGAAGACATCGGCGGGCAGATAGGCGCCTGCGATGTGACCGACGTGAAACGGACCGTTGGCGTAGGGCCAGGCGACTGACACCAGAATGTTGTCGGGCATAGAGAACCTCTGACGTGCTATGCTCTGTGCAAGGATAGGCGAAATTTGGCGATCATGCAACCCTCGATAGAAGCGGAAACGTCCGGATGTGAGGTCACGCATTGGTTTGGATCACGAGCGCTGTCTGTGTGCGGGAACAATGTCCGTGTACCCAGGAGAAGCGTGACCGTGGACATACAAAAAGCCGTGGGCGCCTGAGCTGCCCAC
>JBEPYG010000486.1:0-1871 GCA_041641515.1 Roseiflexus sp.
ATTTTTCTACTCCAGATACCCCTGCAACCGCGCACCAACGCCGGGACGCCGCAACAGCCGCAGCGCATCAGCTTCAATCTGCCGGGTACGCTCGCGGGTGATGCCGAACGTCGAACCGATCTCCTCAAGCGTCCGACGGCGTCCATCGGTCAGACCATATCGTAATTGAAGCACCGCCCGTTCACGGTCAGGCAGTTCCATCAACGCCTGTTCCAGATCGTGCTGGAGCATGCGTTGCGTCGCAATCTCCATTGGTGCATCAGCGCCATCATCCGCCAGCAGCTCGCTGATGTGCCCCTCACCATCACTTGTGATCGGTTGTTCCAGCGAAATCGGCTGTGCCGACGCCTGGAGCAACAGTTTCACCTTGCGCTCTGGCATGCCGACCGCTTCAGCAATCTCCTCAATCGTCGGCTCACGTTCCAGCGACTGTTCGAGACGCCGCGCAACACGTCGCACCTGCGCAATGATGTCGCTCAGGTGCACCGGCAATCGGATCAGGCGGCTCTGTTCGGCAATGGCGCGCGTGATCGCCTGGCGAATCCACCACGTTGCGTAGGTCGAGAAACGGTTGCCCTTGCTGGCGTCGAACTTCTCGACGGCGCGCATCAGACCAATGTTCCCTTCCTGTACCAGGTCCATAAACGAGAGTGGGCCGCCGATATATTTCTTGGCGACACTGACGACCAGACGCAGGTTTGCCTGAATCAAGCGACGACGCGCCTCTTCTGCCTGCATAACGCGCCGTTCGAGCAACAAACGCTCGGCTGATGACTCGAAACGTTGCGAGTGCAAGCGCTCCTGCGCCTCACGACCGGCGCTGATGTCGTTCGCCAGCGCAACCTCTTCGGCGGCGCTCAACAGACTAACTTGCCCAATTTCATGCAGGTACATCTGTGTTGAGTCGTCGAGCGTTTCGCTGGAAGAGGTTCGTTTTACAGCAACATCGACGCTGTCGGTCTGCCAAAAGACATCGCCGTCAGGATCGGCATCCTGATCTCGATTTGGTGAGCGGGGATGAGTAGTTCGGACCTGGTTCATTACAGCACTCCGGAACTGCATGGTATTTATTCCGTGTACTGTGTTTTACGAACCGATATGGTGAGCGGATGTCGTGTTACCGAAGATTTTTTACGACAACGCAACGTTTGCTGCTGCGCTCGTCTTGGGTAGCGTGATAAGCGGAGTGTGGGCAAGCGCCGCCACCAGCGACTGCCCGCGTTCATAGGTATAGGCTGGCACGCGCAACTCTGCCAGACGCGCGCGAATCGACTCGTTACCACGCCCGCCGCCGAACGATCGCGCATCGATCAGGACAGTAACAACGCGCACGCCACGGTAGAGCAGGTGCTGCACCCCTGTCACCCATCGCCCGTCCAGCGATGGAGTGATGACCACCAGCGTGCAGTTGCGCCCAAATCGCGCACTCTCGGCGCTGAGCACTTCCGCCAGCGACGCAGATCCATACGCACGCAGTTCTGCCAGCGCCTCCAGGATTTTGTACAGTTGCCGCGCTTCGCGCTCGGGCGGAATGACTTCGCGGCGCTGCCCCCAGGCAATCAACCCCACCGCACGGTTCTGATCGAGCACGTGACGTGCAATCGATGCCGCTGCATGCACAGCATACTCCTCAGTGGACTCGGCCGTCCGTTGACCCCGTACAGCCGATCTGCCCTCCGCTGGCCACCACGCCTGCTGTACGGACTCGTGCATATCAAGCGCCACATACACCTCGGCGGTCGGATCGAGTTCGAACTCTTTCACGATCAATCTGCCAAGGCGCGCCGTGCTTCGCCAGTGGATGCGGTTGAAACTGTCACCTGGCTGATAGTCGCGAATGGTGGCGACATTCGGCGTGACATGATGCGCGC
>JBEPYG010000487.1:0-1746 GCA_041641515.1 Roseiflexus sp.
GCAAAAGAACGGCGGCGCGTGCTCGAGGGAATCGCGCGCGGTGATATCGACCTGATCGTCGGCACGCACGCACTCATCACCGAAAGCGTTCAGTATGCTGCGCTTGGATTGCCAATCGTCGACGAACAGCATCGCTTCGGCGTCGAGCAGCGCCAGCGTTTGAAAGACAAAGGGTATAACCCACATATGCTGGTAATGACCGCAACCCCTATTCCGCGGACCCTAACCCTGACGATCTACGGCGACCTGGATGTCTCAGTGCTTGACGAATTACCACCAGGACGCCGGGAAATCAAGACGCGCTGGGTCACGACGGTCGAGCGTGACAAGGTGTATCGTCATATCCGGAGCGAAGTGGCAAAAGGGCGCCAGGCGTTTGTCATTTGCCCGCTAGTCGAAGAGAGTGAAAAGATCGATCTTCCATCTGCCGAAGAGATGCATGCCACCCTCTCGCGCGACGTCTTCCCCGATCTACGAGTCGCACTGATCCACGGCAAAATGGCGCCACGCGAGAAAGACGCCGTCATGATCGCCTTCCGCAACCACAAATACGATATTCTGGTTGCGACCGCGGTAGTTGAAGTGGGCATTGATGTGCCTAACGCGACTACTATCGTCATCGAAGGTGCAGAGCGGTTTGGCCTCGCACAGTTGCACCAGTTCCGCGGACGGGTTGGACGTGGAGTTCATCAAAGTTACTGCATCCTCGTATGCGATAAAGAGCAGAACGATGTGACGCGCCAGCGTATGGAGGCAATGGAGCAGATCAGCGATGGCTTTCGTTTGGCGGAGATTGACCTGCAGCTGCGCGGACCTGGTGAATTCTTCGGCACCCGGCAGAGCGGCACCCCCGACCTCAAAGTAGCGCAATTGACCGATATTCGTCTGCTTCAGACAGCATACCGCGAAGCACAAAAGATCCTGGCGGATGACCCGTCACTTGAACGGCCTGAGCACGCATTATTACGCGCAAAAATGGATGCTTTTTGGGTTGATGTCTTGCAGGCGGGGTAGCGAGATTGTTTGCGCCACGCTTGAGCTTTTATTGAAACTAGTGTAGTATAGGGAGCGTCACGCTCTATACCAGTTGGTCTTTTTTCCACCGCCGCCGCGGGCGAATCTCCACATTACAAGGCAGTAGACAAGTGTACAGACGAATATCCCGGTTATTGACCACCCGGTGTTGAGGAAGTGTGTCAAGTGCTGTGGCAGTGCTGCCGGGTCTATTTGAATCGAGGATGATGACAGGAGGAGCAGATGCCTCGGGTGATTGTTTTTGACGTGAATGAGACGCTTCTCGACATGCGCGCGCTCGAACCGTTGTTTACACGCATCTTTGGGGTTGCAAATGCACGCCAGGCGTGGTTCAACCAGGTGCTCCAGTCAGCATTCGTTACAACGATTACCGGTGAATATGTGAATTTTACAAGGATCTGGGTGGCAGCGCTAGAAATGACGGCTGCGCGTTATGGGACATCGCTTTCAGCGGATGATGGTTCCGCTCTGATCACAGGGATGCGCACCCTGCCTGCTCACGCCGATGTTCCCGCTGCGCTCGACCGTCTCCGTTCCGCCGGTTTACGTCTGGCAGCGCTGACGAATTCAACCGAGGAAGTGGCAATCGATCAATTGACAAATGCCGGTATTGTACACTTCTTCGAGAACATTTTTTCTGCCGATATCGTGCGGCGTCTAAAGCCTGCACCAGAACCATATGAGTATGCGGCACTTCGCCTTGATGTACCG
>JBEPYG010000488.1:0-533 GCA_041641515.1 Roseiflexus sp.
TGATTCAAGGGGTCTCAATCGGCGAGATGCTCAATCAGAGTATCCAGGTGCTGACGAAGCCGAGTGTTGAGACGTTCGAGCGCTTTGAGCGGCACGGTGGTCAGCGTGAGGCGACGATCTACATTATGGCGGCGGCGGCGATCAGTGCAGCGGTTTCCTTGGTCTTTGGTCTTCTGAATGGCATTGTGGCGGCATTGCTTGGTGCAGTGCTAGGTTTCATCCTGCCGATCGTGGGTTTCTACATCTTCGTCTTTCTCGTCTATTTCATCGGCAAGCAGCAGGGTGGAACCGGATCCCAGGACGAGGTGTTTTACACCATGTCGTTGTTTGTTGCGCCGATTCAGGCAGTGACGGGTGCGGTAAGTGCGATTCCGATCCTCGGCTGTCTGGCGTTCCCCGCGACACTGGCGCTGGGTATCTACCAGATCTACCTCGGTTACCTTGGTGTGCGCTCGAGTATGAACCTGCAGCAGAATCCGGCAATCATTACGTTGGTGCTGGCATTTATTGCTCAGTTTATCAGTGGCGCGATC
>JBEPYG010000488.1:543-1714 GCA_041641515.1 Roseiflexus sp.
TGGTGCAATATTCGCGTTTATTCTTGCAGCGCTGGGGGTGGCGAGCGGCAGTTTAGAGTTCTAGGGTGGCGTCTGAGCCGCCTGTAACGGCTCCTATGCCTTATTCCGGCGCCCCTGGCGAGCCCGTACTCCGAGGAAGAATCTCCGTTAGGACACGGCGGCGGCGTGCCCGGACCAAGCAATCCTGCTGCAGGCAACATACTAATTTGTTGAATATCAGGTAAACACAGGAGCGCCTCAGGCGCTCCTTGTGTTCTCTTAGGTTCATAGCTGCGTTGCGTCAACGCACGCCAGGACGCCGTGTACGCTAACATGACATAACATAGGCGCCATCTGTTGCATACCTGTGCATGGACGAAACACGAAACATTCGACGCCGGTGCTACGATTGTGTTGTTGCATCCGCGTACGCAGGCGAAACGTACTATCTGTAAACAGAAAGTGCCGCAGTAGGGAAAGGCGGACGTTTTGATGTCCAGACAGACAGGTATTGCACCCCATTCATCGCCGCGCCTGATACGCAGCGCCATACAGATGGATAATGGTTCCCCAGTCGCCAGCGCGGTGCATCGCGATACGCCGATCATTGTGCTCGACCGGGTGTCGAAGAGTTACGAAGAAGCCGGGCGCGAACGGGTTGTGCTGCACGACGTCAGCGCATCGTTTGCCCGCGGCGAGTTTGTGGTGCTGGTCGGCAAGAGCGGTTCGGGGAAGAGTACACTGCTGAACCTGGTGAGCGGTATTGATCTGCCGACATCAGGTGAGATTACGGTTGCCGGGCAATCGCTGACACGTATGTCAGAGCGTGAGCGAACGCTGTTCCGTCGCCGGTCGATAGGCTTTATTTTTCAGTTTTACAACCTCGTGCCGACCCTGACGGTTCTCGAGAATCTCTTGTTGCCCCTCGAACTGAACGGACGTGTGACGGCGCGTGACCGCATCGCTGCACTCGATCTGCTGGCACAGGTTGGGCTTGCCGACCGTCAGCATGCCTACCCCGACCGGCTTTCCGGCGGTGAGCAGCAGCGCGTGGCAGTGGCGCGCGCGCTGGTGCACGACCCGCTGCTCGTTCTGGCGGATGAGCCGACCGGAAATCTCGATAGTGAAACTAGTCATCATGTGCTCGACCTGCTCGATACGCTCACTCGCCGCGCCGGAAAGAACCTCCTCA
>JBEPYG010000489.1:0-1595 GCA_041641515.1 Roseiflexus sp.
ACGTGGTGTATGAGCGAGTGAGCGAGCGCTAAACCGGATGACTATCGAAGAGCAGAGTACAGCAGTAGACAAGGACACCCTATGGCAGAGACATCTCACCAGACGCGACAAACCACTGCGCGGCGCAAAGTGCCGCCGGTTGCCGTGATCGGTTGCGGCTATTGGGGCAAAAACCTGGTGCGTAATTTTTATCAGCTCGGCGCCCTAGACATGGTGTGTGACACAACCGAGGCGGGACGAGCAGCAGCAGCGCAGACCGCACCAGACATACCGGTCGTTGCCAGTCTTGATGAAGTCACCACCGGTGCAGTTGTGATCGCAACACCGGCAGTCACCCATTACGACTTGGCACGCCAGGCGCTGGAGACCGGTCGCGATGTGTTTGTCGAAAAGCCGCTGGCGCTGACCTATGCCCAGGGAGCGCGGCTGGTGCAGATTGCCCGTGAACAGCGCCGCATTCTCATGGTCGGGCACGTGCTCGAATATCATCCGGCTGTTGTGCGCCTCGTTCAGATGGTGCGCAACGGCGAGCTAGGAGAGGTATACTACATCTACTCCAACCGTCTGAGTCTCGGCAAAGTGCGGCGCGAAGAGAACATTCTGTGGAGTTTTGCCCCGCACGATATCGCGGTCATTCTCCGATTACTCGAAGCAATGCCGGTTCAGGTCTCCGCAGCGGGAGGCAACTACATCCAGCCAAACATCGCTGATGTGACGGTCACGAACCTGCTGTTCGACAACAGTATACGCGCCCATATTCATGTCTCTTGGCTTCACCCGTTCAAAGAGCAGCGCCTGGTCGTCATTGGCTCGCAGAAGATGGCAAGTTTCGATGATGTAGCAAAGGAACTGGTGCTCTACGACCAGCGCGTCGAAATGCGTGAGGGAGAGCCGGTGCCGGTGCGCGGCGCTGGTGAGCGCGTTGCATTCGACCCGACCGAACCGCTGCGCCTGGAGTGTGAAGCATTCCTGCGTGCGATCATGACCCGTGAGCCGCCACTGACCGACGGTGAAAGCGGGTTGCGTGTCCTCAAAGTGCTACAAGCTGCACAGCGTTCCCTGGCAACCAATGGCGAACCGGTACCGCTGGTGGAAGGTTGAAAGTAGGACGGGGAACGGATAACGTTGGACGATAGTATGTCAAAGATCGAGCAATTCGAGGATCTTGAGGCGTGGAAGCGTGCGCGTGATCTTGCGAATGCAGCTGATGATCTAACGCCCACCTGCTCAAAACTTCGTTTTGCGCGACCAGATATGACGTGCAGTAGTATCAGTGATGTCGAATATCGCCGAGAGATTTGAGAGTCGGACAACGACGCTACACATCGATTATCTCGGTAGCGCAAACGCATTGTGTGGCAAGGTCCGGTCGCAATGCCACATCTGACGTTGCATAAGGATGCAGGATGAAGCCTGGAAATGCTGAATGCTGAACGCGCGAATGTTCAACGTTCTAACGCTAAACGCCACAAGGTGATCAACGTGAACATCGTAACTATCGTCGGAGCGCGACCACAATTCATTAAGGCAGCGGCCATCAGCCGGGTGTTGCGATCACGCCATCGTGAGGTACTGGTCCACACCGGTCAACACTA